>NZ_JAZKRW010000159.1:0-5848 GCF_036626415.1 Salinibacter sp.
TCGCGCTTCAGGAGGTCGGCGACGGCGGCCATGCCACTCAGGTCGTGCTCCTGTTCGACCTCGGGCGAGTAGTTGGTCGTGCCGTTGATGTCGTAGGTCCAGATCTGCCCGTCGGCGTCCTCGATAAACTCGATGCCGGCGACATCGATCTGCTCCCGCTTGAGGAAGGCCTTGTAGCGGTCGATGAGGGCGGCGGGCACGTCCTCACGCAGGGCAAAGAGGGAGTCGTCCCCGTCCACCGCGCAGCGGTCCTCGTCGGTACGGCACGCGTCGGCCGGGCAGAGCTCGAAGCCGTCGCTCGTGTCCGACGTGATCGCGTACAGAAACTCGCCGTCCACGAACTCGCAGCGCGTGATGAACGGCTCGGCCGCCTCGATGAACTGCTGCAGGAGGGTAATGTGGGCGGGCGGTGTGGGAATATCCCCGGCGTGCACCGCGTCCTCGAACGCCTCGTGGGTGCGGAAGAGCTGCACGCCGAGGCCCTTCCCGCCGCGATTGTGCTTCGTGACGAACGGGGTGGGCATGTCCTGCGCGGCGTCCAGCAGCGCCTCCGTTCCTCCTGCCACGGCCCGCGTGGCCGGGGTCCGCAGCCCCGCCTGTTCCAGCGCGGCGTGCTGCTGCACCTTGCTAATCTCCAGCTCGAAGGCGTGCGATCCATTCACGACGCGGCGTCCGTGCCGCTCCAGCCACGCGATGAGCTGCCGCGTGTGCTCGACGGCCGGGCCGTGCCCCCGCGTGTGGGAGGACGCGCTCATCCGGTTCAGAAAGACGCCCTCGGGAGGGGTGCCGGTCACGTCGAAATGTCCGTCGTTGACGAACCACTCCTCGTACGGCACGCCGGCGTCGTCTAGGGCCGACCGGAGCGGCGGCATCCAGTCCTCATTTTCGTAGAGAATGTGGGCCTTCATGGGTGGGCAGAACCTCTTCGAGCGGGACAAAACGAAAAAAGCCCCCGGCAAAGCCGGCGGGCGGAGGCGACAGCGTCGGCCGTACACCACGCGGCTCACGCGCGAGAGGACAGACAGCAACAACAGTACACGTGCGGCGCAGCAGTCATCGTGACGGTGTGGGCGTTTGGAGACCGCTGTAGAGAATCTTTCGGGGCTGTTCGGGTTCCTCCCGTTACATGGACTTCAGCTTCTCGCACCCCAGTGACGCGCCGGGGACCGGCACGGCCATCCGGTGATCCCGGACGCGGTCCTGATCCTTCCACCGGTCCCTAAGCCCGGCTTCCGTGCTGCTCCAGCACCGTGTCGGCCTGTGCCTGAATCTCCGGACGCTGCCGCAGCTCGTGGATGGCGTCCTGGGCGTGGTGGTACGCCTCATTGTGATCCACGACACGCTCCGGGTAGTCCTCCCCCACCACACACCCGATGGCCCGCTGCTCGATGGGCGACATGCGCCAGGGCTCATGCACGTACGCGGTCGTCTCAACGGAGGCCAGCTCGGGGACCCAGCGGCGGATGAACGTGCCGTCCGGGTCCTGCTCCTTGCCCTGCTTCACCGGGTTGTAGATGCGGACGCGGTTGATGCCGGTGGTGCCGGATTGCATCTGCACCTGCGGGTAGTGAATTCCCGGCACGTAGTCGGCCATGAGGCCGCCGTAGGTCGGCGCGAAGCGGCGCCAGTCGAGCCAGCAGTCGTAGGCCGCGAACGAGCAGAGCATCGCGCGCATCCGAAAGTTGAGCCACCCCGTGGTCCGGAGGGCGCGCATGCAGGCGTCGACCATCGGAAAGCCGGTGCGGCCGTGGAGCCACGCGTCGTAGAGCGCCGGGTCCCAGTCATCCGCTCGAAGGTCGTCGAACGCCGGAATGTAGCTCTCCGTCTCGATGCGGGGGGCATCCTCCAGCTTCTGCGTAAAGTGGCTGTGCCAGTGCAGGCGGCTGTCGAAGCTGCTCAGCGCCTTGCGCCGCGCCGTGACGTCCGGGCCGCTCCGGCCCCGCAGCTCCTCCTGGCGGCGTCGAAGCTCGTAGACCACCCGTCGCAGGCTGATCGTGCCGTAGGCCAGATGCACCGAGATCCGTGAGCACTCCGTCCGGGCGGGTGCGGGGCGCGACATGGCCCGCCGGTAGGTGCGCCCCCGTTCGCGGAAGAACGAGTCGAGGGTCCGGTGGGCCTCCGCCTCCCCGATCCGCTGCAGGGCGGCGGTGGACGGACGGAGCCCGAGGTCGGCGTGGGAGGGCATCGGCCCCGGCTCAATGTCCTCGACCGGCGTCAGCGACTCGGGCGGATGCACGAGCGGCCGGTCCATGGCCTCCTCCCACCGGTCGGCCCAGTCGTCGCGGTCGTGGGGGCCGCGGACGACGCCCCGGCTCGGCACTTCCGTGAATGGAATGTCCTGTTCCCGACCCCAGTCACGAACGCGCTCGTCCCGTGCAAACGTGCGCTGGGTGCCCGTCTCCTCGTGGGCCCAGAGGTGGATGGGCCCCACATCTTTACGCAACGACTCCAGGACGTCCGGCATCTCGCCGCACCGCACGACCAGGGGCTGCCCTCGCTTCGCGAGACGGGCCCGGAGTTCGATGAGCGCCTCCCGAATCAGGGTCCAGTGGCGCGGGTGGTAGTCGTCGCCGGCCGCGATGGACGGCTCGGCCACGTAGAGGGGCAGTACGGGCCCCCGGTCGGCGGCCTCCGCCAGCGGGCGGTGGTCGCCGACCCGCAGGTCGCGCTTGTACCAGACGACGTGCGTGCGCGACGGCATGGACGGGACTGGATTGGTGTGTATGCGTGTGGTTTTTCTACCCGCCCCGGCCGTCTCCGATTCCCCGAAACTCTTTCCATCCTGAAAGATCTGTCGACGCCCCCCGCGGGCGTTCCGCGGGGCCGGCGCGACCGGACCGCGTGTCAGATCTGCAGCCGCACTCTGTCGCTGCGGCAGGCTCGGGTGCCGGAGTTTCGGGATTCATCGGGGCTGAGCCGGGGTGGCACACGTGTTGTTCAATATGACGAACGGAATCTTCGGGGACGACGGGGCATCACCGACGTCCCCGACGGACACATTGCCTTGTGTCATTGCCGACCTGTTCGTCGCACTGTTGAACAAGTCCGCCGGACGAGGTGAGACCCATGGCCCAGTTGACTCGCCAAACGCCGAATCGAACCCTTCGAAACCTCCAGCGGGAGGTCGATAGCCTCTTCGATCAGTTCTTCGGGCGCTCCGACGGCGGAGACCAAAGCCCCTCTGCCGTTTGGTCGCCGAGCACCGACCTGGTGGAGACGGACGACGCCTTCCGCCTCCACCTGGACGTGCCCGGCATGAGCGCGGAGGACATCAGTATTAACCTCCAGAACCGCACGCTGACCGTGAACGGCGAGCGCAGCAGCGAGCGAACGGACGAAAGCGAAGACTTCGTCCGCGTGGAGCGCGCCGTCGGCACCTTCCACCGCACGTTCACGCTTCCGGACGCCGTCGACGCCGACCACATCGAGGCGACCTACGACGACGGTGTGCTGACAATTACCGTCCCGAAGACGGAAGAGAGCACACGCCGTCAGATCGAGATCCAGTAGCCCGGCGTCCGCCCCCCCGATCCCCGCGGGCCGGCCGATGAGGTCCGGACCCGCATCGGGAACGAGTTGTGATCGGGTGCGGCTTCATGCCCCCAGTCGGACTCCTCTAGTCCGGCCGGGGGCTTTCCTTTTTGGAGGGATCGCCTCGGGGCTGCGGAGGAGCACAAGTCTCCGCGTCACCTGGTGTTCTCTCGTGCAATGGTGGCGGTGTAAAGCCCCCAGAGTCCCGCCTTCCGGTGGGCCACGACCTGCAGGTCCGCTCCGACAAGAATCGGCCTGAGCCGTCGGTTGAAGTCGGAGACCAGCACTCGCGCCACGGGATTCAGTAGTCGTCGCAATGGGGACGGCGACGTGCCCTCTGGCAGAAACTTGTCGTAGATCGAAATGCGGCCGTCCGGGGCCAACACGCGGGCCGCCTCGGCGGCGACGGCCTCCGGATCCGGGAGGACCGACAGTAGCAGATGGAGCAGCACCACGTCGAACGTGTCGTCCGCGAAGGGCAGCGCGTGGGCGTCTCCGATCCGGACGTCGACATTCAACCCAAGCCCCCGGGCGCGGTCGCGTATGCGGCGCCCCATCGCCGGCACCGCGTCGAGGGCCGTGATCTGCGCACCGGCCGGGAGGTACTTGAGATCCAATCCGGTGCCGCACCCCGACAGCAGAATGCGCTCATCCGGGGCGGGATCAAGCCACTCGATGGCCCGCCGTCGTCCGCGCTCCATGGGCCACGCCAGCGCGTCGTAGACCGGGGCGTAGAGCCGGTACCGGGTCCGGTTCCACCAGCGCGCCCATGCATCGGGACCCGGCGGCGACGGAGACTCGGCGGCCATATCGGGGAGAGATTTCGTCTCAGGACAGTCGAACCCGAAAGGGGCTTCTCGATTCAAAGAAGCCAATGGACCGGTGCACCGTAGGGTCCCCCGCCAACACCGCAGAGCTGCCTCTCCCCGTGCTCGACGATCTCCTTGTCCTGGAACTCGCCTCCGTCCTCGCCGGCCCGAGCGTGGGCCAGTTTTTCGCCGAGCTCGGCGCGACGGTCCTCAAAGTTGAGAATCCCCGCACGAACGGCGACGCGACGCGGCGGTGGCGGGCCCCGAACGTCGACGATGCCGAGGACAACGACGACCGGTCCGCTTACTTCTGTTGCTGCAACACGGGTAAGCAGTCGATGGCGCTCGACCTGTCGACGGCGACGGGGCAGGCTCTGCTCCACGATCTCGCGCGGGAGGCCGACATCGTGCTGGCCAGCTACCGCCCCGGCACCGCCGAGGCCCTCGGTGCCGACTACGAGACGCTCTCGGCCATCAATCCTGCACTGATCTACGGCCACGTCACTGGCTACGGCCCGGACCGCGAGCGGGCCGGCTACGACGCCGTCATTCAGGCCGAGAGCGGCTTCATGCACATGAACGGCCCTGCGGACGGGCCCGCGACGAAGCTGCCGGTGGCGTTGATGGACGTGCTGGCGGCCCATCAGCTGAAGGAGGGCCTTCTCGTGGCGCTGCTGAACCGCGAGCGAGGCGGGGGCGGCGCCTACGTGCCGGTGTCTCTCTTCCAGGCAGCGGTGAGCGGCCTCGCCAACCAGGCGACCAACTGGCTCGTGGCCGGGCACAGCCCGCAGCGCATGGGCTCGGCCCACCCCAACATTGCCCCGTACGGCACCCCGTTCGCCACGGCCGACGACCGGTCGATCGTCCTGGCGGTGGGGACCAACCGCCAGTTCACGGCGCTGTGCGACATTCTCGGGTGTCCGGAGCTGGCCGACGACCCCAGGTTCTCCACGAACGCCGACCGCGTTGATCACCGCGACGCCCTGGCCGACCGTCTCGGGGCCCGCGTCGGACAATTTCGAAGCGGTCCTCTCCTCACGGCACTCCGCGAACAGAACGTTCCGGCCGGCGTGGTGCGCGACGTGCCGGCGGTCTTCGGGCAATCGACCGCCCAGGCCATGACGCTCGATGCCGGCCCCGAAGACCCGTCGGGACTCCGACAAATCGCGTTTCCCCACCCCGACGAGGCGTCCTCCTCCCTTTCCCCACCGCCGCGCTACGCCGAGCACACGTCCACGGTCCTGCGCGAACGCCTCGGATGCTCCCCCGAACGGATCGACGAACTGGCCCGAAAAGACGCGATCGTCCGGTCGGCCGCGTAGGCCTCCCCCATCCCGCCCGGCCCGTCTATTTCTCGGGGGTCCAGTTGCGCGTCTGGTCGAAGATGTAGGTGGCGAGCTGGTCGATCGCCACGCGGTCCTGCTCCATCGTGTCGCGGTCGCGGACCGTCACCGTCTGGTCGTCGAGCGTGTCGAAGTCGACGGTGATGCAGAAGGGCGTGCCCGCCT
>NZ_JAZKRW010000160.1:0-5729 GCF_036626415.1 Salinibacter sp.
AGGGGCCCGCGACACGAGACCCGGGCATTTCTGCACGACACAGAGAACGTTGCTACTCAAGCTGTAGCAGCCATGCCCCGGACGGCAAGTCCTCGGCCCGCTCTGCGAGCACCTGTCGGGCGGCCTCGCGGTCCCCGACCGGCCCGAGCACCACCCGATGCCGCCGGGCGCCCCGATCGCTCTCAGCTGCAACGACCCCCACACGTACGGTCTCCGGAAGTCGCTCGCGGTAGCGACGGGCCACGGCCGTCGCCTGCCCCTCCTCGCTCATCGAGGCGACGACGATGCCCCATTGCTTCTGTGGGGCCGTCTCGGCCGGGGGGGCAGTCGGCCCAGGGGGCGTCGACGACGAATCCGGAGGGCTCGGCGCCGCCGCCTCCGAAGCGCTCGTGTCCCGCTCAGCAGACCGGACCACGCGAACACGGGTCGTCTGGGCGTCGGCCCCGTCGCGATTCGACACCTGCACCCGCGCGGCGTACGTGCCTGGGGCCGTGTACGTGTGGGTGGGCGATGGGCCCGCTGCGGTCGCGCCGTCCCCAAACCGCCACTCGTACGCAAGCGAATCAGCCCCTGTCCCCGCCGCACGGAACTGCACCGGCGCCCCCGCCGCCACCGGCTCCGGGGTGGCACGGACCGTTGCGAGACGGGGCGGCTTCGGGGGCCGCTCCACCGTGACGGCGAGGGAGTGGTCCGTCGCTCCGGCCTGGTTGCGCGCAGTGAACGAGACCTCATGGCTCCCAGGCTGCTCAAAAGAATGTGTGACCGTTCGGCCCGTAGCCGTCGCGCCGTTTCCGAAGTCCCATCGGTAGTGCAGGGGACGGTCGGCCTCTTCCTCGTTGACAGTCGCCGCGAACGTGACCGACGTGCCGGCCTGCACGGTCGTTGGCCCGTCTAGTTGAAAGATCTGCGGGGGCGTTGGCGTCGTGAGGGGCACCTTCAGTCCGAACCCGAGAAGCTGGCCGGTTGCGTCGAACCGGGTTTCGTCGTTGGACCCGTCCACGGCCCCGCCGGGAAAAGTCAGGTTGACCCGCGACTCCACATAGAGCGAGGCCGCTCGCCCGAGATGGATGTCCACGCCGCCTCCCACCGAGGGCCCCACGCCGATGCGCGTCGGAGGGCGGTCGCCCCCAAGCGTGGCGTGGACCCCGAGGTCCACGTACGGGGCCACGGCCCCGCCGGAAAAGGTGTATCGCCCCAGCAGCTGCGGCGCGTAGCGGTACGAGTCTGAAATGCCTTCGATCTCGGGGTAGACCTCCACCGGATAGTTTCCGCCCTGAATTCCAACCCCCAGGGCCCAGCTTGGCGAAAACTGGTACCCGACCTCTCCAACGAACACGAATGGAAGCCCTGCCCCTCGAGCAAATTTGTCTCCCCCAAACGGATGTGCCGGGCGCCACGACGACAGGTCGCTCGCAAAGTCGGAGAGCCCGCCCCCAAGTTTGCCGTAGAACACGCCGTCGGCCCGCTGGGGCTGGGCATGCAGAGACGGCACAGCGACGCCAAGCAGTAGGCCTGCGAGGAGTCCCCAGGCGCACGCGGACCACACAATCTCACGCACAGAACGAGGAACAGCCATGAAGAGAACGCGGGGACCAGTGGGGCGAACGCGATCGCTGCAAGGAGCGCCCACCGACCGCCGCTCCGGACGCGGTTTCCGATCGGCTGGACGCTGGGATGCGTTTATCAGAGCAAAGACCTTGCCTCTCCTTCCCCAGCAGCACGCAGACGCCCGCGTCCGTCTGCGATCTCGTTACCGGCGTCAGCCGGCCTCTCATCGTCATCAACGGCCTCCCCACCGACAACTCGGCGTGGACGTGTGGGGGCTCACCTCCCGCACGGTCCCCGGACGAAGCTTTGGGGGTGCGCCTCGTTGTGGTCCCTCTGGACGAGCGACACGACCACATCCGAGATCGCCTGCGTGGCGGGGACGGCGGTCATCGCTGAAACCGCCTACATCGTTGGCCTGCATGCGGCGCCCTCAACGGACGTTGCGGGTCCGGGATGCCCTTCGGATCACCGAGGCGCGGCCCCAACTGTGCCACTGGGCTTCCCTCAACCCGACCCGCAGCGCAGTGCTCGGCTGGCAGGGGCAGTCCCCTGCACGGCGATCTGGGAAGACCAGGACTGGCGCGAGAACGTCGCCGCGCGCACCACTGTACTACGCTTCCACTATGCCTCCACCTCTTCCTCGTCGAGCACCTCCACCGGTCGCACATCCCACATCAGCATCGTTTCGATGTCGGCGTAGTCCTCCTCCACCACTTCCTCTTCACCGTAGTCGTTCACGAACTTGTAGTCGCCGTAGGTGGACCGCTCGAACGGAGGAAGGCGATGCCACTCCGTTCCCTCTCGGTCAACAAAGTGATCTGGGAAAGGACTCTCCACCTCGTAGCTAGGGTGGTAGGAGTGATACGTCTTGCGGGCCTCATGAATGGCGGCCCGGCGGGCCCCGGCCTTCGTTTGGCTCTCCCCCTCGACGCTGAACGGAGAAATCTCGATCTTGGCCGTGATGAAGCCGTCGTCGTTCTCGTAGTATGTCGGCCGCATTACTTCAAAATCACTCGGCTCGGGATATGCACTACTTTCGTCGGCCATGGGAAGAGACGGATCAAAGTGAAGGGTACGCGCAACTGTAGGTCTGCAGAAAATCGCCGTCAAACAGCATGTTCACTACGATCGGCCCTCAGAGAGGATTCCGCAGGGGCTGAGACAGTCGCCGCTCTCGTCTAGAATTCGTACAGGCCCGCCGGCGATGACTGCCCAACTACAACCTTGTCGTTATTGGCAAAAGCTACGCCCCGATTCTCCAGGGCTTGTGGATGGAGCTGTGGATAACTTTTTACGGCATCTCCGTGCCGGACGAACTTGCAACAATAACAGAAATAAGACCCGTCGTTTGCCCCGAAACTCCCGCTTTCGCCCCGATGAGCGGATTTCCGTTATTTATAAAAGTCGTATCCGCACGTGGACGAGTTGTGGACAACGACCGCTCCCCGAGCGAAACGGGCACGCTCGACAAGAACGGACTCCTCCTCCAGATGGCCGTTATTTCTGTAGCTGACGTCCACACTCTCCTCCTTTTTCCGTCGGAAATGGGCAGCGTATCGACCTTCCATCAGAGTGGATCTGTCGCCCCTTGGACGCCGGACGTTATGCCTGCGTCGGTTCACGTGTCTACGAATTCCGCTTTGGACCCTTGGGGGGATGGCGCTGCAGATCGAAGGCCCGAGCAGCGCGAGCAAACGACCCGGGAGGAACGCGCCTCGATGGAGGAGGAGGTGGAGCATCTCCCCGTTGTAGACTCGTAATGTACCTCATAACGTCCGGCACTCATGCCGCGTCCTGTGAATCGATTTCTTCGCCGTCTTCCGACGACCCGTGCCCCATCCGCGGCAGGGACGGTCCTTCTGGGACTCCTGCTGCTGGCTCTTTCGGCCTGTGGTCCGGCCATTTCCGAATTCAACGCTCAGGCGTACGAACAAGCCACCTCCCTGAAGGTGGAGGCACTGGCCCTCATGGACGAGGCCACCCGCCCCTATTCGGAGCACGCCGAGGCCGTCCAGCAGCTAAAGACCGACCTGGAGAAGGCCCACGAGTTCGCGAAGGGACGCCCCAACAATGAAATTTCGGCGCGGCAGTGGCGCATCCTCATTGACGCGGAGCGGGACCTCTTGGGGGGCTTTCTGGCCGACTGGCAGGAGCAGTCTTCGTTCTCCCCCGCCTTTGTTGACGAGAAGAAAACACAGGTGGCCCGGGCCTTCGATACGATCATCGAGCTGGAGAGCGGCAAGAGAGACCCCGAGGAGGTCCGAAACGGCTCATGATCCATGCCCCCACGCCCCCGACGGACCTGTTCATCCAGTCCACCGACCGATGCCTGACATCGACGCATTTCTCGACGCCCTACGCGACGAAATTACGGACCTCGCCACGACCCACCTGGAAGAGGTGCGGGACGCTGCCCTCGAAGACGGCGAGGCGTTCCTGGAGCGAACGCAGGACGACCTGAGGCGGTGGGCCCGCCTGCTGGAGCAGGGAGAGCTTTCCCAGAACGAGTTCGAGTGGCTCGTTCGAGGACAGAAGGACTTGGCCGAGATGGAGGCGCTCAAGCAGGCGGGACTGGCGGCCGTCCGGGCCGAGCAGTTCCGGGACGCCTTGATGGACCGCATTGTCGGCACCGCCAGCCGGATTCTTCTGTGAGCACTGGCGTGGCGGAGAGCCCGCGACCCCGCCAGGATCGGTTCCGTGTGTCCCCACCGCGCCCTCGGACCCGGAGACGGGAGTCTCCATCCTGACGCTCAGGGCGCACCGGCCGGCCGGTGCGGGAAGGAGGGTGCCAAACGACAAAACGTCCCGCCGACGATCCGGAACGGGACGTCTCGAAACGGAGGCACCAACACGAAAGGCCCGCTCCGAGCGGGCCAGCTTTTGTGGGCTTTTCGATCAGTATGGATTTTTCGACCAGCCACTGACTGCAGTATACAAAAACTGCCCCTGGGGATCGCTTAAACGCAGCGATACGTTCTTGTGACGGAAGCCCTTCCGAACAATTCTCACCACCAGGGTTTGTAGAGTATGCCCACGGAAATTGACCGCGTGTCGAAGAGCTCACAGGGCCCTGTCTCCCGCTCCGTCTCTCGCCCCCCCAACAGTCCTTCCCCCCATGAGCAACCCAGTCTCTGGCATTCATCACGTCACCGCCTACGCGCAGGACCCACAGGAAAACTTAGACTTCTATACAGGCGTCCTGGGGCTTCGCCTCGTCAAGCAGACGGTCCTCTTCAACAACCCTTCGGAGGCCTTCCAGGGGCCCACGATGTACCACCTCTACTACGCCGACGAGACAGGCACGCCCGGCACGGTCCTCACCTTCAAGCCGCACCACAGCATCCAGCAGGGACAGGTGGGGCGCGGACAGGCCACCGCCACGGCCTTCACCATTCCGGAGGGCGCCATCGACTACTGGGTGGACCGACTCGGCGCCGCAGAAGGCGCCACCCTCTACCCCGTGACTGAGCGCTTCGGACGGACCGTCATTCAGTTTCAGGACCACGACGGCCAGCCCCTGGAGCTCATTACGGGACGGTCCGACATCGACCCGTGGGCCGATGGACCCGTGCCCGCCGAACACGCGGTGCGCGGGTTCCACGGGGTCACCATTCACCCTCACAATGGCCAGCTCACCGCGGACGTCCTCAAATTGATGGGGTACGAGCAGGTCGACCACGAGCCGACGCCCCAGAACGGGGACTGGACCCGATACCGCGTCCCCGGGCCCGACCACGCTCAGTTCATCGACCTTTACAACGAGCCCAACATGCACGAGGGACGGTGGGGGTACGGCACGGTCCACCACGTTGCGTTTCGAGTGGCGGACGACGAGCATCAAATGGCCGTCCGGCAGCGGCTCCGAGACGCCGGTCACGACGTCACCACGATGAAGGATCGCAATTACTTTCACTCCCTCTACTTCCGCGAGCCGAACGGCGTCAACTTCGAGATCGCAACGGACCCGCCCGGCTTTCTCCACGACGAGCCCGTCGACGAGCTCGGCACGACGCTAATGCTGCCGCCCTTCCTCCAGGACCGGCGTGAGGAGGTAGAAGCCCAGCTTGCCGACATCTCGGTGTAGCCACGACAGGCCCCCGCGTCTCCCCTTCTTCGTTTGCCCCGCCCGCGGCCTTGACCGACGTCGGGGCCGCGGGCGCTTTCGCGTTGGGAGATTTGCT
>NZ_JAZKRW010000161.1:0-5725 GCF_036626415.1 Salinibacter sp.
GCGGCTAGCTCTCCTCGCCGACCAGTGGGTAGCCGCCCCGCCGCCATCCGGCGTAGCCGTCCTCAAAGTCGATCACGTTCGTGTAGCCCCTCTCTTCCAGGGCCTGTGCGGCCTTGAGGGACGCGGTGCAGTCGGCATTGGCGCAGTACACCACAATGGGCTCGTCCTTGTTGGGCACGAGCGTTTCGACCCGCTCGATATCGTCGACCGGGACGTTGATGGAGCCCGGAATGTGCTTCGCCACGTGGACGTCCTGGGGCAATGTATTGATGACGACCGGCGGGCGCTCCCCTTCGAGCGCGTCTTTGAGGTCGTCGGCGGAAATGGTGGTCAGTGTGTCGGGCATATCCACAAGGAGAAAAATGCGGTGAGACAGCGAACATGTGCCTGAGCAGGACGCCGTAAAATCGGAAGTGCCCAGCACAGGATCCTCTGTGAGTGCAGAGAGGCGAGGTGTTACATGTCTTCAAGGAATTTCCGGAGCGGGGGGCGGATCCGCCCGTCAGGGCAGTCGTTGGGCGCCGCCGGTCCATCGTTGCACTCATTCCCACCTCTGTATGCGTCCCGCCCGGCTGTTCCTTCCGTGCCTTCTCGTCGTGTTGCTCGCCGCGCCCGTCCGGGCCCAAGACACGTCCGACGTGGCGTTCCGTGTGCAAATGCCCGACAGCGTGGTGGTCACAGCCGCTCGCGTGGCCTCGGCGGCGCAGGAGACGGGCCGTCGGGTGGACGTGTACACGCAGCAGGACATCCAGTCCCTGTCCGTCAACAGCCTGGACCAGCTGCTCAATGTCGCGGCGGGGCTGGACGTGAAAAGCCGGGGCGGGTTCGGCGTGCAGAGCGACCTCACGATGCGCGGCTCCACGTTCAACGGCGTCCTTCTGTTGCTCGACGGCGCCCGGCTCAACGATCCGTACACGGGGCACTTCCTGATGGATCTGCCGGTGCCCCTTTCGGAGATCGCCCGGGTCGAGGTGCTCCACGGCCCGGCGACGGCCCTCTACGGGCCCGACGCGCTCGGAGGGGTCGTGCACCTCATCACAAAGACGGCCCTGCGCAGAGAGGACGCCTCAGAAGAGGGAACTACGGCTCAGGTTGACGGCCGGTACGGGAAGAACAACTTCTACGACGTGGGGGCGGCGGCCCGCATCGCGGGCGAGCAGACGGCCGCGAGTGCGGCGGCCTCGGTGCAGGGAAGCGATGGGCGGAGGGTGTCGGTGGATCCGGAGGGGACGACCGACCTGTCTAGCACCGTGCAGACGGACTTCGAGCGACGGGCGGTGACCGCCGCGGTGGCCCGAGACGTGGGAACCGCGACGCTCTACACCCGGGCCGGGGTGGACGATCGGGAGTTCGGGGCGTACCACTTTTACACGGACTTTGGCACGGACCGGGCCCGAGAGGCCACCTCGACCTTCTGGCTGCAGAGCCGCCTGGCGAGCTCCGGCGAGGGCAATACGCCCTGGCAGGTACAGCTCTTCGGCAAGCAGCACCGCGACCGCTACACGTACAATCCCAACGTGGGCGCCAACACCCACACCAGTCGTCGCCTCCGCGTGCAGGGGCAAGGTTCCCACACGTGGGGCGACGTCCGGGCAACCGGCGGGGCCTCCGCCGAGCTCCGCGGGGTTGATAGCAATCGGGACGGGGTGCACGGCGACCAGTCCATCGGGGCCTTCGTGAGCCTGCGCTGGCGTGCGACGTCCCGCCTCACGATCAACCAGAGCACGCGTGTCGATTACGACCCGACGTACGGGACGGAGCCGACCCCGCAGCTCTATCTGGCGTACAATGTCGGTCCCGCCACCGTCCGCGCGGGGGGAGGACGCGTGGTGCGGGCCCCCAACTACGTGGAACGCTTTATCAACTCGCCCAGCAACCAGGGCAACGCCGCCCTCACCGCCGAGACGGCCTGGTCGGGGGAGGCCGGGGTGGACGTACGCCTGCCGGCGAACCTGTCCCTTTCCGCGACGGGCTTTCACCGCACCACCGACAACGCCATCGATTATCTCCGGAACGAGGCGGAACGAGTGTTCGAGGCCCAAAACCTGGACCGGACCACCACCACGGGCCTCGAGACCGAGCTGTCGTTCGACCGAACCCTTGGGGCCGTGGGCCTCAGCCTCGACGCGGCCTACACGCTCCTCGACGCCAGCCTCGACGGGCAGAGGCCCCCCTCCGACTACAAGTACGGCCTCGACGCGGCTCGTCACCAGCTCCAGGGCAGCGCGTCGGTGCGGGCCGGGGCCGTAACGCTGGGCCTTCAGGGGCGATGGAAGGACCGGCTCCGCGACGCGCCCCTGGCGACCGACCGATACGGGGTGGTGCACGGCCGGCTGGCCTACGACACGCGCCTCTCCGGGGCCCGCACCACGCTGTCCGTCGAGCTCCGAAACGCCTTCGACCGGCAGTACAGCGAGATCTTCGACGCGCCGCTGCCGCGCCGCACGCTGCTGGTCGGGGCGGAGGTGGCGCTGTAGCGGACGGCCGCGGCGGCGATGGACAGCGCCCCCCTACGCCTCCTCGGCAAGGAGAAGAGCCCCGAGCGCGACGCCGAGGAAGAGAGGCCTCCCCGGATTGGACCCGTCGGAGGGCAGCGAGGGGGAGCGCTGGACAGAGCGCTGGGGCCGTGGGCGGGGCGGGCCGTTGCGTTCTTGCGTCTTCGCCCGCGGCAGAACGACGCCCCGTAGCGACCCCACCTGGGCGAGGGCAGGCACTTGCGCAATGGGCAGCCGGCCCGACACCACCCGTCCGGCGACGGCCCCGTCTGTGAGTCCGAGCGCGGCTAGGTCCGCCCGCAGCTGCTCGGCTGACGTCGTGGCGATGGCGTCGATGGTCACGTAGCCGTCGCTCACGGAAGCGTCGGTTGTGCTCGGCGAGAAGGATGCCCCTCCCTCTCGCCGCCGAAACGCCCGGTACTCGTGGTAGAGCAGCAGCAGGTCCAGGCCGGCCTTGGCAAGCGGTCCGTCTTTGCCCGTCCGGTCGGGCCCGTGGAAGTCCCGGAGCGCCTCCGCCCGGAGGCTGTCGGACAGGGGCTGGGCCGGGCTCGGGGCCGGAATGAGAACCGTGGCGAGCAGGAGGATCAGACCGGTTGGCAACAGCGACGAGGACGGCATAGGGGAGGGCCCACTATCGGACGCGAACGAACTGTCGGGTGGCGGTGAAGGAGGGGCCGGTGACGCGAAGGAAATACACGCCGCTCCGCAGATTGTCCCCCAGCGCCAGGGTCTTGGGGTCGTCGGCGGTCAGCGGACCATCGTGGAGGAGCGCCACCCGCTGGCCGAGCACGTTGTAGACCTCGACCCGCACATCCTGGGGCTTTCCCACGACGACCGACACAGCGCCTTCGTCGGTGATTGGATTCGGGGTGACCGCAGACACGCTGTGCGTCGTGGAGAGGGCGCGTGTGAGCGTAATCTCCTTGCTGTAGGTCGTCGACCCGTCGAGGTCTTCCTGCCGGAGCCGAAAGGTGTGGACGCCCGGGGCGAGCGGGTCAGTGCGGTGGCGGTACGAGCGTGGCTCGGTGGTTGTGCCGGCGCCCTCCTCATAGGCGATGGTCTCGAACGAGTCGTCGCCGTGCTTGTGTTCAATTCCGAACCCGGCGTTGTTCGTCTCGCTTTGCGTGGTCCAGGTGAGCGTAGCGCGCTCTCCGGCCACCACCGCCTCGAAGTCGGCCAGCTCCACGGGCAGGGCCGCGGCGGTGGCCTGCATAAACCCGTGCCCGCTCCAGAAATCAACGCCCGAGGGAACGGCCACTTCGTCCCCGTCCCGGGTCTGGCGCATCGTCACGTCCCGGGCGTTCGTTTCGAGCTGGTCGTAGACCTCGGCGGGAGAGAAGCCGGGATTGGCCTCCCGGACGAGCGCCGCGATGGCGGCCCCATTCGGAGCCGCCGCCGAGGTCCCGAAAAAGTTGGGGAACGTGTCCGTGTCGTAGGCCGAGTCGGTGCCAAAAAAGGTGTTGTCGATGCCGTCGGTCCCGGTGAGGTCGGGCTTCTCGCGGGCCTCCGGCGCCAGGATCGGCGTGCCGGTCTCGTCGAACCGGATTTTGATGCCCCCTTTTGAGGAAAAGGGCTCCAGCACGGCCGGGTCGACGTTCGGGTTGTACGCCGCGGTGTTGAAGAACGGCGCCGCGGCGACGGCCATGGCGCCCTCGGCCATGGGGTGACCGTAGACCGTGGGGCCGAGCGTGTCGTACTCTTCGATCTCAAAATTGGACCCAGAATAGATGTACTTCACGCCGTCGGGGTTGGGGCCCGCAGCCTTTTCAATGACGAGGTGGTACGTCGAGTCCGCCACGCCGTCCTGGTTGGCGTCGATGGTCCCGAGATTTGTGTATTCCAGAACCCCCTCCACGGGGAGGCCGATGGCGTCGCTGTCGCGGGCAGACTGGGCGACGATGCCGAGCGTGTCGTTCACGAGGGCCACGTCGAGGTCGGTGTCCGCCCCCGCGGACCCGTCGACGAGGGCCGACGGGTCGGTCCACTGCATCGTAAAGATGCGAAAGGTCCCAAGCGATCGGACGGTGATCCGCTGGAGCGTGTCGACTGCGCTGCCGGACGGGTCGAAGTCGTGGGCCACGGCTCCGCTGCTGATGACGCCCTGTTTCCCGGAGTCGCGGAAGCCGTCCTGGTAGGAGTTCTGGCCGTCGTTGCCGGCGGAGGAAAAGTACGCGACGCCCTCATCGGCCACGCTGTCCACGACGTTGGTGATGGGGCCGTCCTGGAAGAACGGCTCGGTGTTGTACCGGACGTCGTCGACGATGATGTCGCAGTCGCCTTTGTTGGGGTCGGCCAGGGCGCGAATGCCGTCCACGAAGGTGGCGATGCCGCCGAACGCCGTGTGGAAGCCCAGTTCGGCGCCGGGGGCGATGTCGTGGATAAGCTGCAGCATCGCGCGCCCCTCGTCGCTGCCCGGCTCGCTGTCGTTGAGCACGTCCACGGGCGTGGTGCGGCCCGCCGGGTTGCCCGGCCCTGGCAGGTCGCCCGATGCAATGTCGTCCTGGGCCGAGGTGGCGGCGGTGGAGCTCCGATCGTAGCTGTCCGACAACGCGCACACCTTTTGCCCGCTGCCGTCCACGCCGAGGTCGGCCCGCCCCTCGACGGCGTGGTGGGCCGTGTCGGCCTCCGAGCCGACGCTCCCGGCATGGACCTGGGCGTAGGCCGGCACCATGCCCCGGAGGGAGGGAAGTTGGGCTGCGTCTTTTAGGGCCGAAATGGGCAGGCGGCCTGAGACGGTGGAGCCCGCCTTCGTGCCTCGCTCCAGGCCGAGTCCCCGGAGGTCGGCCAAGAGGCCCTCCCCGTCCGTCGCGACGGCGGTGACCGTCACGGACTGGCCGTCCCGCGAGACGGGGGTGTGGTAGCGGGCCCTCGGGGCCTGATGCAGCCGCTTCGTGCCGCCGAAGAGTTGCCGAACCGCCGGGCCCCCGCCCGCGTCGTGCTGGTAGTAAAGCGTCGCGAGGTCCGCCCCGATGGGGGAAAGGGGGCCATCCTTGTGATGCGGCCGAGTGGCGGAGGCGCGGAGGGCCTGGTGCACGCGCTGCCGGACCTGCGGGGCGGCATCCTGCACCCGAGGAGCAATCGGCGCGGTTATGCTCGGGGCCTGTGCCATGGCCGCGGGGACCCCGAGAACGGCGAGGCCCCCGAGGAGGACCAGAACGGACAGCCGGAGCGTGTGCACGAGAACGTACGGCCGAGTGGAGAGAAACAGATTCCAACATCGCCGCCAGCCC
>NZ_JAZKRW010000162.1:0-5444 GCF_036626415.1 Salinibacter sp.
GCGGGTACTGGGGCTGCGGCGGGGCCCCGTACTGCATCGGGGCCGACTGCGCCGCCGGTTGCATGAGCACCTGTGGGCTGTTCTGCCGGATGGTGAGCTTGAAGTCGTCTTCTTCAATCTCAACCTCCGACACCCCGCTCTCGGCGACAAGTCGAAGCAGTTCCTGAATCTTCGAAAGCTCCATGCGTCTGGATGAGTGTATGCGAAAGAACGGCGGACGCGTCCCGAGTTACACGGTGGACGCGGCCGAGACACGGGTTTCGTACTCTTCGGTCTCGGTGTTGAGGCGAACGACGTCCCCCTCGTTGATAAAAAGCGGCACGTCGATGGTGGCCCCGCTCTCCAGCGTCGCGGGCTTGTCGCCCCCCTGCGCGGTATTGCCCTTCACGCCGGGCGTGGTCTCTACGACCTCGAGCTCCACCTTCTGTGGGACCTCGGTGCGGAGCGGTTCCTCGGTGTCGGTCCGAAAAAGAATGTCGACGCTCCCTCCTTCCTTCAAAAACCTGCGCCCCTCCACCTGCTCCGGCGGCATCGAGAACTGCTCGTAGGACGCCTGGTCCATGAAGTGAAGCCCGTAGTCGTCCTCGTAGAGGTACTGATGTTCGCGGCGCTCCACCCGCACCTCATCGACCTTCGCCCCCGCCCGAAAGGTCTCCTCCACCTCGTGGCCATCCTTCACGTGTTTGAGGGTGGTGCGGACGAACGCGCCGCCCTTGCCGGGCTTGACGTGAAGGAAGTCGACGATCTCCCAGAGATCGTCTTTCCAGATGAACGTCATGCCGTTTCGAAAGTCACTCGTGTCCGCCATGGAGGGAGGTCGCTTCGTGACAATTACAGTAGGATAATATACCGCGCCGCAGGGAGTGGTGTCAACTTGTAGACGCTCAGTGCGGCGCTATTTTTGATCAAAGATGTGAATCCCTCAGTTGTTGCGAGTCGAGGCCCTGTGCCTCGCGCAATTCACGTGGGATCTAGCTCATCGAAACTCCTTCCCCTTGCGAAGAACGTCGGGGAGGTCCGTGACCCCGAAGGGCCCGTGCCGGTATTTGAACGGCTCGCCGTACGTGGCCCCCACGGTGTAGCCGTAGGTGCGGGCCCGAGCCTTCACCCACTCGAAGAATTCAGGGTTGGACACGAACGTTTCCGGCTCGTCCGGGTCCGGCTCGTAATCGGGGTTGTGAAACTGCGACTCGAAGGCCTGCAGGGCCTCAATGCGCCGGTCCCACACGTCCGTCACGTCCACCACCATCGTGGGCTCGAAGGACACGGCCTGCATGTAGTGGAGCACGTGGTGGGGCCGCCAGGGGGCCTGCGGGGCACCGTCCGGGCCGGTGGTCTCGATCTCTTGGAGACCGCTGTAGTAGAGGGCGTCGGTCGAGAGGTCGGCGGCGTCGCTGTGGTCGGGGTGGCGAGCCTCCGGCGGATTGATGAGGACAATGTCCGGGCGGTACCGGCGCACCGCCTCAATGACCCGGCGCTGATTCGCCTTCGTGTTGCGGAGGTCCCCGTCCATCAGCCCGAGGTTCTCGCGGGCGGTGAGGCCAATGATCTCAGAGGCCCGCTCGGCCTCTTCCATTCGCTGCTCGGGCGTGCCCCGCGACCCGAGCTGTCCCTTCGTGAAGTCGACGATGCCGACGTCATACCCTTGCTGGACGAGCAGACACATCGTCCCCCCCGCGCAGAGCTCCACGTCGTCGGGGTGGGCGGCGAGGGCGAGAACATCGAGGTTGGGCATGGACGGTGGGGTTCTCGGAAGTTGCAGGTCGCAAGAAGAATAGCCGGGCCTGGACAGCGCTATTGCGTATTTCGTATCGGGTGTTTCGTATTGCGTAGGCCACGGGCAGATACGCAATACGCACCACGAAATACTCATCCAGTCACGAGATTAACGATCTGCCCCGGCACGTAGATCTCGCGCTGAATGTCCGTGCCGTCGAGGTAGCGGGCCACGTTGTCCGCGGCCTTCGCGGTGGCGAGCACGTCGTCCTCGTCTGCGTCGGCCTCGACCTCGATGGTGGCGCGGACCGTGCCGTCGACCTGCACGGGCATCTCGACGACCTCGCGTCGAATGAGCGCCTCGTCGTAGGCGGGCCAGTCCTCGTAGGCGAGCGTCTCGTCGTGCCCAAAACGGGCCCACAGCTCTTCGCTGAGGTGCGGTGCGAAGGGGCTCAGGAGGAGGACGAACGGCTCGGCAATCTTGCGGGGCATCGTGTCCCACTTGTTGGCCGCGTTCACAAATTCCATCATCGCCGCGATGGCGGTGTTGAAGTCCCGGGCCTCAATGTCCTCCGTGACCTTCTTGATGGTGCGGTGCAGGACGCGGAGTTGGTCGCGGTCCGGCTCCTCGTCGCTCACCGCAAGCCCGCCACTGTCCGTGTCGACGACCAGGCGCCAGATGCGGTTGAGGAACCGGTGGACCCCCTCCATGTCGTCAGTGCTCCAGGGCTTGTCCTGCTCCAGCGGCCCCATAAACATTTCGTAGAGGCGGAGCGTGTCGGCCCCGTACTCGTCGACCACGTCGTCGGGATTGATGACGTTGCCGCGGCTCTTGCTCATCTTGTGGCTGCGGGCGTCAACCTGCACCGCCGGCCGATCCGCAAGGACAAACACGTCTCCGTCCTTCGTCACGTCCTCCTCGTCGACCTGGACGGGCGTGAGGTCTGTGTCGTCCGCAACGTTCTCGGCGGAAACGACATTGCCCTCCTCGTCCCGATACGCCGTGTACTCCGTCTCGCCCAGGATCATGCCCTGGTGCACCAGCGTCTGGAACGGCTCTTTCGTGGAGACGACGCCCGCGTCGTAGAGCACCTTGTGCCAGAAGCGGGCGTAGAGCAGGTGCAGCACGGCGTGCTCGGAGCCGCCCACGTACAGGTCGACCGGCATCCAGTACTCCTCCTTCTCCGGATCGACGAGCCGCTCGTCGTTGTCGGGGTCGAGAAAGCGGAGGTAGTACCAGCAGGAGCCGGCCCATTGCGGCATGGTGTTCGTCTCGCGGGTGGCCGGCGCGCCGGTCTCCGGGTCGGTGGTGTGCACCCAGTCCTCGATCGTGGCCAGCGGCCCCTCGGGCGTGCCGCTCGGTTCAAAGACATCAATGTCGGGCAGCGTGACGGGCAACTCGTCCTCGGGCACGGGCTTGTCCTCGCCGTCCTCCGTGAATACGATGGGGAAGGGCTCGCCCCAGTAGCGCTGGCGGCTGAAGAGCCAGTCCTGCAACTGGTAGTTGACGGTGTGCTCGCCTGTGCCCTCCGCCTCCAGCCACTCGGTGATGGCTTCCTTCGCTGCCTCGTTGTGCAGGCCGTTGAGGCTCACGTCCTCGTTGGCGGAGCGGACGTGGGGCCCGTCGCCGACGTAGGCCTCCTCCTCGATCTCGCCGCCCTCCACGACCTCCCGGACCGGCAGGTCGTACTTCCGGGCGAAGGCGTAGTCCCGCTCGTCGTGGGCCGGCACGGCCATGACGGCGCCGGTGCCGTAGGAGGCCAGCACGTAGTCGGCCACCCAGATCGGAATCTCCTCGCCGTTGACTGGATTCATCGCGTAGCCGCCGGTAAAGACGCCGGTCTTCTCCCCCTGCTGCTGGCGCTTCCGCTCACTCTTCCGGAGGGCTTCGTCAACGTAGGCCTCCACCTCCGCGCGGTGCGCGTCGGTCGTGATCTCGTCGAGCAGCTCGTGCTCGGGCGCCAGCACCATGTAGGTGGCGCCGAAGAGGGTGTCGGGGCGCGTGGTGTAGACCTCCAGCGAATCGTCGATGCCCGCAAGGTCGAAGTAGACGTTCGCGCCCTCCGACCGACCGATCCAGTTGCGCTGCATCTGCTTCGTGCTCTCTGGCCAGTCGAGGGCCTCCAGCCCCTCCAGCAGGCGGTCGGCGTACTCGGTGATCTTGAGCACCCACTGCCGCATCGGCACCCGCTCGCAGGGATAGCCGCCCCGCTCGCTCTTGCCGTCGATCACCTCCTCGTTGGCGAGCACCGTGCCGAGCTCTTCGCACCACCACACCGGCTCCTCGGACTGGTAGGCGAGCCCCCGTTCGTAGAGCTGCAGGAAGATCCACTGCGTCCACTTGTAGTAGTCCGGGTCCGTGGTGTTGATCTCTCGCTGCCAGTCGTACGAGAAGCCGAGGCGCTTGAGCTGGCGTTTGAACTGCGCGATGTTCTTTTCCGTCGTCTCCCGCGGGTGGGTGTTCGTCTTCAGCGCGTACTGCTCGGCGGGCAGGCCGAACGCGTCCCACCCCATCGGGTGCAGCACGTTGAATCCCTGCTTTCGCTTGTAGCGGGCCACGATGTCGGTGGCCGTGTAGCCCTCCGGGTGGCCCACATGGAGGCCCGCGCCGCTGGGGTACGGAAACATGTCGAGCACATAGAACTCGTCCTTGTCCTCCGGCACCTCGTCGGGGGTGCGGAAGGTCTGGTGCTCCTCCCAGTGCTGTTGCCACTTGGTCTCAATGTCGTGGAACGGATAGGCCATGGCAGGTGGCGTTGGAATGGTCTGGCGGGTCTGTAGCGCAGGGCGCGCCCCTTCCGTCTCGGGTCCGTCACGGGGTGTAACGGGCCTCGAATTGTACGGGACGGAGGGGAAAAGAGGATCCTTCGGAATGTTATAAGGTAAGGGCCGTCTCTTCACCTCTCCACTGCCCGCACACGAATTCAATCGTTCTATGCCCGACGTTCAGTCCCCCGATTTTCGTACCATCCTCGACACGGCGGACACGATTGCGGTCGTCGGGTGCTCGACCACGCCGACCCGCACGAGCCACAAGATTGCCCGCTATCTGCAGGCACGTGGGTACCGCGTCGTGCCGGTGAACCCGAACTACGACGCGGTGCTCGGGGAGCCGTGCTACCCGGATCTTCCCAGCATCCCGGCGGGCGTGGAACTCGACGTCGTCGACATCTTCCGGCGCCCCGAGCACACCGCCGACATGGTGCGCTCGGCGATCGCGCGCATTGAGCAGACCGGGGAGCAGCCAGTGATCTGGACGCAACTCGGGGTGTCCAGTCCCGAGGCGAAGGAGCTCGCCGAGGAGGCAGGGCTCCCCTACGTGCGCAACCGATGCATCAAGATCGAGTACGACCGGCTGTTTGCGTAGCGGCGGGGCGCCAGAAGAGGCAATATGAACCCCCTCCCCCGGCGCTCCAGCCAAGAGAGCGCCCGTGAGGAGAGGGGCTATCTACGGAACCCCTTATAATGCCCTGCACGCCACGACTTTGCACGCCCGATTTCGGCCTCTCGTCCCCGACGCCTTCACACCGCCGCGGTGTCACGGGGTCCGTCCTTGCATTCTGTTCCTCGCCATGGGAGTACACGAATTCGCAACTCCCCCAGCCTTTTGGTAGTGGTTGCGGTTGGCGAAGTGAACAGGCTGGGCTTTTCGGGAAGAGGAGGCACGCGTTGCGTTGAGGACCGACCCTGACCTCCGCACCATCGATGGTGTCTCTTCCTCCCAGGGA
>NZ_JAZKRW010000163.1:0-5380 GCF_036626415.1 Salinibacter sp.
TTCGACGGGGGGCAGTTGTCGAACCAGTAGAGGGTGCAGTCTCGGGAGTGCTCCACGATCTCGTCGGTGCCGTCCCAGTCGGTAAAGTAGAGGACCACGCGTCCCTCCAGGTCCCAGGCGGAGCCCCGGTCGTCGTTGACAAACCGCATTGGCTCCGGGTCAAATTGGGCGTCGATGCGCCCGTTGGGGCAGAGGAAGATGTCGATGTCGTCGCGAAGCAGGGCGCCGGTGGCGACCTTCGAGTAGAACACCGCCTCGTCGCGGCAGGAGGGCGAGGTGTCCACCAGCAGGGCCAGCCGGCGCTTGGTGTAGTCCATCTTGCAGTGCTGAAGGGGACGGCGGTCGATCTGACGTCGCATGATCTTGCGCGGGTCCCAGAACTCGTCCCCGGGCACCTGCTGGTAGCTCATGTCCTCGGCCACCTTGCTCACGAGGCGGGCAAACATCGACGCAATCCGGTGGTCCTCCCGGTCCGAAGGCGTCCAGTCGGTGTCGGCGGTGCCCTCGTTGATCTCGTAGGCGAACTCTTGCAGCTCCTCTTCCACCTGCTCGGCCCCGGGCACGCGGCGGTGCTCGTCGGTAAAGAACTCTTCCTCGTCGTCCTGTTCCCGGTCAAGGGGCGGGACCGTGGGCGGATCCTGGGCCTGGTCGATCCACGACCCGTCATCGGGGTCGTCCGTCAGGGCCTCGTCGTTGACCTGACGCGCCGCCTCTTTCGCGTCGTCGGGAGGCGCCGGTGGCGGAAGGGGGGAGTCCGGCTCGTCCACGGCACCGGGATCGGTACGCGACGTGGGCGGACCGTTCGCTAGGTCGTCAACGTCGGGCGAGCCCCCCTCGGCGGTCCCCGTCCGGGACGACGCCGTGTCCTCGCCCGTCTCGCCGCCTCCGGACCGGGACGCCTCGCTCGGGGCGGTCGTCGAGGACGATCCCTCCTCCGTCGCGTCTTTTGGGGGCGCCGGCCCGCCTGGGTTCTGATCGGCCGTCGGGGCCCTCTCCGCAGACGTGTCAGGGGACGCCGGATCGTATTCGTCCTGGGCCGGCCCCTCGTCGCCCGGGGGCGCGTCGGGGGGCGGCGCGGCGTCGTCGGTCGGCACGTCCGCCTCCGATGACGGAACGTGGAAAGGGGCGTCGGCCGCGGGTCGCCAGCGGCGCTCGACCGCGGGGGACTCGTCGTCCGCTGCGGGGTCGTCCGCTGCGGAATCGGGGTCCGGCGCCTCATTTTGGGAGGTGGAGTCGGGCATGGCGACGCGAAGCGTGTGGCACAGGGAAGGGAACTACCTGTCGAGCTCGTCGAGCGTCTCGTCGATGTTGCGGATGAGGAGCTCCACGCGGTGGGCCGTAATCTGCCGGCCCGACACCTGGGTGCCCACGGTGAGGTGCCCGTCGTGGTAGATGCTCTTGACCCCATCCTCGATGCGGACGAGCTTCTTGCCCGGGCTCGGGCGGTCGTCGGAGGGACGGACCACACCGAAGCCGTGCTCCTCTACGAGCGTCTTGGCGGGAACCTGCACGGCCGCCTTCCGGCGCAGGGAGAGCTTGGCGTTGGGGAGCCAGTGCTGCAGGTACGACTCGACCGCGGGGTCGAACGGGCCGGTGACCGACACGACGAGGTGGTCGTTCTCCTCCCCGACGAGGCCGAGCAGGAGCCCGTCGAAGAGGGCATAGGCGGCGTCGCCCTCCAGAATGATCGGGTCGGCGTGCGCCTCCGCGTGGTCCATAAACGCGTCGTAGCCCGGCACCTCCGCGGTCTCGACCGTGTCCTGCTCGCTTTGGGTCCAGTAGTCAAAGACGCCGGCAAAGTACGGGTCCGCCACCGGCTCGCCGGCGTGCCGGGCCTCCACCACCCCCACCTGGCGCGTGCCCAGCCGGGCGAGCACCGGCGTGGGCAGGTCCGCGGGCCCCGCGATCTCGGCCTCGTTCAGCCACGTGCCCCGAAACAGGTCGTCGAACGCGTCCCGGCGGGCGGTCGGCACGATGACCTCGGCGCCCGTGTCGGGCGTCCAGCGGAGGTGCAGCCCCTCGTAGCGCCCGATGATCTCGTCGTCGGCGTAGGAGATAAACTCCAGCCCGCGCTCCTCCTGGAGCAGGCGCAGGTCGGCGCGGGTGGCGGTCTCCTCCACGAACACGACCTCCCCCGGATGCCCCCACAGGTCGGCCGCGTACCCGTCGTGCTCCGTGAGCGGCACCGGCGCGTCGAAGGTGATGGTGTCCCCCTGCACCTGCACGCGCCCGAAGCGGTCCGGCGCGTCGGCGGGGGGCTCCTGACGGGTGAGGGCGTCGTAGACGGAGGTGCGGCCCTCCAGCGCGGCGAACGCGGCCCCCAGGTCCGGGGTCTCGTCGTTCTGGGGCGGCGTGTACCCTTTCACGTCCGCCATGGGCGGCAGGCGGGCCCCCTCTTCCCCCTCCCCGTTGGGCGCCGGCGCCTGGTCCGGAAGGTCGACCGGGGCGTAGGCGGACGGGTCCAGCGGATCCGCCTCGGCCCCCGTCGTCCACCCCGCGTCCTCCCAGTCGGACGTGTCCACGTCCTCGGCCTTCTTCAGGAGGCGATGGTTGTCGCGGTCCTTGGTCACGTAGTCGAGCACAAGCTGGTCCCAGTCGGCGTCGTCGGGCCCGAGGACACGGATTGCGTCGAGCAGCTGCTGCAGCTCCTGAATCGTGCAGCTCTTCTCCATCATCGACAGCTCGCACCGCACGTAGAGGTTGACGGCCGCCTCCAGATACGGGTGGCCGCCGTGCGACCGGCGCAGCGCCTCGCGGACGAGCGACGGGTGCAGCGGCTCGAAGTGCAGGTACGGCATCCGCCGGTGAGCCGGCCCGGAGAGGTCGCGCTCGTCGTTGAGCGTGATGCAGACGTAGAGGTTGTCCATGTTCGCCTGCACCTGAATGTCGCCGTAGTTGACCCGCCCGTTCTGCAGGAAGTCGAGCAGGAAGGCGTCGGCGGTCGGCCGGGTCTTGTCCCACTCGTCGAGGATGAGCAGGGTGTTGCCCTCGTGGCTGGCCCGCACAGCCTTCGGGAGCTCGCCCCACTGCTTCTTGATGCCGCTCTCCGCGTTCTCGTCGGGGAGCAGGTCGAGGATCAGGTCCTCCTCCCGACTGCCGGGACTCACCTGCTTGAAGAAGGTGTTCATGTCCAGAATGTCGCCGAGCACCTCCAGCAGCCACGTCTTGCCGGTGCCGGGCGGCCCGAACGCGAAGAAGCCGCCCAGGGGGTCGGTCATGAGGGCGGCCATCACGCTCCGCGCCCGCTCCCGGGAGCAGATGTACCCCGCGTCGTTGAGGGCCGTGTGGAGCGCGTCGACGGTCAGGGCCCCGACCGGGTCGTCCGGCGTGTCGGGCGGCCGGGGATTGGGGGTGGAGTCGGCCATCGGAGCCATACAAACAAAACTGCAGAAGAGCGCGGCGCGACGGGTGCTCAGTCGCGGCTGAGCGGCGTTCCCAGGAACTCCCGAAAGATGTTAACCGCGATATCAATTCCGAGGGATACGCCCGTGCTTCGGAGGGCCCGGCCGGGCATCCATCTTCCCTGCTCCCAGCGCGCCTGGGCGAGGGCGCCGCCGTAGGTGGCGGCGACGTTCGGGACGTTTGGCACGCGGGCGTCGGTGGGGGTCCGGGCGACAAAGGGGGATAGCACTGCGTGCCGAAGCCGAGCCCCGGTGCCACTGTGGCGGCCCAGGCGGGGACGAATGTCAAGGTGTAGGGCGGCGGCCAGCCCGTGCATCGTGCCGGTCTGGAGCACCGATTCTCCGGTGCTCGACCCGACGCGGGCCGCGTACCCGCCGACCGTCTGTCCCCAGGCGTCCGGATCGTCGTCGAGGTGCGCCCCGGTGGCGGACCCGACGCTCCGGAAGAACGACCCGGGACTCAGGACGTCGCTCCGGAGCGCCGTCCAACGTGCATCGGCCCCCAGCCGGTCGGGGCCGGCCGTCTGGGCGACGGCTGTCCGTGGCGGGACCGCACCGCCGCCCAGCAGCAGCATCCCCAGCGCAGCGAGGAGGACGGAATGCACGCTCGTCCGGGCGCGGACCATCGCGGCAAGGGGTTACTCCAGGTGGTGGTAGTCGAGTTCGTGCTCCTCATCGACGGCCTGCTGGACGCGGCGGGAGGGCCGGCCGGCCGTCTCCGTGTCGATCTCCATCCCGCCGTCGCCCGTGGGGAGGCTCCGAATGTTCTTCCGCCAGTCGGGATCTTTCGTCTCGTAGTCGGTGCGGGCGTGGGCGCCCCGCGACTCCGTGCGCTCCAGTGCACCCCGCAGGATCGTCTCCGCCGTGGTGAACATGAAGCGCAGGTTTTGCGCCCGCTCGTAGCGGCGGCTCGTACGGTCGGCCTGCACCTGCAGATCCTCCGCGTCGGCCCGGAGCCGCTGCAGCTTCCGGAGGCCGTTCAGGAGCCCGTCCTCGTCACGCAGGATGCCCGCGTGCTGCCACATCAGGCCGCGAAGCTCGTCCATAATCGCGGCGGGCGTGTGTGTGCCCTCGGCCGCGGCGAGCGTGTCTTGGGTGACCACGTGGTCTCGCACCGCCGCCTCGGACAGCGACGGGCTGGTGCGGCTGCCCAGCGTCTCGGCGATGTGGCTCCCGGCGACCTGGCCAAAGACGACGGTCTCGATGAGCGAATTGCCGCCCAGCCGGTTGGCCCCGTGCACGCCGGCCGTGCACTCGCCGACGGCGTAAAGGCCGTCGACCTGCGTCTGGGCCGTCTCGAAGTCGACCTCGATGCCCCCCATCGCGTAGTGGGCGGTCGGCGCCACCTCCATCGGCTCCTCGGTAATGTCGATCCCGTGCTCGGCAAACTCCTCCACCATGCGGGGAAGCCGCTCGCGGATGTACTCGTCGTCGCGGTGGGAAATGTCGAGCAGCACGGCGTCATCCTCCGTCCCCCGGCCCTCGCGGATCTCCTGCTCGTTGGCGCGGGCCACCACGTCGCGGGCGTCCAGCTCCATCTGCGTCGGCGAGTAGCGCTCCATGAAGCGCTCCCCCTCCGTGTTATAGAGCCGCCCGCCCTCCCCCCGGACCGCCTCGGTAACGAGGTGGCCGGCCTCCGCTTCCGGCTTCACCTTTCCGGTGGGGTGGAATTGTACGAATTCCATGTCGCGCAACGGCACGCCGGCGTTAAACGCCAGGGCCTGCGCGTCGCCCGTGTTCTCGTCGGGGCGGGAGGAGCTGCGGCGGTACAGCGAGGTGTGGCCGCCCGCCGCAATGACAACGGCGTCCGCGTCGAAGGCCACGGGCCGCCCCGCATCCATGTCGAAGCCGACGGCCCCCGCGGCCCGTCCGTCCTCCACCATCAGATCGGTGACGTACAGGTTCTCACGGTACGGAATCTCCAGGTCCATCGCCTTCTGGACGAGCGTGTCCATGAGGGCCTGCCCGGTGCGGTCGCC
>NZ_JAZKRW010000164.1:0-5175 GCF_036626415.1 Salinibacter sp.
CCCGGCGAGATGCGGAAGCCGAGCTCCCACGTCGTGTCGCGGCGCTGGAACGGGCGGGCGTAGTAGGCCTCGAGGAGGAAGTTGCCCAGGATGTTGAAGCGGGCGGCCACGCCTGTGCTCACCACCGGAATCGTGGTGTCGGCGCTCTCTGTCTCGAAGGTGAAATCCGGGCCCTCGTCGTTCGTCCACGTGACGCCCGCGTCCACGAACGGGGCCAGGGTGGTGGGCAGGTACTGGAACGGGATCAGGCTGAGGCGCTCCGGCCCCAGGAGGGGAATCCGAACCTCAGCCCGCGTCGTGAGGGCGCGGGTGCCAAAGAGCCGGTCGATCTCAGCGCACTGCGACGTCGTCGGGTCGTCGGACACCCGGGTACAGCCGCCGTTTTCGCGAATGCCGTCCGCGATGCTCTGGACGCTGTAGCCGCGCACGAAGCCCTGGCCGTAGGGATACCCGATGTACTCGTTGCCGATGCCGAACTCATCGTCGAACGTGGCCCCGTAATTGCCGACATGGAGCGCCTGGAGGGCGAACGTGAACGGCTCTGCGTAAAAATAGCGGCGCACGTCGGCGCGGGCCGTCACGAAGTTCTGCGAGCCGAGGGTGGGGGACACTTCCAGCCGCCACCGCCCGCCCTGCAGCGGTCCCGTGAGGCCATTCGTCGTGAAGTCGCGCACGTACGCTGCGCTCCCGCCCGCGAGGTACTTCGGGTCCCGGTCCCCGAAGGCCGCCTCGATCTGATCGGCCGTGTTGTCGTCGACGAGGCCCGCCGTGCGCACGTTCGTCCCGAAGCCGTAGCGCGTTCCCGAGACGGAGAATTCGAAGCGCCGCGTTTGGCTGAGGGGGTAGGAGGCCCGCCCGGCCGCAGACGTAATGAAGGCCCGCTGCACCACGCTCGCAACCCCGGTCAGCTGCCCCGATCCATTTTGGACCGGGACGGTGTTTGCGGAAAAGACGAGCGGGGTGTGGCTGAGCGAGCCGCCCCAGTTGAGCTGGTTGCGCCGGTTCATGTACGACACCCCGCCTCCGATGTCGCGGAAGGTACCCTGGGCCTGCACGGCCACCCCGAGGGTCTGGTGCCCCAACATGTCGCCAAATCGGAGCCCGATGCCGCCGGCCAGTCCGCCCCCAAACGGCCCCCCGACGGAGACGCCAATGCCACTGGCCCGGGAAATGGACTCCAGGGACAGCGTCGGGTCGTAGTCTTCGGCTTCGTAGTCCGTAGACGCATCTGGAAGGCCCGTCTTAGAATCGCGGAGGTTCGCCGCGATGAGGCCGTCATTCGGGGCCGCGGGAGAGGGCAGGAGGCCGGCGGTACGCGACGTGTCGGCGGCGGGGCCGGTCGCTCCGTCGTCCGTCGTGTCGGCCGTCGGGGGGCGCCCGGCCGCCCCCGCCGAGGCCGCCCGGGCCGTGGGGGCGCGGAGGCGGGTGCCCTGCACCTCCCCGGCGGGACGACGGACCCCGGTGTAGTTGCCGTCGGCGAAGACCGACATCATCATGTCGCCGTTCTGAGAGGCCACGGACAGGGCCGGAGAGCGGGCCGTGATGCCGCTTACGCCCGTCTTGAGGCGGGTCACGCGGAAGCGCTCGCCGCTCGACAGGTCCACGCGGTAGACGTCCTTGAACCCGTCCGGGTCGCTGATGAAGTAGAGGCTCTGCCCGTCCGGCGCGAACTGCGGATTGTGGTGCAGCGCATCGCCGAAGGGCTCGCGCACCGTCACCTCCCCGCTCGACACGTCGATCAGCCCCAGATCCATGTTCGACGACGGGCTCAGTGTCTCGAGGTCCGTGCCCGCGCGGTCCGTCGCAAAGGCGAGGGTCTCGCCGTCCGGCGCCCACGTCGGCTGGAGGTCCGCGTAGCGGTCGTCGGTGAGCTGCCGCACCGACTCCGTCTCTAGGTCCAGCACGTAGAGGTCGCTGATGCCGCCGTCCGTGCCCGCGAAGGCGAGGGTCTCCCCGTCCGGCGACCACGCCGGGTTCTTCATCGACGTGACGCCGTCGACCGAGAAGCTCTGCTCGATCTCTTCCTCAACGATGTTCCAGATCGTGATCTGGTTGTCGCCGTCCTCAAAGCTGACGAACGCGAGGCGGCGGCCGTCCGGCGACCACGTGCCGGCCGAATCGATAAAGCGCAGTGCGTTGAAGTGCCCGGTCATCCCGGCCTGGTCCAGCTCCGCGATCACCTCTCCGGTTTCGGCATCCGCCACGTACAGGTTAAAGGAGAACAGCTCCCGCTCCGAGATGAACGCGACGTAGCGCCCGTCCGGGCTGAGCGAGGGGGCGATGTTGATGCGTCCGCCGTTCGTCTCCGGGGCGAGCACCGTCTGGCCGGCGGAGTCGGGCGGCGTGCGGCCCTCCATGAGCGGGCGATAGGCATCGCGGGTGGCCCGGCCCCACTCCTTCGTCAGCGAGTCGGGCGAGACGCCGAACAGCTCCACGTAGGCCGAGTCGAGCCCCACCTGTCCCCCGCGCTTGAACAGGTTTGTGACGGCCTGGTCCCCGTACTTGCCGCCAATGTAGGCGAGATAGGCCTGCCCGTAGCGGTAGGGAAAGTACTCGCGCGGATTGGACAGGTCCTCAAACGACGGCATGTCGTCCCGGCGCACCGCGTCCCGCATCCACATGGCCGTGTGCGAGTCCCGTCGCCCCACCGACAGGTACTCGGCCATGCCCTCGATGAGCCACGTCGGCAGGTTCCGAAGCTGAATGCCCAGGCTGTCCTGGTTGAGGCCCAGGTCAAACTGGAACGAGTGCACCAGCTCGTGGCCCAGCACGTGGTCCGTCTCCCCGTACGACGCGGAGAGGGGCATCACCACGCGCTCGCGCAGCGGCTCGGTGAGCCCACCGGTGCCCTGGCTGATGGGCTGCGGCGTCACATTGGTCTGCTGAAAGTCCGCGTCGTTGGCGTAGAAGATGATTGGCTTCTTCTCGTCGAAGCGGTGCAGGAAGAGCTCCGTGTGGCGGTCGTACCAGCGCTCCGCCATTCGGGCCGCATCGCGCACGGCCCGCTCTTCCTCTGGGTAAAAATAAAAGACGAAGTGCTCCGTCTCCAGGGTCTGAAAGCTGAAGTCGTCGTACTGGACCTTGTTCTGGCCGAAGTACTGCGCCTGCGCGTCCGGCAGGCCAACAACGAGGACGAGACCCGCGACGACGGCAACGAGGGACGCGACGAGGGACGTTGGGGATCGCATGGCGAAGGAGGAACGGTTCGACAAAGCGATCAAGAGGGGTTCCGGGTCCTCGGTACACAAAACGGGGGCGGCCTTCTCAGTATTGTAGTGGGATGTGCGGGGGGAGAGCGTTACGGGGGACCCCTTCCAGGGCGAAGCAATGGACGGTGTGCTGTGGGAGAGCACAGTTGCATCTGTGCCCTGCACTGGAGCGAGGGACGCGATTCATGTAAACCGTCAATGAAGCGAGTGCGGAGTTGACGTAGGTCAAAGACGCCCTTGGGGAGGACCGCATAGATTAGAAGTGAGATCAATTGACAACGCGCCCCTTGCTCCCATGCGCTCCCGTTTCCGCATCGCGCCCCTCCTTCTCATGCTTGCCCTCGCCATGACGGCGTGCGGGGGGTCCGAGTCGTCGCCCGACGACGCGTCCGCCTCTGCGTCCGCCTCGCAGTCGGAGGCCTCCCAGACGGTTGATCGAACCGTCACCCTTCAGCCGAAGGGCAACCGGATGAAGTACGAAACGACAGAGTTTTCCGTCGCCCCTGGAGAGACCGTGCGCCTTGTCTTCGAAAACACGGCCACGAGCCCGTCGATGCAGCACAACGTCGTCCTCCTAACCTCCAACGACGAGGCCCTCTTCGAGGAGGTGGGAGAGGCGGGCACCCGGGCCGGGTCCTCGAACGACTACGTGCCGCAGGAGGACCCGCTCCGAGAGCAGGTGCTGGCGTACACCCCGATGTCCCAGCCCGGCGAGACGGTGGAGGTGACGTTCACGGTGCCCGAGGAGTCCGGCGAGCACGGCTACCTCTGCACCTTCCCGGGGCACTGGGCCACCATGCAGGGCACAATGATCGTGACGGAAGACGCCGCGGCGTAGCGCCGCGGCCTCCAGGCGCGTGGGGGACAGGCGGGGGAATTCTGCTGACAGACGCGCCTCGCAGGAAGGCCGGTGTTTCTGCTGGTACAAAAAATATTCGCATCCTTTTATCCGAAACAGATTCTCGATACTTATGCGATACCTCACATATTTCTTTCTGGTCGTCCTGCCGCTGGCCCTGTTGGGCTGTGGAGGCGGATCGTCGGGGTCCACCGATGGCGCCCCCGCCTCGTACGTCCCGCCCGGAGAGGACGACGACTACTATCTGTTCTACTCCGGCGGCCACTCCGGCCAGGTCTTCGTGGCCGGCCTGCCGTCGCTGCGCGAGATTCAAGAAATTCCGGTCTACACGCCCTCGCCGGGCCACGGCTACGGCTTCGACGAGGAGTCGAAGGAAATGATGGGCGAGTACCGGTGGGGCGACGTGCACCACCCGGGCCTCTCCAAGACCGACGGCGTGTACGACGGCCGCTGGCTGTTCGTGAACGACAACGCCAACAACCGGGTCGCGCGCATCAGCCTCAGGGACTTTAGCACAAAGCAGATCCTGGGGCCCATTCCAAACTCGATGGGGAACCACGGCTCCTCCTTCGTGACCCCGAATACCGAGTACCTCCTGGTGGCCACGCGCTTCTCCGTGCCGCTTCCCAAGGGGCGTCACGCGGACGTCGAGGACTACGAGGAGGAGTTTAACGGCATCGTCAGTGGCGTAGACATCGACCCGGAGACCGGCGAAATGGGGGTGGGATGGCAGGTCAAGACGCCGCCGTTCAACTGGGACCTCGGCTCCACCGGCAAGGGGCCGAGCGAGGGCTGGGCGTTCTGGACCTCCTACAACACCGAGATGGCCCACGACTCGCTGGAGATCAACGCCAGCCAGCGCGACCGCGATTACGCCGCGTTCGTGAACTGGGAGCGCGCCGAAGAGGTCGTCGAAAACAACGACATCAGCGGGCGCAACGGCGTGCCGCTGATCGACCCGGCCAACCACGAGGGCGTGATGTACTTCGTGCCGGTCAGCAAGTCGCCCCACGGCATCGACACCGACCCGTCGGGCCGCTGGATTGCGGCGTCCGGGAAGCTGCAGCCGACCACCACCGTCTTCGACTTCGAACAGGTGCAGACGGC
>NZ_JAZKRW010000165.1:0-5069 GCF_036626415.1 Salinibacter sp.
ACGCTGCGCCAGGTGCTCTTCGGCTCCATCCCCGACGTGGTGGCCGACCGGGCCGGCTGCTCGGTCCTCATGGTGCGCCGCTACGTCCCCGAAACCCTCTCGGTGCGCGCTGTGGAGGGCGTGAAACGGCTCAAGGAATCGGTGGGCCTCACGACTTCACCCGAAGAGTAGGACGGGGACGCCGTCGTGGCGCAAAACGGAACCGACTGCGGAGCGGGGTCCGTTCAAAGGCGCGTGAGGCGGTGCCCGCCGTTGTGAGGATGTGAAGCCCTCTGCCGTCCGTTGCCGTGAACACGTCTGCCTCCGCCGACGCGTCCTCGCCAGACGCCGACCGGAACGAACTGGAACGTACGTTAGGGCTGCTCCCGGCGCTAGCCATCGGCACCGGCACCATGGTGGGCGCGGGCATCTTTGTCTTTCCGGGATTGGCGGCAGGAAAGGCCGGGCCGGCGGCCATGCTCTCCTTCGCCATCGGGGCCGCCATCGCTCTGCTTGTGGCGCTGCCCACCTCCGAGCTCGCCACGGCCATGCCCGAAAGTGGCGGCGGCTACTTCTTCGTCTCCCGCGCCCTCGGCCCCCTCTCCGGCTGCATGGTGGGCCTCGGGCAGTGGCTGGGGCTGGTATTCGCCTCCGCCTTCTACCTGATGGGGTTTGGGCACTACCTGTCCGACCTGCTTAGTGAGCTGGGCATCGACCTGCCCCTCTCCGTCGCGGGCCTCGCTCTCGGCATGGCCCTTCTGCTCACGGGCGTTAGCATCACGGGCACGGAGAACACGGGCGACCTGCAAAACTGGATCGTGGGCAGCCTGCTCGCCATCCTCGGCGGCTTCCTGGGCCACGGCGGGCTGGACGTGATTGGGGTGTTGGGGGAGCCGCGGGTCCCGGACACGTTCTTCCCGTACGGCACGATGCCCATCTTTACCACCGCGGCGCTGGTCTTTACCTCCTACCTCGGCTTCGTGCAGATCGCCACGGTGGCGGGGGAGGTCAAAAATCCGAGTCAGAACCTGCCGCGCGCCATGACCGGGAGCGTCGTACTCGTCGGGACGCTCTACGTGCTCACGATCTTCATTGGTACGAGCCTACTGGGCAGCGAGCAGCTCGCGGAGATGGGCGAGACGGCCGTCGTGAACGTGGGGCGTCGCATTGCCGGAACGTTCGGCGCCGCGGCGCTGCTGGGCGGGGGCCTCCTGGCCACCCTGTCGAGTGCCAACGCCTCCATTCTCAGCGCCTCCCGGTCCATCTACGCCTTGAGCCGGGACGACCTCGTGCCGAGCCAGGTCGGGCGCATCAACCGGCAATACCGTACGCCGCACGTGGCGCTGCTGCTGGCCGGGGGCCCCATCGTCGGGCTCATCCTCTTTGGGCGAGTGGAGGTGCTGGCCGAGGTGGCGTCGCTGCTGCACCTGTTCATGTACGGGCTCATCTGCGTGGCCCTTCTCGTTCTGCGGCAGTCGCCGCCCGCCGGGTACCAACCCACCTTTCGGTGCCCCGGCTACCCGGTCGTCCCCGCTCTCGGCGCCCTCGCGAGCTTCGGGCTCGTGGCCTTCATGAATCCGCTGTCGATTGCGATCGGGGGTGGGATCCTGCTCGCCACGGCGGGATGGTATCTGTACTACGCGCGCACCGTGACCATATCGGACATCACGCCATGACGGACTCGGTCTCGCCGCCGTCCTCCATTCTCGTCGATGTGGAACTGCCGAACCCGGAACGCCTCTCGGCGTCGCTGATCGAGGTGCTGTCCCCGTTGCGGGTGGTGCTCCTCGGGTGGTTTTCGGTGCCGGAGCAGACGAGCCCCGCCCAGGCGCGGGATCAGTTTGGGGAGGAGACCCAGGCAACCCTCGACACGATCGTCGAACGCTTCGTCGAGGCCGGAATTGAGGTGACGACGCGCCTCGTCTTCACGGGGGACGAGCTCGATACGATCAGTCGGATCAGCGTCGAGGAGGAGTGCGACGCCGTTCTTATCCCGGGCAGGATGGACGCGCTGCGGCGCGTGCTTGTCCCCCTCCGCGGCCTGGAGAACGCTCATCAGATCGCCCCCTTCGTCGCCGACCTCTGCCGGGACGCCACGGCCACGGTCACGCTTCTCCACATCGTGGAGGAGGGCGAAACGGAAGCGGACTCGCGGGCGGACGTGCTCCGGCCCGCAGCGAACCGGATGCGCGATCACGGCCTCGACACGGGACTCCTCGAACTTGAGGCCATGGCGGCCGACGACCCCGCCGACGCCATCGTCGACCGGGCGGAGGCGTACGACCTGGTGGTGCTGGGCGAGACCGAGCCGTCGGTGCAGGAGATCCTCTTCGGCACGGTGCCGGAGCGGATCGTGACGTCGGCCGACGTGCCCGTCATCGTCGTGCGTCACGAGGACGAGGCCATCGAGGCCGCCGAGCAAACCATGCAGGCTGGCTCGTCCTGATGGGGCGTTCCGTCTATGGACTGAAGGCGCTCCCCTTATCGATCTCGCAGGGCCGGTGCGCCCAATATTTGGGGAAAGACTGGAGCGCCCGGGCCACGGGCAAAACCCGCCCGCCCCCACCCGGTAGGATGTCTTCTCTGCGACTTTCCGGACCGTTCGTCTTTCGACGTGAACGAGCTTGCCAAGGACCTCGGGCTCCTCGAAGCCCTCACGATTGGCGTCGGCACCATGATCGGGGCCGGCATCTTTGTGCTGCCGGGACCCGCCACGGAGGTAGCCGGGCCCATCGTGGCGCTGTCGTTCGTAATCGGCGGGGTCATCTCCCTCTTCACAGCCATGTCGGCCAGCGAGCTGGGCACGGCCATGCCGATGGCGGGCGGGAGCTACTACTACGTGAACCACGCCCTCGGCCCACTCTTCGGAAGCATCGCCGGGTTGGGTAACTGGATGGGGCTGGCGTTCGCCTCGGCCTTCTACGCACTCGGCTTCGGCAGCTACGTCGTCGGCTTTTTGCCCGTTCCCGACCTGCACGTCGCCGGCCTCACGTTCACCGACGATCAGCTGTTTGCCCTCCTGGCAGGGGCTTTTTTCGTAGGGGTCAACTACGTGGGGGCCAAGGAGACGGGAAAGCTTCAGAACGTCATCGTGCTGACGCTCCTCGGCATCCTAGCGGTCTTCATGGCCGCCTGCACGTGGAACGCCGACGCGGCCACGCTTACCCCCCTCGCCCCGAAGGGCTGGGACGCCGTCCTTCCCGCCACGGCCCTCGTCTTCGTGTCCTTTCTGGGATTCGCAAAGATTACGACCGTGGCCGAGGAGATGAAGGACCCGGGCCGCAACCTGCCGCTCGCCATCATCGGCAGCGTCCTCATCGTGACGGTCCTGTACGCCGTCATCATGCTGCTCGTCAACGCCGTGCTGCCGTGGCAGGAGGTGGCGTCCGTCGAGGGCATCGCCGTCGTCGAGGTGGCGCGCCTCGTGCTGGGGCCGGTCGGCGTGGTGGCCCTCACGGTGGGCGGCCTGTTGGCGACGGCCTCCAGCGCCAACGCCTCCATCCTCGCCTCCTCGCGCATCAACTTCGCGATGGGCCGCGACAAGCTCGTGTCCGACTGGCTGAACGCGATCCACGAGCGCTACGCCACGCCGCACCGCTCGATTGCGCTCACTGGCGGGCTCATCCTACTGTTTATCCTCGTCGGCGACGTGAAGACGCTGGCGAAGGCGGGAAGCGTGCTCCACCTCATCGTCTACGGCCTGCTCAACCTCGCCCTCGTCGTGATGCGGGAGGCCGACGTGCCGGAATATCAGCCGGAGTACACCGTTCCCTTCTATCCCGTCGTGCCTCTCCTCGGCGCCATTGCCTCGTTCGGCCTCATCGCGTTCATGAACGGCATTGAGATCCTGCTGAGCCTGCTCTTCGTCGCCGCGGCCGTAGTGTGGTTCTACGTCTACGTGCGGGGCCAGACCGAGAAGCAGGGGGTCTTCGGCGACTACATCCTGCGCCGAACGGAAGAAATGCCGGACTCGGCCGTGCGGGCCGCCGAGGCCGTCCAGCCCGATGCCTCGCACTACCGCGTGATGGTGCCTCTCGCCAATCCGGAGCACGAGACGAACCTTATCACCCTGGCCAGCAGTCTCGCCCGACAGCACGAGAACGGCGTCGTCGTAGCCGTGCACATCGTGGAAGTGCCCTACCAGGTGCCGCTGGAGGCGGGGATGCGCCACGTGGACGAGCTCGACGCCGAGTCGAAGGACCTCCTGGCGGCGGCCCGGGCGGATGCGGAGACGCTCGGCGTGGACGTGGAGACGCACACCATCCTGGCCCGGGATGCATATTCCGAAATCTTCGACGCCGCAAAGGCCCAGAAAGCTGACGTGGTCGTCCTCGGCTGGGGGCCCGACGCGCATGGCTCGCCGGGCCGCGTCGAGAGCTTCGCGGGGGACCTGTTGGGCTCGCTGGCGTGCGACTTCGTCGTCTTTCGGGACCGCGGCTTCGACCCCTCCCGGGTGCTCGTCCCCACGCGGGGGGGGGCGGGCTCGGAGGTCAGTGCCGATGTGGCGCGCATGCTCCGAGACGAGTTTGGCGCCGAGGTAACGCTGCTCAACGTGACGGATGATCCGGACGATCGAGCTGTCCGTGAGAAACAGCTCGCTTCGTGGGCGGAGGCGCACGGTCTCGACGAGGCGCCCCGAATCGTGGCCGTGGCCGACCACGTGGACGACGCGATTGCCGCTCGGGCCCCCGACCACACGCTCCTCATCCTAGGGGCTAGCGAAGAGGGCCTGCTGGCCCGTCTGACGGGCGACCTCGGCGCTCTCGACGTCGTCGAGAAGGTGGACTGTTCCGTCATCCTCACCGAGACGGCCTACGAACGCTCGTTCATGGACCGGGTGTTCGGCGGTCACGGAGAAGGATTCGCGGGCACCTCCCGCGCCGACGAAGCGGCGTCGTAGGTGACCATGATTGACGCGCTTGACCGACCCCCAGACGGCTTGCTGCCGGTGGCGTCCGTGCTGGCCCGGGGGGCAATACGGGGTGCGCAGTATTAAGACTTGTCTTCCTGGGTGCCGTGTCGTTCTACGTCCTCGTCGGAAGCGCGCTGGTGGTCACGGCGATCCTGAGCACGCGCTTCTCCCAGCATTT
>NZ_JAZKRW010000166.1:0-5066 GCF_036626415.1 Salinibacter sp.
TCAAGGTGCCCAAAAGTTGGCCAAAGGTCCAATCCGCCGGGGGCCGTGGACGGCGGACGGTGCCTCCCCGTGGCCTGGTCTTCTGTCCGGGGCGCTCCAAACATGACGGGAACGGGCAGGCCCCACCGCTCCCGCGTCCCACACGTCGGGTCACATTACCGAGTTGCGGGCGTCGCGGGCTCGTCTAGTAGTCATAAGGCGCGCCGAGGTCGTTGTCGCTCGAGCTCACGTTCTCGTTGGACTCGAGCTCGGTCTGGCTGATGGGCCAGCAGTAGTCCCGACCGGGCAGGTCCTGCTGGGGGTGGGCATTCGGCACCGCGTCGTCGGTGATCCAGCGCCGCCGGTCGCCCATGCGGCGCCCCTCCAGCCAGAGCGCAATCATGCGCTCGCGCTTGAGCCACTTCCAGGCCTCCGTCTCGCTGCTGGCCGAGCGCGGCTCGACCCCCGTGCCGCTCTCGACCTGATTCGTCTCGTCCCGCTCCACCCCGGCGCGCATGTCGTTGATGCGGGTCATCGCGGCCTGCCAGTTTCCGTTGCGGATCTCGGCCTCGGCGAGAATGAGCTCCATCTCGGCCCCGCTCGACAGGCTGATGGGCGAAGTCCGCGCCGTGTACTTCCGCTGCGGGAACCACCGGATCTCACCGGTATCCCCGAAGTCCCGGAACGGCTCGAGCTCGTAGGGGACCCGCGAGTCGCCGGTTCGGTCGTAGTAGTTGCCGCCGTCGACCGCGGAGAACGAGAGGTCCTCCTCGCCGGTGACGTCGGGGCCGAAGTAGGTGTCCGCGACGGTGTGGGCCCCGTACGGCGTGAACGCGTTTGCCCAGTAGATGCGGTTGTACTGCTCCTCGGCGTCCGAGAAGTAGGGCATCTGGTACTCGAAGTCGCGGGGCACCTGCTCGGCGTCGGAGACCGCCCCGTCGTCGCCCTCGAAGTTGCCCAGGTTTGCCCGCACGGACGCCCGTCCGGCAAGCGCCGCCCGCTCGAACTCCGAGTTGCCGATATTCCGGGCGATCTCGAGGGCCTCGGTGAACGCCTCCTCCGCGCGGGTGAAGTGGACGTCGTTGGGCTGCGCCTCTCCGCCGTCGATCACGGCCACGCAGAAGTTCTCCCCGAGCAGCCGGTTGGCGTAGCCGACCCAGAGCAGCCCCTCGGCCGCCAGTTCGCTCGACGAGAACTCGTCCCCGAGCACGTCCCGCATGCGCTCTACGCCGTCCTCCGCGGTGAACCGGGCCCGGTGGCCGAGCTCCCACGTCAGGTCGCCGCCGCTCGGGTTCACGTCCCCCCGGCGCTCGGAGGTGGAGATGCCGAAGTTCCCGATGGATCCGGCCGCGTTGATCTCGTGGCTGACGGCTCCCCCTTCGTAGGCGATGAAGTTCAGGGCCTCACCCGTCGCCCGCTCCATCCCGGCCACGACGGACGGGAGGGAAATCTCCTGGGACAGCTCATCGTCGGGCGTGGGCCCGGGGTTGTCGGCCGTGAAGTCGCAGCCCGTGAGGGCGACCGCCCCCAGGAGCAGTGCGACGGCGGCTCCGCCAATCGGTCGTGCAGAGAGCGTCTGTAGGGGAATGTTCATGAGAACGAGTCTCTTGTGGGTTCGTGGTGCAAGCTTGAGTCCTAGACGGGCCCCACTGGGCAGGGCGCGATCTGGTGCCGTCCCTGCAGAGATGACGCCCAGGCCCTTCGGGAACGGCGGGGGACGTCGTCCCGGCTAGAGGGAGACGTCGAGGGTCGCCGTCACCGAGAACGGCGCCGGGATGTGCTCGGTGATGCCCCGGGTGACCTGGTTGAGCCCCTCCTGCCCGGTCATCTCGGGGTCGAAGGCCTCAAAGTCGTCGTTCAGCCAGAGGCGGACGTTGTTGGCCGAGAGGCTGAAGGTGGCCCCGCGGGTCAGCGAGGCCGCAAACGGCACCGGGACCCGCAGCGTCGCGCTCCGGAGCTTCATGAAGTCGGCCGGGTAGATCCAGGACGCGTACTGGCCGGCGCTGATGTCGACGTCGCACCGGGCCCGGGTAAGGGCCGTGGTCTGGCTCCGGTCCTCGTAGAACGCAGCGCACTGCGGCGCATTCCCGCGGGAGGCGACGTTTTCGGTGGCGCCGTCCGCCATGTAGTGCCCGCCCTGAAACTCCGCGCGGGCAGACAGGACGATGTCGTAGGGCAACTGGAGCCGCGGCCGGATGCTCACCGTGTGGGTGGGGTTGTTCGGGCCGTAAACGTCGAAGGTGATGTCCCCCTCTTCGTCCCGCAGAAACTCAGGCTCGGCCTGCTCGTCGGGGTTCAGAATCCGCCGGCCCCGAACGGCGGGGAAGGGCTCGCCCTCGGTAATCCATCCGCCGCCGGACACCGCGAAGGGCGGGGCGTCGCCGAGATCGAGCACCTCGCTCTGATTGGTCGTGAGGGAGGCTCCCAAGTCGAAGCCCCACTCCCCGGCGTCGAAGATATCGCCTTCGACGTTGAGCTCGATGCCGGTATTTTTGAGTTCGCCCACGTTCTCAAGCTGGCTGCCTGCGAAGCCCTCGCTCGGCACCTGCGTGACCGGCAGGAGCGCGTCCTTCGTGGTCTGCTGGTAGTAGGTGAACTCGACGTCGAGCCGCTGATTGAGGGTCGTCAGGTTGAAACCGCCCTCCGTCTCGACGGTGCGCTCGGGGCCGAGCTGCGGGTTCCCCACGTTCTCTGGGAGGAAGGCCGAGCGGTCGCCCCAGGGCTCGCTCGCCCAGGTCCGCACCGCGTCGAAGGTGCCGGGGGCCTGTCCGGCGTGTCCGTACGCCGCCCGGAGCCGAAGCGTCCCCCAGTCGTCGTTCCAGAAGGACTCCCGGGAGAGCACGTACGAGAGGCTCGCCTTCGGGTAGGTCTGCAGCCCGAAGTCGTCCCCGAACGAGCTGTTGCCGTCGACCCGGAACCCCAGGGTCAGGAAGTACCGGTCCTGGTACCGGAGCACGTCCTGCACGAACGCCCCCGCGTTGATCTCCGTCACGCGCTCCTCGAAGGACAGGGTGCTGGCCCCGTCACTGAGGGTTGGCTCACCGGGCGAGGAAAAGTTCTCGGCGTAGCCCCAGACGGACCTTGTGGTGGTGTTTACGTACTGCCCCCCGACCGACAGGCGCGTACTGAGGTCGGACGTGAGGTCGAAGTCGGCGTTGTTGACCAGGTCGACGGTCGTGACGTTGGAGGTCCAGTTCCGGTTGGACATCTTCCCGTCGGGGGCGAACGCAAACCCGAGCGGCCGGAACGATCGGAGCTCCATGTCGGCCCGGTCGAGGCCCACCGAGAGGCGGGTCGTGAGCGGATCGATGGGGTTGTACCGCGCCGTTCCCCCGATCACGAAGTGGTCCCGCTCGGTCGTCAGCTCCGTCTCCAGCAGCTGCCGGATCGTCTCGGGACTGCCATCTCCGAAGTAGTTCTGTCCCCCTCGAAAGGCGTTAAGGGTGATGCCCTGCGCGTTGTTGCCGGCAGGCGGGTTCTGGACGTCGTCGTTCACGTAATAGGTGTTGAACTTGACGTTCAGGTCCTCGAGGGGATTGAATCCGAAGTTGGCCCGCGTCGAGAACTTCTGCTGGTTGTCGTCCGGAAGAACGCCCTCACTGTCCTCGAAGCCGCCGGAGAGGAAGTAGGTCACCCCCTCGGCACCGCCCCGCACCGAGGCCGAGTAGCTTTGCTGACGACCCTGGCGAAGCAGCGGATCGATCCGGTAGAACGGCGCCGAGGAGGGACCGAACTCCTGCATGTCGCTGACGCCCTGCTGGACCCGCGCATTCCACACCGGGTCGCTGCCGGGCGATCCCTCCTTCGTGAACACCTGAATCACGCCCGGGGCCGCCTCCGTCCCGTACAGCGTCGTGGCCGCGGCTCCCTTCACGATCTCCACCCGGTCGATGTTAACCGGATTGAGGTCGTTGATCGGGTTGGCCGTCACGTTTGCGCTTCGCCCACTGTACCCGACCGGGGGCACGTTCTTCGGGTAGCCCGTGCTCCGGATGCGGACGCCGTCCACGTACACCAGCGGCGCGTTGACCTGCGAGACGCTGGTATTTCCCCGAAGTCGAATCTGGGCCCCGGAGCCGGACATGCCCTCGCCGATATTCAGGGTGACGCCCGGAAGACTCCCCGACAAGATGTCTTCTACCGAGGTCGGCGATTCCTCTAGCTCCCCCACCGAAATCGAGGAGATGGTATTCCCGATCTCCTCCCGCTGCGCCTCCCCGGCGGCGCCGGTCACGACGACCTCGTCGAGCCCCACCGTTTCTCCCGTGAGCGCAAAATTCACCGTGGCGGTTTCCCCGGCGGCCACCTCCACCTCCTGCGTCCGGGACTGAAACCCGACAAACTGTGCCGTCACCTCGTGCGTGCCCGCCGGCACGTCCTGGATCGCGTAGCCTCCGCTCCCATCCGTCGAGGCCCCGATATTGAGATCCTCGATGACGACGTTCACGCCGGGGAGCGGCTGCCCGCTCTCCGCGTCCGTCACGGTGCCCTCAATGGTCCCCGATTGCGCGTAGGCGCCCCCAACCGACAGAAACCCGAACAAGAAGAGCATTGAGGTCACTCGTGACGCTCGTAGCAGCAAGGTCATATCGTGGTGTGGTCTGCAATTCGGAGATCGTAGGTGCCCACCCCGCCCATTCTGCCGCGACCAGCTCTTCTACGTTTCATCACGGCTTCTTAGACAGAACTTGAATATAGTGGCGTAACTGTGCTTTTCAAGCAAGTTTTTGCTTAAAGCGCGGCAAGTATGCAAGTTTAGTTGAAACGGGGAGAGAAGGGGTTCTTCCCCTCCGCGTCACTCACGATCAGAAATCGCTTCTTTAAGGGCGTCGGCGAGGTCGGGCAGATTTCGGTAGCCAGTTAGTCGACGGAAGCTCGATTCCGACTCCATCAGCGCCAGGGCCATCCACTGGTGGCGCTGCGGGGAGTGGTGCCACCGCCGGACGTTGTCGATGTGGCCCTGAACCTCCCCCATGAGGTTTTCGATGCAGTTTGTAGTCTTGAGGCTCCGTCCCAGCTCCTCAAAGAGGCCAAGGCGGTGGAGCGTGAGCGTCTCTTCGAGTCCCTCTTGAAGGGAGCGAGCTGCC
>NZ_JAZKRW010000167.1:0-4970 GCF_036626415.1 Salinibacter sp.
AGGGGCAAGGTCTGAAGGTGGGAGGGCGCTCGGTGCTGCCCTGTACGAAAAGAGCTTCGTGCCTCCGTTCCAGGCACGAGAGGGGCACGTGGCGTCCCTGTGCGGGCGGCCCGGCGGAGGGCCCTCCGAATTTGCTTTGCACGGCGCTTCTTCCGGGCCCGGAAGGCCTTTAGGCGTGGCGATGGGCGGCGCCGGTACACCCGACGAAAAGGGCTGGCGAAGACTTTCTGTGGTCTGCTCATATCAATGTCTCCCCGCATCCAACCGATGCGGTGTTGTAAAGTGGATTCCCCCCGGACCTTTGACGCCCCAGGCCCGGAAAGTTCCCGCCCACGCTCCGGATGTTTCCTGCCCGTACGGACGCCTTCACGGGCGGGCCTCATCTAGGAGACTGCGACCGCGCCCACGAGCCACGGGCGTCCATTTCGGAACGCAGGGCTTTGGATTGGTGCGCACGGCGGTTAGATTGAGCCCCGTACCACTCTTCTCGCAACCTCCGTGTTTGCATGTCCGACTCTGGCACCCTAGGCACCCCCGCCTCTGCTGAAAGCGCTTCGTTCCAGGAGCAGGCCGCCCACTACGAAGCCCTCGTCGAAACGATGAAGGAGCGCGCCGCGACGGTGCGAGAGGGAGGCGGTGCGGAAAAGGTCGAGCGAGAGCACGAACGCGGCAAGCTCACTGCCCGCGAGCGGATCGAGTACCTGGTCGACGCCCCGGAGGCGTTTGCGGAGGTGGGGCTCTTTGCCGGGTACGAGATGTACGAAGAGGAGGGCGGCTGCCCCGCCGGGGGCACCGTCATGGGCCTCGGGCCCGTAAGCGGCCGTGAGTGCATGATCGTGGCGAACGACGCGACCGTGAAGGCGGGGGCCTGGTTTCCGATTACAGCCAAAAAGAACCTCCGCGCGCAGAAGATTGCGCTGGAGAACCACGTGCCCATCCTTTACCTGGTCGACTCGGCGGGCGTGTACCTGCCGATGCAGGACGAGATTTTTCCGGACGAGGACGACTTCGGCCGCATCTTCCGCAACAACGCGAGGCTGTCGAGCAAGGGCATTCCGCAGATCGCGGCCATCATGGGCAGCTGTGTGGCCGGCGGGGCCTACCTCCCCATCATGAGCGACGAGGCCATTATCGTAGAGGACACCGGCTCCGTGTTTCTGGCGGGGCCGTACCTCGTGAAGGCGGCCATTGGGGAAGACGTGGAGAAGGACGAGCTGGGGGGTGCCACCACCCATTCCGAAATCTCCGGCGTGGTCGACCACAAAGTTGAGGACGACGAGGCGGCGCTGGACAAGATCCGGTCGCTCGTGGACCACTCGGGCCCGGTGGAACGCTTCGGATACGCCCGGAAAGAGTCGGCCGAACCGGCCTACCCGGCGGACGAGCTGTACGGCCTTTTCCCGGCGGAGGGGAATGCCCAGTACGACATGCGCGAAATTCTGGCCCGGATTGTCGACGCGGAGTCGTGGACCGAGTACAAGGAGGGGTATGGCCAAACCCTACTCACCGGCTACGCCCGTATCGATGGGTGGAACGTGGGGGTCGTGGCGAACCAGCGGGCCGTGGTGCGCAACCGGACCGATCTCGACTCGAAGGGAGAAATTCAGGTGGGGGGGGTCATCTACGGCGATGCGGCAGACAAGGGGGCTCGCTTCGTCATGAACTGCAACCAGAAGGAGATCCCCATCGTCTTCTTCCAAGACGTGACGGGCTTCATGGTGGGAAAGCGGGCCGAGCAGGGGGGCATCATCAAGGACGGCGCGAAGATGGTCAACGCCGTGTCCAACTCCACGGTGCCGAAGCTCACCGTGGTGGTGGGCAATTCGTACGGCGCCGGCAATTACGCAATGTGCGGGCGGGCCTACGATCCGCGCCTCGTGCTGGCCTGGCCCACGGCCAAGATTGCGGTGATGGGGGGGACGCAGGCCTCGACGGTGCTCAAGCAGATCAAGGTGCGCCAGCTCGAGAAACAAGGGAAAGAACTCTCAGAGGAGGACGAGCAGGCGCTGCTGTCCGAGATACAGGACCGCTACGAGGAGCAGACGACTCCGTACTATGCGGCGGCTCGTCTGTGGGTGGACGCCCTCATCGACCCGCTCGATACGCGGGAATGGCTCAGTCGCGGACTCGACATGGTCGACCACAACCCGACGCTGGAGCGGTTCAATCCCGGGGTGATCCAGACGTAGGTCGGCGTTGTGTTCTCGGGGTGTTCGGCGGTGGACGAGGCTACTCGTCCTGCTCGTACCGGTCGCCGTTGACGGTAAAGGCGTACGTGATGGTGGCGGTCTGATCGACCATGTTCGACACCGAGCAGTACGTGTCGAGGCTCAGGTTAATCGCCCGGCGAACCTTGTCCGGGTTTACGTCGCCGTCGAGCCGGTAGTGCAGGTGCAGGTCGGTGAAGACGCGCGGGGAGTCGTCGGCCCGCGTTCCATCAATCTCGGCGTGGAAGTCGTCGACGGTCTGTTTCTGCTTCTCCAGGATCGTCAGGAGGTCGATGCTGCTGCAGCCGACGACGCTCAGGGCGGCCATCTCCATCGGGCTCAGGCCGTCCTGGTCGCCCGTTGAGGCGATCGTCACGTCGTGGTCGCCGTTCGTGCCGCGAAACTGGACGGCATCGTTGATCTGATCTATGCTCAAGTGCATACGCACGGAAAAGGGGACGGTGAAAAATACTTGGTGCTCAACATAGAGAATTGTTGGGAGAGAGTCAGCGGGGCAAATGCCGTTATTGTAAAACAAATCTTTGGCGACTGGCAGGGCAAGGGACCAGTGTGACAGAGTGGGGAGTATTTGTCCCCGGATCGCGTAGTTCTTTCCCGCGCTTTTCGAATCACCCTGCTCCGAAATGGCCGACGGTCAGACCGACACGTCCCCGGCTCCGCGAGACGCCTCGCCGGATGGTTCTCCTTCCACGTCCGTCTTCGCACGACTGAAGACGCGCGTTCGAGCCCTCCGCAACACCGGACTCGCCGACCGGCTTGCCCGCATTGATTCCGAGTACGTGCGGGAGAATGCCCGGCGCATCACCAAGATGGACCTCGACACGGTCATCGAGCGCGCCGAGGCGATTGAGGCCCGCTTCCAAGACGGCGGAGGGCTTCGGCGTTTTCTGGACGATGGCCGGCTGCTTCTGCATCTGGTCCGGGATGCCCGTGAAGGGCGGTACCGCGGTCTCCCGGTCTGGACGCTCAGTGCGGCGGGCTTCGCGCTTCTCTACGTCCTCAACCCGTTCGATCTGGTGCCGGACGCCCTTCCTGTGGTGGGACTTCTCGACGACGCCGCCGTCGTGTCGGCCTGCCTCGCCCTCGTGGAGCAAGATTTGCGGGACTATCGAGCGTGGCGACGCGCTCGACAGCAAGAGGAAGAAACCACCGACCGAGACGCATCCGGTCCGGATCTAATCTCTTCGTAACAGTAGGGCCTATGGTGCGTCGTATCTTTATGTGTCAAGTATCCTCACTCCTTGCTGACTGCTCGCCGATAGGCGTTGTCCGCCATGCTCCCGTTGAACTTTAAGGGCGAGGCGTCCGAGCCCGCCCAGGACCCGACCATGGCGCCGCACAAGCGGCAGTCCTACGAGGAAGAACTGGCGAACGCCATCACGCACGGAGTTGGGCTTGTGCTGAGTGTGATTGGCTGGATGGGACTGATTATTCTGTCGGGGGTCGCGGGCGGTGGGTGGGACCTGGCGGCCTCGGCGGTCTTCGGGGGGACGCTCGTCTTCCTCTACGCCACCTCTACCCTCTACCACAGCGTCGGCACCGCGCGGCTGAAGCGAACGCTCCGCATCCTCGACCACGTCGCCATCTTTTTGCTCATTGCGGGGACCTACACCCCCTTCGCCGGGGTGCTCATGCGGGAAGGGTGGGGCTGGAGCGTGCTTGCACTGGTGTGGGGATTCGCCCTCGCGGGACTGCTCTTCAAACTGTTCTCGACGCACCGCTTTCACCCAGCGGCCACCTCTCTGTACTTGCTGATGGGCTGGCTTGGGGTGCTCTTCGCGAGCCCGATGCGCGCCGCGCTGCCGCTTGGGGGGCTGCTCTTAATCGTTGCGGGCGGACTGGCCTACACCATCGGCGTTCTCTTCTACGGCTGGCACTCCCTGCGGTACAGCCACGCGATCTGGCACGTGTTCGTGCTGGTCGGGAGCGCGTGCCACTACGCCGCGGTGGTGCTGTACGTCCTGTAGCGTGGGGCTACCACCCGTACGTCCCGAGCTCCTCGCCGAGGTCCGTGTGGGGAAAGACCTGGCGGGCCTCTCGCAGGGCGTTGCTCTTGTCGCCGGGGGGGAGGTGGACCAGCAAGAGCCGATCCACGCCGGCCTCGGCGGCCACCTCCGCCGCCCCCGCCGCGGTCGAGTGCCCGTCGCCGACGCCGTTGGCTTCATGGACCAGCACGTCGGCCCCCTCCGCCAGGTCGACGACGCTGGAGGTGGGCGCCGTGTCGCAGGAGTAGGCCAGCACGCCGTCGGCGTCGGCGTGCTCCACGCGGAGCCCCACGTTCGCCGTATCGCCGTGGTCGACCGGAGTCGCGGTGACGGTCCATGGAGCCTGGGTCCAGAGGCGTGCTCCCTGCTCGTGGGGGACCTTGTGCCAGTTGATGGGGGGAATGTCCTCCCAGCCCTCGTGCACCGGCGCGAACGCGTCCCATGTGCGCCGGACCTGGGCCAAGGCGGGCTCAATGCCGCAGACGGGGATCGGGCGGTCGCGGCCGTCGAGCCAGATCTTTTCCATGAAGAGCGGAAAGCCGCTCGTGTGGTCCATGTGGGCGTGGGTGACAAGGAGGCCGTCGACGTCATCGATGGCCCGGCCACAGGCCTGCAGGCGCTGCAGCACGTCGCCGCCGCAGTCTACGACGAGCGTATTTGAGGGGGACGCGTCGTCCGACACCGCAAGCATGGTGGTGGTGCGGTGCGCGTCGCTGATCGCGGCGCCGGTGCCGAGGAGGTGGAGGGCGGGCATGGC
>NZ_JAZKRW010000168.1:0-4959 GCF_036626415.1 Salinibacter sp.
GTCTGCTCCAGCGCCTCGACGGGCGTGTTGAGCGTGTTCGTCATGTGCACGTGCACCCCGCTGAGGCCGTCCCCGTCGGAATGCGCGCCCATGCCGCCGCCGATGGTTTCGTAGTAGGCGAAGGCGGATCCGTCGGGCCGCAGCCCGGAGACGACGTCCTCGCTTCGCTCAGGGCGCGTGCCGCCGAGGGTGAGGTTGTTCATCGTGCCCTGCCCGGCGGCGGGGACCCGGTCGGGGAGCGCCTGCGCGAGGGCGCCAAGCACCACGTCCACGATGCGCTGGGAGGTCTCCACGTTGCCGCCCGCCACCGCGTGCGGCGCCGTGGCGTGGACGAGCGAGCCCTCCGGGGCCCTCACGGACACCGGGGCAACGCTGCCCGCGTTGACCGGAATCGCGCCCTCGGTGAGGCCCTGCACCGCGTAGTAGCAGGCCGACTCGGTGATGGGGCGCACGGCGTTCAGGTTGCCGTCGACCGCGTCGTCGGTCCCGTCGAAGTCGAACGTGACGGTCTCCGCCTCGATCGTCGCGGCCACGCGGATCGTCGCCGTCTCCGTCTCGCCCACCTCCAGTTCGTCGGCGAACGCGTACGCCCCCTCGGGCCAGTCGGACAGGGCCGCCCGCACGCGGCGCTCGCTGTAGGCCTGCAGGTGCCGGGCGTACGCGGTGACCTCCTTGAGGCCGTGTGTCTCCGCGAGGACCTGCAGACGCTTGGCGCCGACCGAATGGGCCGCCCGTTGTGCCGCAAGGTCGCCCCGCCGCTCCTCGGGGGTGCGCACGTTGCGGAGGAGGGTTTGGAGCAGCGCGTCGTTGCGCGTGCCCCCGTCGTACAGCTTGACGGGCGGGAGGATGGTGCCCTCCTGTACCAGCTCGGTGGCGAGGGGGAGGGAGCCCGGCGTCATCCCGCCCACGTCGGCGTGGTGGGCCCGGCTCGCCACGAAGAAGGACGGCGCCTTCGCGTCGCCGACGAACACGGGCGAGACCATCGTCACGTCCGGCAGGTGCGTGCCGCCCGCGTACGGGTCGTTCAGGATCACGACATCGCCCTCGGCCCAGGCGTCCACGGCGGTGCGGGCGGCCTCGACGCTTGCGGGCATGGCGCCGAGGTGGACCGGGATGTGGGCGGCCTGTGCCACGAGGGCCCCGTCCCCGTCGAACACGGCGCAGGAGAAGTCGAGCCGCTCCTTGATGTTGGGCGAGTAGCTGGTGCGCCGGAGCGTCACGCCCATCTCGTCGGCCACGCCCGCGAAGCGGTGGCGGTAGAGCTCCAGAAGGATGGGGTCGGCGTCGGCCATGGGGGAAGACGTGGGAAGACGCGGATGCGCGGGAGGACTACAGGGAGCTCATGGTAGAGCGCAGGCGCCAAAAGGACCCCCGCCGTCCCGCCTGCCAGAGGGCCCCGCGTCCGGCCGACCCGGCGCCCTCGTGTCATCGGTTCGTGTCATCGGTACCGGCGCTTCAGGTCGACGCGCTCGTCCGCCTCCATGTGCACCTCCCAGAGCCCGATGTCGGATTCGATCTGTCCCCGCACGGACGCCTCCCCGTCGATCCGCAGGCGAAAGTAGTTGTTTTTCGTGCCCTCGCTCGCCCACGTTTCGAAGACGGTGATCTCGCGGAGTGGGATCTGCTTTTGAAACGTTCCGCCCCACGTCCAGCCGGAAATCGTGATTCCGTCGTCGTGCAGTTGAATCTCCCCGAACCACAGGGTGCGGTCGAGAAGTGCCACGGGGGAAGAAAGGGTCGCCGTCGACATGGTACGCTCAGAGGATGGTACGCGCAGAGGCTTTACGCCTACGTGCCCCGGAATGGCGGACGGGGATGCGGCTACAGAGGGTCCGCACTCCGACCCAAAAGGCCCAGCCGTGGCGCACATCCGAAGACGAAAAAAGCAAAAGACATGAGCGGAACTCAAGTTCCTCTTTTTGCAGGACGACCTGCACGTCCGGAGAGCCGCTCTCCCAACGCCGCCTATCCCCACAGAAAAGCGGACCACTGGCGACCCGCACCCCGGGCATGCGAGCGAGCCTGAGAACCTGGCATGCTGCTTTTCCCTCGCAAGAGGGGTCCCTCCCGAAAAGATCGGGAAAGATCCGAGGACGCTCGGACGGGAGGCGGGTTGCCCAGTGAGAGCCTTCGGCCGCGGTGGACCTGGAGCGCAGAGACGCGGCGACCAGGCTACCCTTGGAGCTGCCGGCCGGGATAAATAGCCTGCAGAAGAACGCCAAGAGGGGCAGTCATGAGCAGCACCAAACGGATTCCCGCGGCCCCACCAATGAAAGCAAGCAGAAGGAGAGCGCTCCCTGCGCCGAACAGCCGTCGGGCCTCGCTCTCAGCCATTGAGGAATCGTATCCGATGCCGATGCCGAGAAGGGGACTTCCGAGCAGTCCACCCGCGACCACAGCATCCTGAAGCGAAAAAGGGACGGGAAACAACTGCGGCAGCGCGACCGCCATGCCCACCGTCAGGGCGAAAGCAAGCAGGCCCAGAAATAGCCCAGGATGCCCCCACGAGGCCGACAGGACGGGGAATCTCTGATTTCTCTCGTGCATCGTAATTGATGGTTCCATGAGGGGGTGCCATGGACGTCCACTCAACCGGGCCAGGTTCACTTCTGTAGGAAGCACGTCTCTTCCCGCCAGGGCTCTTCACGTCAAGTGAGGTAATGCCCGGGAGCCGGAAGCCAGCTGGACTACAGGACCGGGACCACGAGGCCGAAAGAGTGATCGAGAGCACGGACAGTCCGGTCAGGAACGATGCCGCCACCTCCGAACAAGGAAGGCCCGCCCCTTCTAGCCTGAAATCGGTCGCCCAGTCAGGCCGGAGGGGCAGGCACCGGGTGGGCCGCGCTGGTCCGATCGTGCTGGCCTGACTTCCTCAACAACCGACTGCCCCTTCACGGCAGGGACGCCGGCCGAGTCGCAGCCAGCAGGGCCCACATGGCAGCCAGCAGAAAACAGCCAACTGGAGCTGGCCAACTGGAACCAGTCAACCGTTCTGGTACTGGGTGATTACATCCGCAACGGCAATCTGTACCTCAGCGGACAGTTCGTCCTTGGACAGAGCGTAGAGCCGTTCCATTGTCTGCCGATACTGCTTCTCCCCGAGGTGCCGAGGGTCGATCACCGAGAGAGCCTGAACGGCCAGGACGCGGCGGGACTTCTCCGACTCCTCTTCGATAACTTTGAGAAGCGCCCCCGCAGTCTTCGAGAGGCGCAGATCCTTCTTCTTGGCTGCCTGATCGATCACCACCTTCATGAGATCGGCTCGCAGGGAGGGCTCTTGCCTCAGCTGGCGGGCCATTTGCTCATCGAAGTTCTCCTGCCACTGCTCAGAGTTGAGGTGCGCGGAAGAGCTTTGCGTGACGGAGGGGCTTTGTGCGGAGGCAGTAGGAACCGCTCCCGAAAGTCCGGCGGCCAGGAGGAGGAACGCAGCCGCTTTAGCAAGCGCTTCGGGGAAGCATTCTAGCAGGTGGTTTTTGGGAGTCTGGCTCGCGGAAGCGGGGTTTGTAGACGTTGAGTTTGCAGAAGCCGGGCTTGAAGAGGTCGGGCGTGTCGTGGTCATGGGGTTAAGCTGTGGTTTGCCTGTGGAAAGTTTGGCTACGGAAAGTGTGTCTGCAGGAGCGTGATGCTCTGCGAAAGCGTGATGCTCTGCGAAGGCGGGGTCTGCGCAGGGGGCAGAACGGACCCGTGTCGGCAAAGCGCCCGGGAGCGCCTGAGCGGTTAGGATCATTTTCTCGGGTCCCTCTCGCTCGGGTCCCTCTCGAGAGCCTCGCCTTGTTTCCTGTGCAGGGAGAAAAATGAGCATTCTGGCTGCTCGATTCGGCTCGCTCGACGGACTGACGCCATGAGCCGACGAGTCGCCAGACGTGGCGAGCTGAAGGGGTTCGGTGGAGAGCCGACCCGTGAGAGATTGGCCCGTGGAGAAGGGGCCGGTGAGGACACGCCGACAGGGAAAACACATCGGCGGGGAGGGCGCGTCAGTGGAAGGGAAAGAAACCCCGGCAGAAAATCCGGGCAGCGATGTGCCATGTTCTCACCCGCCACGTCCTCAGCTGGCCTCGGAGGCGCCTGATGTCAGCTATGTAAACACGCAGAAATACGTTTATTCGAGAGTCATTCTGAGCGACCGACGACCGGAGGGAGGAGCGAGTCGAAGAATCTTACTGGGTCCAGCGCGAACGCTGATTTGGGAATATACCGGTCTGAAGGTCGCTTCTACTGATCTTCGAAGAGATTCCTCGACTCCGCTTCGCTGCGCTCGGAATGACTTGTTGTTAAGGTTCTTTTGCGTGTCTACTTAGGAAACGCCTGCTTGCTTCGACGCCACCTTTTAAGGTAGCTCTCCCACGTGTGAGAGGAAGTCCTCCTCCCCACATCTGATTTGTTTCTACGCTTGATTTCCCCTCCGCCCGTTGGGCCTGCCCGGCGCTCGGGCCGCCCGCCACAGGGCTTCGGTTGCCATGTCTCCAGACCGTGCTGATTCTGCCGGCCCTGATTCTGCCGGCCCAGACCCCGAGGACGGGCGCCTTGCCCGCACCACCGAGTGCTCGAATTGTGGGCGGCGGTTTGTGGGCAGCTACTGCCCGGAGTGTGGACAAGAGGCCCGCCCGCGAAGCTCGGTTGTTGGGGGCCTCAGCGTCTTCATCCGCGAGTTGACCGATATCGAGGGGGGCTTTGGCCGACCCTCCGGGCCTTGACCATCCGTCCCGGCAGGTCCCTTGCACGGCACATCAGCGGGGCGCGCCAGCACCTCATGCACCCAGGGTGCTACCTGCTTGCCGTCATCGTTGTGGCCTTCACCGCCAAGCAGGTGTTTACGTGGCTCGGGGCAAGACCCCCCTACGACGAGTTGATCTCCGAAAGTTTTTCGATGAGCGGGTCCACCACGGTGAGCTCAGAGACGGCAGGAGAGATTGGGTCGATGCTCACGTTGGCGGCAGACCGCGTCGTCGAGTCGCAGGC
>NZ_JAZKRW010000169.1:0-4958 GCF_036626415.1 Salinibacter sp.
GTTGTGATCGGTTTTGGTAGAGGCTCTTGGGTTGTCTCTGACCTCATCCGGTTTTTTCCGCATCTCTCCACCAGATCGAGGGCACGAGCGTCACGCGCCGTCCCCGTGTCATCTTATGGAAAGGACGCGCCGGTCGTAGGTGTTCTGCATCGTTACGAGACGAGATTTCCGAAAGACGGGACCGCACGATCCCCAAATGCCCCCCCGTCACGGGCTCAGTATGACGGGGGGCTGGGAGCGCTTTCATTGATTGGGTGGCGCACGTATTCGGTGCGGGATTCCGAGGTCCCATCGATGCTGTCGACAGCATTGTGCTGTTACGGCAGACGGGCCTCGAACACAAAAAGACGCTCGCAGGCCGCCGCTCACCGAGAATGAGCGGACCCCGGCCTCCGAGCGTCCTGCAGCGTCCTCACGCGGATGAAGATACTGCGCATCATTATCTCATGGGCGCTGCAGGGTTCCGCATCGGGCACATCGCCGTGCCCGGTGCTTCTTTCACGCAGCTTCGTTCTCTTGAACGCAACCACACTCAACCCCATGAGACAGTTTCTCAAGATCACGAGCCTCTTTGCCCTGGCCCTCGTCTTTACGGCGGGGATGGCCTTTGGGCAAGACGTCAACGAGGCCACCGTGGACCAAGGTGGCAGCGGAAGCGACGCGGATATCACTCAGAACGTCAATGGTGCTGACAATTCATCTTTCGATGCAAACGTCAGGCAGCGCGGCGGGTCACAGACAGTGACGATTAAGCAGCTAGACTCTAATCCAAATGATCCTGGAGGATCTGGCATTGCAGACGTAATTCAGCTCGGAGCCGACGGTGGCAACGAGGCGCTGGTTGATCAGAACCGGACTAGAGGCGCTGAAGCATTTCTGAAGCAGGTTGGTGCTAACAACGAGGCCACAGCGGCTCAGGGTGCTGGAGATGTACTGAGGGGATACGATGGAACGAACACGTCCCGCGGCTCTGAGCGAGCCCTGCAGGTCGGCATCGAAAACACCCTTGAAGTCTTCCAATCACGCGATCCCGATGACTTTACAAGTCTGGGCGAAAGCTTCAATATGGCACGCGTGACGCAGGACGGAAACTACAATAATGCCTTCATTGAGCAGAACGGTAATGGTAATGAAGCCAATTTGCTTCAGGACGGAGGGCTGAATGAAGCCCAGATTCAGCAGCTTTTTCCTTCGAACTCCAATATTGCAGACGTCCAGCAGCTTGGAGTTAGCAACAAGGCGTATACGTTCCAGAACTCTGGCAGCGGCGGTAGTTTCAAGAGCAAAGTAGAGATTCTCCAGGACGGAGACACTAACTTTGCCAATACCAGACAGTTGAACGGAGCCGACACCAACCCCAATACCATCGACATTGATCAGCTCAATAATAACAACTTTGCCGACGTGGTTCAGGACGGGCCTGGACACTCGGCAACCATCACCCAGACGGGGGGGCAGTCGAACTAGCTCCGTTGTCTGATCGGGTTCCTGTCATCCGAAAAGCACCGGGGGCATCGCGTCCCCCGGTGCAATCCTGTGGGGTAGTTCAACCGGCAGAACACCTGGAAGTACCCCAGGATGTTGGTGGTTCGAGTCCGCCCCCCACAGCTACGACACGCCGCGCATCGCGGCTCGGGTTTTTGAACCCGGCTCTGGAGCCCGACCCGTTCGGAAAGGTGCGTTGCTTCGTCCGCCGAACCCGATTCGGCTGTCCCTCCGTAGAAGCAAAGTGGAGACCTGGATCGAGATTGAGGTGAATGTGTCGCCGTCTTGGGGCTCGTAGTTGCCCCGCTCAGCATGGGGTTAACGCATGAAGGTACAGCGCGTATACATCGATACATCGGTGGTCGGTGGGTGCCACGACGAAAAATTTGCGCCGTGGTCAAACGTGCTGATGGAGGATTTTCGACGTGGCCGCTTCAGACCCGTCGTCTCCGATGTTATCGACGCAGACATTCAAGATGCCCCGTCGGAAGTCCGACACACCTACTTTGATCTGTTGGATCTTGAACACCGGTTTGTTGAAACGACGGAAGAAGCAGAACACCTCGCCAACACATACTTGAAGAGAGAAATCCTCACGCCGAACTACTACGACGACGCCCTCCACATTGCGCTCTCCACGGTAGAGGAAGTGGACGTGCTCACGAGCTGGAATTTCAAGCACATCGTTCACTTTGATAAGATTCGGAGATTCAACGCTGTCAATCTGGAACTGGGCTACAAGCAAATTGAGATTCGCACCCCACAGGAGGTGACCAGCTATGGAAAAGAAGATTGACGCCATGAAGATGGTGCGCCGGATTCGGGATTCGCACCACGAGCAACTGAAAGACAAGTCTACGGAAGAGCGCCTCAAGTTCTTTCGCGAGAAGTCGCGTGCGCTCCGCCGAGAGGCGGACGCGAGCAAAAAAGATCAGGAGGCCGACTAATTTTTCGCTGAGTACTGGGCGTCAAGCCCCGCAAGAAGACACTCGGAATCAAGTACTCGTGCCCCCATGCCCCTCAGAAACGGCTCGATCATCGCCATCTTCTCTCCCCGCTGGATGCCCTTTGCCCTCACCGGTCTTCTTCTGACTGGGTTGTTGGCGCTCGGTGCGACGTGTGCACACGCCCAGGTGCAGGTCGAGCAGGTCGGGGAGGACGCGACGCCCGACGTGAAGGGCGCCTCCCAGTCCGAGGTGATCGTCGCCCAGGGCGAGGGCGCCGTCGGCGACGTGACGACCCTGATTCCGGAAGGCGCCCCCGACCTGACGCCGACCGACGGCAACAGCGCCTCCATTTTCCAGGACGGCAGCGGCAACGACGCCCGGATCCGGCAGGTCGGCACCGGCAACGAGGCCTCCGCCTCCCAAATCGGAGACAACAATGAAATCGCCATTGCGCAGGGAGGCGGCTCACTGCCGGCCGGCTTTGGCGACGGGCTGCCGGAGGGCCTCTCCGCGACCGACGTGTTCGAGGCCGTCCGCACCTTCCGTCCCGGCGCTTCGGGAACGGGAAACCGGGCGGTGGCGGTGCACAGCGGCAACCGCAACCAGACCGCCATCGCGCAGCTGGGCACCGACAACGCGGCGGGCATCCGCCTCAACGGGTCCGGCAACGCGATGAACCTGCTGCAGACCGGCGACGAGAACCGATTTCTGATGGACACGTCGGTCCAAGATCTCGACATGAACGTCCTGCAGAACGGAAGCGGAAACAGCCTGGAGACGACCGTGCCCGTCAACGCCGAGATGAACGGCAATGGCATCGAGCTGGTGATCCGCCGGGACGCCTTCGGCCCCCTTTCGCTTGAGTAGGCTCGGCCGGGCTCTTCTGCCCTCGTCTCTTTTCCCCATGATGGCCTCTCTTCTCCATTCGGGTCCCGCCACCGTCGTCGGCGTGCTGCTGCTTCTGGGCGGCGCCGGGTCCGTCTCGCCGGCGTCCAGTTCGGCCGTGTCCGACAGCACCCACGCCCGCATCGACACGCAGCGCGTCGGCGATCAGCTTCGCATCCGGGGCCTCTTCGTCAACGCCGACGGCCCCACGGGGGCGCTCACCTACGAGCTGTCGGTGCGCCGCGACGGGGCGGCCGGCACCGCCCGCACGACGCAGTCCGGCACGTTCCGCACCGCGCCGGGACAGACCGACACCCTCTCCACCACGCAGGTCAGCGTCCAGCCCGGCGCCCGCATCGACCTCCGCGTCCGCGTCCGCTGGGACGACACGCCCATCGACCAGGCCCGGCTCCGGCACACGATGCCGTAGGGTCCGGGGTAATCGTATCCGATACGATCCTCCCCACACCGTCGCTCTGAGCCCTGTGCTGCACTCGATTCAGCATCGACGCAGGGCCCATCCATCTTGAATAAGGAGGGCACATCTGACGGATGGATGGGCTCCACATCAAGGTTGGAGCGACGACGGAAATGCTTTCAAGGTCGGAACGTCAAGTTCGGGAGGTGCCGTCGAGCAAAAACTGTTGATGCGATTGCCCTGCGGAGGGTTCGGCACACATCTTGCACCCAGTGGTACGTCCCCTGCGACCGCCGGAAAACACGGCACGCCTCATCGCCGCGCCGCTCCGCTTCTCACCAAGGTTTTCCTCTCCCCCCGCATGCCCATTCCGAACGTCCGAGCGTCCGGGTCTCTCCTCTCTCTTGCGTGTCTCCTCCTCGTGGCCGGGGCATTGGTCGGCTGTGACGAGGAAACGGTGGGGCCCGAGACCCGCGGCACCCTCACCGGCACCGTCGAGTCCGCGGAGACCAGCGCCCCCATTCCCCGCGCCAACGTGACCACCAGCCCGCCCACCCAGTCGGTCCTCACCGCGGAGGACGGCACCTTCTCCCTCGACAACATTCCCACCGGCAACTACACGGTGACCGCCTCCAAGAGCGACTTCGGGTCCCGCTCCGTGACGGTGCGGGTGGAAGAAGGCCAGACGTCCAACGCCTCCATCCTGCTCGAGCCCGAGAACAGCGCCGAGAGCGACTCCCTGTCCGCCCAGGTCACCAACTGGTTCAACGACCCCATCAACCGCGACAGCACCGGGGCCGACAGCGTGTTCGTGGACGTGGAGTACCGGGCGGAGAATGTCGGCGAGCGCGCCATCGTCCGCTACAAAGTACTCTTTGAGATCGAGACGGCCGACGACGGGACGTTTCGGTTCGAAGCAGAGCGGGACAGCCTGGCCGAGGGCGAGGCCGACCTCGGCGGCTTCCGGAAATATGTTCGATCGGAGGCCCAGAGCGTGGAGGTGTCGGACACCTTCATCGAGTCCGCCGGCTCCGACTGACGCCCTGAACGCGTCGCGGAACGCCTGCCCGCGAAGGGCCGGGCGCACAGGAAGTGCCGCCCAACGAGACATCTCTTGGAACGCCCTCAAGATGCGCGTGGCGTCCTGAGCTCGACTCCGGAGCGCCCCGGTCCCTGCCCACGCACCTGAGAGATTCCGGGGGAAGCCCGGCGTGACGGGCTGG
>NZ_JAZKRW010000170.1:0-4947 GCF_036626415.1 Salinibacter sp.
CCCCACTGGTTCCCGCCCTTCGGTCGCACCGACCCGACGAACTGCATCCCAGAACGATGAGTCACCGGGTGGGTGCGACGACCCGGATGACACTATCCACCGGCATTCTTATGTTGGACATGTCTTGGTCCTCACTCCTCATTGGACGTCCGCCGCCCGCATGACTGCTTCGACATTTCGCCGCTACGGACTCGGCCTTCTCGGCCTCGTCCTACTGGTTCTGCCGTCTCGTCTTTGTGCTCAGGACTACGAGGTGCCGACGGTCACCGACACCTACGCCCTCCGGAACGCCCGCGTCGTGCAGGCGCCCGGCCAGGTGCTCGAGTCCGCCACCGTCGTCGTGCGGGACGGCGTGATTGAGGCAGTGGAAGAAAACGCCGAGGTGCCGTACGACGCCCGCACCATCGAGGCCGACTCGCTCGTCGTCTACGCCGGCTTCATCGACGGCCTCTCCCACGCGGGGGTTGAGATGCCGGACACCGAGGACGACGAAGACGTCGAGGACCCCGGCACCCCGCCCCCCGACGCGGCGGGCATTCAGCCGGACCGGTCCGTCCGCCCGTTCCTGTCCCCCGAGGAGTCGGACCTGCGGTCGCTGCGGAAGGCCGGGTTCACCCTCGGCCACGTCGCCCCGGAGGGACAGATGCTCCCCGGCGCCAGCGCCCACGTCTTCTACGGCGGGGAGACGGCCAACGACATGGTCCTGGAGACCGGCCCCACCCTCTTCGCCCAGCTCCAGACGGCCGACGGCTACGTGTACCCGGCCACAGACATGGCCGTGATTGCACAGATGCGGCAACTCTACCGCGAGGCAGAGCGTCGGCAGGAGCTCGACGCCGCCTACGAGCGCAATCCGACGGGTCGCTCCCAACCGCCGCAGGACCCGCAGCACAGCGCCCTCTTCCCGGTCCTGAACGGCGAGACGCCGCTCGCCTTCTACGCCGACGAGGCCCTGTCCCTCCACCGCATCCTCGCGCTGCGTCAGGAGCTGGGCTTCCCGCTCGTGCTGGCCGGGCTGGAGGAGGGCCACGAGCTCGTCGGCACGCTTCGGCAGGCCGACGCCCCCCTCTTCCTGACGCTCGACCTGCCCGAGGAGCCGACGCGAACGAGCGGTTCGGACACCACAGTGGCCGACACGACGGGCACGCCCTCTCGATACTACAGCCCTGACCTCCAGACTCCGTCGCACGAGACCGTCGCCGAGGAAGAAGAAAACCTGGAGCTCCGCCACGCCATGGAGCGGCAGACCTACCTCGAAACGGCCGCCACCCTGCACGAGGCGGGCCTCGAGTTCGGGTTCACGAGCCGCGAGGCCGATCCGGGCGACGTCCGCAGCAACCTCCGCACCATGATCGATCAGGGCCTCCCGGAGCAAACGGCCCTGGCCGCCCTCACGACCCGCCCCGCGGCCCTGCTCGGGCTCGACAATCGCCTTGGGACCGTCGAGGAGGGCAAGATTGCGAACCTCGTCGTGACTGACGGACCCTACTTCGGCGAAGACGCGTCGGTCCAGCACGTGTTCGTGGACGGACAGCTCTACGACTACGGCGCCGACGGGTCCGACGAGGGCGAGGTCAGCGGCGACGTCTCTGCCGTGCTCGGGACGTGGTCGTACACCCTCGAGACCCCGCAGGGCGATCTTTCCGGCGAGGTCACGATCGAGGGCGATGAGTCCGGCCTGGACGGCACCTTCGTGGGGCCGCAGGGCGACGAGCAATCCCTCCAGTCGGTCTCGTTCGACGGGACCACCCTCTCGTTCACCGTGAACTCGCCGCAGGGCGGCTCCGTGTCCGTCTCGGTCACGGTCGAAGGCGAGACCTTCGACGGGTCCGCCTCCACGTCTGGCGGCTCGTTCCCCATCTCCGGCGAGCGCACCAGCGGCCCGGATGCGACTCAGAGGTAGTGTCCGCCCGCACGCACCGCGGCGCATTCCGCACGCCCCCTCCGACGATATTCTGCGTTCCGTCTTTCCGATCCCTTATGCTCTCTGCTTTCCCCTCCCGCCTTTCCTCCGCCCTCGGCGCCCTCGCCGCCGTCCTGCTGGTGGCTTCGCCCCTACAGGCCCAAGACCAGCTGCGCGGCGACGCCCCGGACGACTGGCTCATTCAAGACGCCACCGTGCTGACCGTCACGAACGGCACCATCGAGAACGGCGACATCCTGGTCCGCGACGGCAACATCGCCGAGGTGGGCACGGACCTCTCGGCCCCGAGCGGGGTCGAGACGTACGACGCCAGCGGCGAGTACGTGATGCCGGGCATCATCGAGGCCCATCAGCACATGGCCATCAGCAACGTGAACGAGGCCACGAACCAGGTGACTGCGGAGGTCGGGGTCGGCGACGTGCTCAATCCCTACGACATCGGCATTTACCGCGCGCTGGCGGGGGGCGTGACGACCGCCCACGTGATGCACGGCTCCGCCAACCCCATCGGCGGCCGCAACGAAACGATCAAGCTGCGCTACGGCGTCACGAACCCCGACCGCCTGAAGATGGACGACGCTCCCCGGACGATCAAGTTTGCCCTGGGGGAGAACCCGACCGGGCTGTACGGCGAAGGGCGCAACCAGGTGCCTGGCACCCGCATGGGCGTAGAGCAGGTCATCCGGACGGCCCTCACCGAGGCGGAGCGCTACATGGAGGCAAAACAGGCCCATCAGAGTGGCGAGCGGGCTCGGCCGCCGGCCCACAGCGAGCGGCTGGAAGTGCTCGCGGGCGTCCTCCGGGGCGACATTCTGGTACAGACCCACGGCTACCGCGCCGATGAGCTGCTCATGCTGATGAACGTGTTCGAGGACTTCGGCATCCAGGACCTCGTCTTCCACCACGTCAACGAAGGCTTTAAGATTGCCCCCGAGCTGGCGGCGTTTGGCGACGACGGCGCCGGGGCGACCGTCTTCTCGGACTGGTGGTCGTACAAGTTTGAGGTCTACTACTCGACCGCCTACAACGCCGCCATACTCGCCGAGAACGGCGTCAACGCGTCCATCAACACCGACATTCCGGGGGAGCAGCGCGACCTGTACCTTCAGGCCGCCAAGACCCAGCGGTACGGCGACCTCTCGGACACCCAGGCCCTGGAGCTCATCACCATCAACCCGGCCCGCCAACTGGGCATCGACGACCGCGTGGGATCGATCGAGGAGCGCAAAGCCGCCGACCTTGCGATCTTCAGCGAGCACCCGCTGTCCGTCTACACCGAGCCGCAGCGGACGTACGTCGACGGGGTCGTGCGCTTCGACCACGAGGAGGACCCCGACGACATGCGGCTCCGCGTGGATCCTGAGGGCACCGTCGACCTGGCGCGGGACGGCTGGAGTCGCCATGCCGCCCACAGCTGCCTGAAGGGCGTCGCGCAGCTGCGCGCCACCCGCAACGGTGTGACCCTCGAAAACGCGGACCAGTAACCCCCGCCCCCACCGCCTCTCCGACCGCCTGCTGACCAACACGTTTGCTCATGCTTTCTCCCTCCCGCCCGCGGCCTCAGCGCGTCTCCGCGGTGCTGACGCTATTCGTTGCCCTCTTCCTGGCCCTGCCCGCACACGCCCAGAAGCAGCCCGGCTTTCAGGGGCCGTTTGCCCTGACGAACGCCCAGGTGATCGTCGCCCCCGGCGACACCCTCGACGGCGGCACGGTCGTCATCCGTGACGACTCGATTGCCGCCGTGGGCCCGAACGTGTCGGTGCCGTCCGACGCCCAGGCGTTCGACCTCTCGGGCCAGAGGATATATCCCGGGTTCATCGACAGCGGCACGCACCTCGGCCTCGCGGAGGTTGGCTCGCTTCCGGAGACGCAGGACTTCAACGAGATTGGCGACCTCACGGCCCACATGAACGCCCTCACGGCCGTCAACCCCAGCACCGTGCACGTGCCCACGACGCGCGTCCACGGCATCACCTCCGTCATCACGGAGCCAGAGAACGGAATCTTGCCGGGCACGGCCGCCCTCATTGGCCTCCACGGCTACACCCCCGAGCAGATGCACCTGGGCGGCGTGACGTTCACGAAGCTCAATTTCCCGTCCGTGGGGCGTCAGGGGCCGTCGGACGACCGGTCACCCGAGACGATCCAGAAAGAATCCGAAAAAGCTCTCAACAAGCTCAACGAACTGTGGACCGAGGCCGAACGGTACGCCCGGATCGACTCGGCGGTGGCGGAGCAGCCCGAGGCGCGGCGTCAGCCCGAGTTCGTGCCCGCAATGGAGGGCCTTCTGCCCGTCATTCGGGGCGAGCAGTCGCTCATGATCTCCGCCAACGCGGCGCCCGACATCTCGAAGGCCCTCGACTGGGCCGAGGAGCGCGGCGTGCTCGACCAGCTTATTCTGAGTGGGGCCCTGGAGGGGTGGCGCGTCGCCGACGAGATCGCCGCGGCCGACGTGCCGGTCCTGGTCGGCTCCATCATGCAGCCCCCGAGTCGGGAGAGCGACCGCTACGACAAGGCGTACCGCACCCCCGCCCTGCTCCATGAGGCGGGCGTGACCGTGGCGCTCCGCTCCGGCAAGACCGAAAACGTGCGCAACCTCGTCTTTCACGCCGGCTTCGCCGCCGCCCACGGCCTCGGCAAAACCGAAGCCCTCCGTGCCATTACGACCACCCCGGCCGAGATCTTCGGGGTCGCGGACCAGGTCGGAACCATCGAGGCCGGCAAGCGGGCCAACCTCTTCGTCGCCAACGGCGACCCGCTTCAGCCCGCGACCGACGTGCAGCACCTCTTTATCGACGGGTACAAGCTGCCGCTCGAAAACCGGGCCACGAAGCTGTACGACGAGTTCCTGAACCGGAACCCGGGCCTGGAGAAATAGCCCTTGGCGTTCTTGGGGCGTCCGACATCTGATAGACCTGCACAGTTGCTTTGACAAAACGTCGCTCCAGAACCCCGATCTGGAGTCTATCCGGCTGCACGGGTCATGGGCTCCAAGTCGAGCTTGGAGCGACGAAGAAAAGGAA
>NZ_JAZKRW010000171.1:0-4868 GCF_036626415.1 Salinibacter sp.
CTCCTGAAGCGCCGGCGGAAGAACGCTTTCCACACTGAGCAGGACGCGCTGGGGCTCCGTGTTGGTGTTTGTAACCCTTAGCTCAAGGGGAATGCCGTCTCGGCCCCGCTCAGCGAGCTGGCTCTCGGGGATTAGGCGGTGCACCCCCCCGATCACATCGTAGAAGTTGGAGGTCTCCGGATCCGGATTTTCGACAGGGACCACCCCGTACACCTGCATTTGCACGATGGCATTGTCGGAGTGGAACTGATTAAACTCGGAGTCCGAGAGAAGGAGATCCGAAGCACTCGGGGTGCACGCGGCCACTACCCCGAGGACCAGCACGAGCGGCAGCGCCCGTCGTGTCCGACGCCATGGAATGCGGCGGATCTCCATCACTGCGACGCCCAGAACCAAAATCAGCAGAAGACCAGCAAGGATCCCCTCAATTTCCCACCCGACTCCCGGAGCCCCGATGTCTCCGGAGTCTCCTCCTGCCTCAATTCGACATCCCTCATTCGGGCACTCGTTGGTCCCACTGCTCGCGCTGATATTTTTTTGTGCCCAGTTCGCTGTGTTCAGCCCGTAGGCACTCATCATGTCGGTGAGATCCGAACTGGAGCTAATATTCCGGACTCTTGAGGCGCTCCACCCTCCTTGATTCAGGTTTTGCGGCAGGATGTACGCCCGAACACACGGGTGATGGGCCAGCCCGGACGGCACCTGGCCCCAGACAGCCGACGTGATGGTTTGGCTCCCCCCTGCCGGCACAGTGCTCTGCTGTAGGTCAACGAAGCGCCAGGTCGAGGGGCTTGCCCCGTGATCCGCCCAAACGTACAGCACATGCCGGACGAGGTCGGCTGGGCGAGAGTTGTGAATCGTCGCCTCCAAAGTCAGCTCGCACGGCGCATCCGAGTAGTAGGTATAGGTGCTCATCTCCCCACACTGCAGGGCCCGGATGTCCTGGCTATTCCAGAAAACGGGCTGACGGGAGATCGTGACGTCCCCAGTGGTGGAGGTCCAGAGCCCCACCCCGTAGTTTTCAGGCTTGTGGTACTCCGCAGGGCAGGGAGTGGCCGGATTGTTGGCGTTGTTGCTCGGCAATACCGCCGGAAAAGAGGCGGCAAACTTGTCGGTGACGACGGAGGAGGCCTGATATGTGCCCTGATCGTCAACCACAGCGAACGCGACGCCGATGTCCGGATCGGCAGCACCGCTGCCAGGATTTCCGATTGCACTGACCGGAATGCGCACCTCCGCCACGTACCCGGCCCCGGGACTCCGCTTTGAAACCGCCTCGGTTGCGTTCGACGGCAGGGTGGCTGGCTTGAATAAGTTTTGCGAACAGGTTGCGGACGCGGATGGTGTGGCCCACTCAAGGCTTGACTGCAGCCCCCCTCCCGTCTGAGATTTCCACCCGTGTTGGAGCTTTAACCGGTAGTCGGTTCCACGACTCCCGGCCGATCCAGTCGCCAGCGCCGTTCCCCCGCTTCGATTCGGGTCGAAATATACGTAGATCTGCTCGGTCGTGCTGTCCGCTGGATTTTTCGAATCCTGAGTGGTGGCGTCGGGGACCACGAACAGGAAGCCGAGATACTCCGTGCCTCCCTGGTCGTACCGTTGCGAGTAGACCGTGATATCGTACGTCCGGCTGGTGTTCAGCTCTTGAACCTGGTCCAGACACCCATCCGACGACGAGATCTGGCCGGCCTGCGACCACTCGCCTGACCCCTGAACCCCGTCGATGGTGACGCTCGACCCCGGCTTTTGAAGCTCAATTGCACATGGATCTGCGGACGCCTGTCCTACAGTGCTCAGCAGTAGCCCGACGAGAAAAAAGGCGACCAACTGGATGCTGTGACGAGAGGCAAACATGGGTATGAATCGGAGTTTGGAAGGGAGGAGACGTGGGTTCGGGGTGACAAAAGACTACACATCCTTCAGGACGATACGACCCTGAGTCGCAGATCCCCGGTTCCGTCGCTGATCTGCAGGGCCGAAGACTCGACATTGAGCGAAACGACGGCTTCCCGCCCCGCGGTGTCCGGAACGTTCATGTCGATTTTCAACCGGAGACTGCTCCCATCCGAGAGATCCTCCACGACGCCTGTCGCAGTTCCGTCCGTCGCAGACCCAATCAGCGTGGTGTCTCGAAACAGGTCGAAGGGCCATTCATCAGGGCTCCCGTCGCCGTCGGACGGAATCGTGAGCGAGGCCGTCACGTCGAAGTCCACACCAGTCGTTGGATCGGCACTCGCCGTAAATGTGGCGTCGACTCGGATCCGGATCTGGTCCGATGTCGGGATCTCGATGGGAGTCGTTGCCGGATCGTTTGGAAGGGCGTACGGCTGCAGGGTATTCCGATTGAAGACGACCAGATTGGAGAGCTCAATGATGTGTGTGGTCGGGGGACCAGTGGATTCTTCGATGGGAAGTTGAAGCGTTTCTTCCATGGTGCGGTCGTTGGGTGCCGGCACTGTTGCCCGCACAGTGAGGGTCGCCGTTTCCCCAACGGTGGTCCCTTGCGGGGGCGTGACGTCCACGGTGAGGGTCTCAGTCGTTGCGCTGTCGATCTTTATCGTGGTCGTCTCGTTGCCCTGCGCGTCACGCACGGTTGTGCTCCCCGTCCAGTCCCCGGTCGGTGCCGTCGCCTGGGCTGAGAGCTGAAACGTGAGACGTTGATCCGTTTCGTTTTTGAGATCGAACTCGTAGGTGAAGGTGGAGGGCGCCCCCTCAGTCCCCGGGGGCACGAGCACATCCCCGTCCGGACTTCCAACATGCTGGAGGGTCGTCGGTCCTGTGGCAATGGTATCCCCCACCCAACGGCCTACATACTCATTCACCGCCGCCTGAGCATCGATTGCCGCTACAAGGTCGTCGTCGCTCAGCGCCGACTTGAGAGTAGCCGACAAATTAGATCCGCCGGTTTGTCGCAGCCGTGCCTCCACATCGCCGGCGAACCGTTGGCGCGGCCCCTCCTCCTCGATGCCCTCAATGTCTTTTCGGAACCGCTCCATGACACGGATCTGCTCCTCGTAGAGGTGCTGGAAGGCATCCAGCGTCCCGGCCACATCGCTTCCCTGAGCGGTGCGGGTTGCCCCCTGGCCGGCCCGCTCCAAGAGCCCGCGGAGATCCCCCCGGATGGTCGTCATGGCCTCCACCTGTGATGTGCTCTGTAGCTCAGCCGGCTCGAAGGCGCGAGCCTCCAAAAGACTTCGGTACACTGCTCGCGCCGTCTCAAAGACGATCGTCGCCCCATCGGTCGTCGACGCCACACCGACGTCGCGATGCACATATACAAGGATGGGGCGTGAAAACAGGCCCGGCGGATTCGTGTCTGACGCCAATCCGACTCGGAATCGTAGCAGGTTTGGGCGAGCGTCGAGGTCGATGGGGGGATAGGAGAAGGACCGGTGAAGGACGTTGGTGATTGGCCCCGACCGTTTGCGCCCGGTCGTCCCCCGCGAGTAACGCTCCAGAAATCGGTCGGGGTCGACCCCCTGTGGGGCGTCCACCTGGAATGCTGCGACCATTCCAACCGGCGGAACGAATCGCACGTAGTTATCGAGACGGATCTCGCGGGGATTCGGATGCGACGCCACAACCTCTCCGATATGATCGACGAACTGAAGATACCGCTCCAGCCGCCGGTCGGAGAGGGCAGCACCGCGCTCCGTGTCGGTGGGCGGGCGGACGACGGTTCGTGCCGCCCACACGTCGACGAACTCGATCTGATCGGAGGCCCAGTAGACCAGACCAACCGGAACGGCGCGGGACCCAGTGACCTCCTGCATCGACAGCTGGGACCGGGGGGCTGCCCTTGCAGCAGCCGACGGACCACCGGCACTCGATGACACCGATCCACGCAGGAGGACGTGAGCCCACAGGTTACGGAGTCGGGAGACCGAGGCCGGATCGGGACGCTCCCCGGCTGCACGAGCGCTTTCGACGTCTTCGGCCAAGGCCTGAATGCGTTCGCCGAGCGAGGCATCAATGGGCTCCATCGTGCTGGCATCGAGAGACACCAGTCGCATCCGCGCACCTTCGACGCGGCGCTCGGCCCCACATTCCCCCACCCTTCCGTCTCCACCAAGACTCGTTCTTGGGGTGCGCCCCTCCGGCGTCGAGGCCGACTCGGCGACAAGCAGGTACGCCCCGGTGCCAGTCGTAATGGTGGCCGATTGTACCGCACAGTCCTTAAACGCCCCCTTCGTTCCCGTCGTCTTCTCGCGCTCGATGCTGGAGACAACTGACACCTCGGTCGTCTGCGGAAGCTCGACCATCTGCCCGTTCGGGGCTAAACCGAGGCCGGCCTCGACCGTCACCGTCTCGTCGCTTGTCTTCCGCACGAACAGGCCGTCGACCACCCCCGTCCCCAGCGCGCGGCCGAGGCGTTGGCGTTCAGTCGCATCGGCGGTCTGCTCCGCGCTCAAGTCCTCGGCGGTAAGCACGCGGCCGTTGAAAAAGGGAATGCGTTCGAGCCCGTCCTGCACAATGGGTGTATTGAGGGCAGTCGGCATGGCGAACTTACTCGGAAAAAATCAGAAGGACGGCTGGATCGAGGGAACTGCGAAAACGCTTAGTCCGACGGCTCAAGAGCAGGATCGACGAGACCGCGCCACTGCTCAATTTGGTTCTCGGTCAGCCCGGATACCTCTGTGAGCTGGTACGGATCGGTGATGGGGGCTTCGCGTTCTTCGCGAAACGCAATAATGCGTTCGGCGATGGTCTCCCCTACGCCCGGCAACGTAATGAGGGCCTCGGGTCCCGCCTCGTTCAGAGAGACGACCTCAATGTCCGGGCGTGGACGTTCCACGTAGTCGGGACGTGACCGCAGGTACAACCAGCTTTCGAATCGCCCTCCCTGAACGCCTGCCTCAGCGGCTCGC
>NZ_JAZKRW010000172.1:0-4844 GCF_036626415.1 Salinibacter sp.
CAGACATGAAGGGAACGGGCGGCTAGTGCCCGTTCAGGGATCCGTGTTGCGGAGACGTCCCATTCGCGGGCGTCCCGTTTGAAGCAACATCCGCATGCTCCCCGTTTGCGGACTCGCCGACCGGCACGGGCGTCTCGGCGGAGGCCGGCGGCGTGTCCGCGCCCGGCGAGACCGACGCGTAAGACACGGCGAACGCCCGGCAGTCGACCCCGGCCTCGCGGCACGTCTCGGCCAGGACGCGGCGACGCTCCGGCACATGGGCGTCGGTGGCAATGAGAAGTTCGTCGACGTCGTGGACGCGGCAGAGACGCAGGAGGTCGGTCCGGGTGCCGAGCACGCGCAGCCCCTGCACGGTCTGTCCCTCCGTGAGCGGGTCGTCGTCCACGAAGCCCACCGGCTCGGCCGGTCGCTCCGGGTCGTGGCGGAGGGTGCGGAGGGCGAGCAGGCCCGTGTCGTCGGCCCCGTAGATCAGGACCCGCCGGGCCCCGGACCGACGAGACACAAAGTACTGCCGGAGCCCCCGAAATCCAAATCGCGCCCCGGCGACGCCCCCCGTGGTGATCATCCAGTCGATGACGAGGGCCGCCGCGGGGACGGCCGCCGCGCCGTACAGGCCCATGAGCAGGGCCGCCACGAGCACAGAGGCCGCGAGGGTGGTCGTGATCGTGCGCAGCAGCTCCGGCGTGCCGGCGTGCCGCCAGAGGCCGCGGTAGAGCCCCCCCGCGTAGAAGACGATCGCTTTCGCCGCGAGGACGAGGGGGAGGGCCTCCAGCACAAAGCCTTCGACGCCCCCCGGCAGGTGTCCCCCATGCCGCAGAACGTGCGCCCCCACGAAGGCCGCTCCTACGATCAGGGCGTCCCCGAGGACGCCGACGACGGCCTTCCAGTGGGGCCCGGCCAGGCGGTGAAGCGCGCGGAAGGGGCGCCGCGCGAGGGCCGTCCGCGGCAGGGCAGGCGCCTCGTCGTCGTAGACGCGGGCCCGGGCAAGCTGAACCCCCAGGACCCCGAGGCCCACGCCGCCGAGGCCCACGACCGCGTAGAACAGCGCCGGGTCCGCAACGAGCACGAGCAGGGCGCCGGCGCCGGAGAGCAGGCTCAGGCCGTACAGCATCCAGACGGCCCGCCGCTCCGAGAGACCGAGGAAGACGAGTCGGTGCGAGGTGTGGTCGCTCCCCCCCTGCGCGACGGAGCGCCCCGCCGCGCGGCGCATCACCGTCACGAGGGTCGTGTCGAGAATCGGCACGGCGAGCACAGCGAGGGGCACCAGCGCCACCGCGACGGGATCGCCGACCGGCATCTCCGCCTGCACGGCGAGCCCCAGGCCGGCGAGCAAGAACCCGAGGGCGAGGCTGCCGCAGTCGCCCATGAAGATGCGCGCGGGCTTGGCGTTGAAGCCCAGGAAGCCGAACGCCGCCCCGGCCACCGCGGCCGCGAGGACGCCGGCCGTCAGGGCCCCGGCCCCCACGGCGAGGGCCCCGAGGACCGCCGCCGCGATGCCCGCAATCCCCGCTGCGAGGCCGTCCATGTTGTCGAGGAAGTTCACCGAGTTGGTCATGCCCACCACCCACAGCAGCGTCAGGGGCGTGGACACCCAGACGGGCCACGCCGGCCCGAAGGCGTAGCCCCCGTAGAGAAGGAGGCCGGCGGCGGCCACCTGCACCGTCAGCTTGCCGGCGGGGGGCACGGGGTAGGTGTCGTCCACGAGGCCCATCGCGAACAGAAGCGCCGCCCCACCCCAGAACGGCAGAACGGCGGCGCCCGGCGCACTCCAAAGGAGCCCCGCCGAAATCCCCCCAAAGAGCGCAATGCCGCCCATGAGGGCCGTGGGGCGCTCATGCCAGCGGTCGTCACTGGGCCGGTCCACCCACCCAAACCTACGAGCCGCACGAATTACAAGGGGCGTACACAACGCCGTGGTCAGCAGGGCCACGAGGCCGGCTCCCACGACGGGCCAAAGGAAACGTATCGTCGACTCCATGAAGTGCGTCGACCAATGAAAGAGATGCGCAACCGAGCGTCCGTCGAGACGAGATGTGCGGGGACCTTCACATCTTCACAAAAATCGTTCCGTCTTTTTCATGCTCCTGCTCTGCTCTTACCGCCGGAACTGCGGGAGGGACGCGCCCCGCGCGACCTGCCTTGAATGTTTGAGGGCGCACCGGACCCGCAGAGACTGAGGAGTGACCGACCACTGCTTGACCGCCCCCTAGAGGGCGAAGGCCTCTTCGACCGGCTCCGCGTCGGCCGCCTCGTCCACGGACGCAATCACGTCGCGGAGAATGTCGTCGGTCGAGTGCTGCGGGACGTAGCCCGTGGCGGCGTGGAGCTTGCTCACGTCCGGCGTTCGGCGCTTCATGTCTTCGAACTCGGGGCCGTACACCTCCTCGTAGGGCACGTGGACAATGTCCGAGTCGGAGTTCGTCATCGACCGGATCCGCTCGGCCAGCTCGTTGATCGAGATCTCCGTCCCCTGCCCGATGTTGAACACTTCGCCCCTCGCCTCGGGGGCGTCGAGGAGTTTCCGTGTGGCCCAGACCGCATCGGCCACGTGGGTAAAGCAGCGGGTCTGCGTGCCGTCGCCGTGCACCTCGATCGGGGCGCCCGCGAGGGCCCGCTCCACGAAGCGGGGAATGACCATCCCGTAGCGTCCCGACTGGCGGGGGCCGACGGTGTTGAAGAAGCGGGCGATGACGACCGGGAGGTCGTGCTCGTCGTGGTACGCCTGGGCCAGAAATTCATCCGTGGCCTTCGAGCAGGCGTACGCCCAGCGCCGCTTGGAGGTGGGGCCGAGCGTCCAGTCGTCCTCCTCGCTCAGGGCCTCCAGGTCCTCGTCTTTCCCCATCGCCTTTCCGTACACCTCCGACGTAGAGGCCACGAGCGTCGTCGTGTCGTGGTAGTGGGCAAGCTGTAGGACATTTTCAGTCCCGCCGACGTTGGTCTGGAGGGTCTCAACGGGCTCGTCCATGATGCGCTGCACCCCCACGGCGGCCGCCAGGTGGACAATGCGGTCACACTCAACAACTTGTTTTTCGAGCGTGTGATAGTCCTGAACATTGCCCACCGTCAGCGAAAAGCGGTCGTGGTCGTCCAGGTGCCGGACGTTCGCGAGGCGGCCCGTGGACAGGTTGTCGAAGGCGTGGACGCGGTGCCCGTGCTCCAGGAGGGCATCCGCGAGGTGACTGCCAATAAAGCCCGCCCCGCCGGTGATCAGGTATTTCATGCGTCGAGATCTCCGTTCTGAATGCAATGCGTTGGGATTGCTCACGGGGCCCCCGGTCCGCGGGCTCAGGAGTTACGTTTCGCCTCTCTGTCTCTGCCGCACAAAGACATGCGCCTGGGTCCGACACACTCCCTAAAAACGCACGACGGGGGGCAGTGACCAGAGAATGCCCCTCCCCCACAAAGACTTTCCACAAACTTCGTTCCACCCGTCAGTTAAAGGCCCGCGTCGCGAGCACGATGAGAGTGAGGGTGCTCGACAGGACCTGCGTCACGTTGGAGGCGATTTGAGAGTAGTCGATCTCCTGCTCCCGCTCGGGCTCTGCTTCGACCCGGATGACGGCCCCATCGTCCACCACCGGCGTGCGGCGGAACCAGCCGGTGTTCACCTTGAAGGTGGCGCCGGACGCCTGGGTCAGGAAGACGTCCTGCGTGTTCTCGCGGGTGCCGCCGGCGCGGTCGAGGTAGTAGTCCACGCGCCGCCCCTCTTCGTGCTTGATGAGGCCCTCGTTCGCCACGTTGCCCCGCACGGCCACCGTGTTGGGTTGGGTCGGAATGATGACCTCGTCGCCCGGGCGCAGGATGACGTCCTCCGCCGGGTTGCCGCGTACGGCCCGCTCCATCTCGACGATGACCTGCTCGCCCTCCCGCTGCACCTGGAAGTCCTGGTCGGCCTGGGCCTCGGGCCGAACGAGCCGCCCGCCCTTGAGGTAGCCGGTCGACAGCACGCCTCCCGCCCGCTGGATGACGCTGGAGAGCCGCTCGTTGTCGCGCAGCAGCGTGTACTCGCCCGGGTACTGCACCTCGCCCTGCACCGCGACGGTCTGCTGGGGCTGGAACGCGGGGTTCTGTCGGATGAAGATCCGGTCGCGGTGTTGCAGTTGAAAGTCATCGGCGGCCTTCAGAGCCCGGGCCGTGTCCCGGACCGAAAAGTTCACGTTCTCGGGGTCCAGGTCTCGCTCAACCAGGGGCACCTCCACGGTGCTGGCCCGCTGCCCCTCCTGGCCCTCCCGCTCCACCATGCGGGTGACGGTCACCTGCCGGAGGGACGCCCCCTCCGCAAAGCCGTTCGCCTGCAGGATCGCGTCCTTGAGCGTCATGTTGTCGCGGAACGCGTAGCGGCCGGTGTCCTGCACCGCCCCGCTGATGCGCACGAACTGCTCGTCGAGGCGCTGGACGGTGGCCGGGTACACGCGGATCTCGTCCTCGGGCCGCAGCGTGCGGTCGGCCATGCCCTCCCCCGCCAGCGCGTCGCCCAGGTGAAACGGAAGGACCCGCTCCTCCTCCCCATCGTCCGACACGCGGAACAGGTCCGCCCGCCCCAGAAAGACGTCCTTCAGGTACTCGTCGTCGGTCAGCCCGCCGCCCTGCAGGAGGAGACTGCGAATCGTCATGCCCTCGCGGTAGCGGTACGTGCCCGGGTCCCGCACCGCCCCGGAAATCCGGACCCTCCGCTCCCCCTCCATCGCGCGGGCGGACGACACGTGCAGGCTGTCGCCCGGCCGCAGGACCACGTTGGCCTGGGGCCGGTCCTCCAGCACCGCGTTCAGGTCGAGAGAGCGGCTCGTCTCGCGCAGGCTGTCGTTGAGGCGGACGAGGGTGGCCTGGTCGCGGTAGGCCGCCCC
>NZ_JAZKRW010000173.1:0-4800 GCF_036626415.1 Salinibacter sp.
GGGCGCGCTCCCCCTGCCCGTTCTCCAGCTCCATAAACATCCCGTGCAGGTGCATCGGGTGGTTCATCATCGTGTCGTTCACGATGGTGAGACGGGTCCGCTCCCCGTGATTGATGCGGACGGGGTCCGCGTCGGAGAACGTGGTGCCGTCGATCGACCAGATGAACCGCTCCATATTGCCGGTCAGGTGCAGCTCGATCTCTCGATCCGGCGCCTCGAATGAATCCTTCTCGTCGAGCGCCCGGAGCTGGTCGTAGGTGAGCACGCGTCGGCCGTCGTCCCCAAGGCCCACGCCCGGCTCCTGGAGCCGTGAGCGCGTCATCATCGGCACGCCGGCCTCCGCCGGGCCGTGGTCGTTGTCGGGGTCGTGCCGCACCGGCTCGGGAAGAGTGCCGGGGGGGCGAAGACTGCCTTCCTCCGTGGACCCCCTCTCCGCCATCGATCCATGATCCCCGTGATTCATCCCGGAGGCCTCGGGATCGGACGAGGCCTCAGTGCCGGCCGCCGCCCCCATCCCCGATCCGCTCATGTCCATGTTGTCGGGGTCCATGCCCTCGCCCTCCATGTCGCCGTGCATCATGCCCATGTCGGCCATCGTGAGCGTCGGTCGCTCCCGCTCCTCGGGAACGGGGCCTTCCATGCCCTCCTCCGGCGCGAGGGTGCCGCGGGCATAGCCGCTCCGGCTCAGGGACTCGGCAAAGACCGTGTAGGCGCGGTCCTCGCTTGGCTCCACGATCACGTCGTAGCGCTCGGCGGTCCCGATCCGAAACTCGTCGGTGGTCACCGGCTCCACGTTCTGGCCACTCACCTGTACCACGTCCATGTCCAGGCCCGGAACGCGCACGTCGAAGATGGTGGCGAAGCTGGCATTAATGACGCGCAGCCGCACCCGCTCGCCCGGTTCGAAGAGGCCGGTCCAGTTGTCGGCGGGGGCCGAGCCGTTCATCAGGTACGTGTACGTCTGGCCCCGGACGGACTGCAGGTCGGTGGGGCTCATCCGCATCCGCTTCCAGGCCAGCCGGTCTTTGAGCACGCTGAAGAAGCCCTGCTCCGAGACGTCGGACCAAAACTCCCCGACCGTGCGCTTTTGGAAGTTGTAGTATTCCTCGCCCTTCTTCAGATTGGCGTAAATCTGGTTGGGATCCTGGAAGGTCCAGTCCGAAAGGACGACCACCAGCTCGCGGTCGTAGTCGAACGGCGTCTCTCCCGCGGGGTCGATGAGGAGCGGCCCAAGCTGGCCGAGCTGCTCCTGCACGCCGGAGTGGCTGTGGTACCAGTAGGTGCCGTACTGGCGCACCGGAAAGGGCCCCGCCTCAAACGTCTCGCCGGGCGGCACGCCGGGGTAGTTCACCTCGGGGACCCCATCGTACTGATTGGGAATCAGCAGGCCGTGCCAGTGAATGGAGCTCGGTTCGTCGAGGGTGTTGTGGTAGCGCAGCACGACCTCCTCCCCCTCCTGCAGGCGAAGGAGCGGGCCCGGCACGGTGCCGTTCAGGGTAATGGCCCGTGTCTCGCGGCCGTCCACCTCAAAGGTCTTGCGTGCAATTTCCAGGTCGTACTCGACGCGGTTGCCCACGCGGCGGGTCGGTTCCAGGGCCTGCACCCCGGCCCGGGCCGGAGGTCTGGGGGACGCCTGCGCCCAGCCGGGCGAAAGCGTCTGCAAGCCGGCCAGGGCCGTCAGGGCACCGGCGCTCTTCACAAAGTCACGACGATCGATCGACGCAGGGCTCAACTGCGTATTTCCGTTAGAAGATGGGTCGGGCATGGCTGAGGGACTTTTTCTGAGTCGTGGGAGCGGCTCTGTCGGCGACGTAGGAGGGGCGCCGTGCTGGTCGGTGCGGGCGGATCGGGCAGAGGACGCCCTTTTGAGGGTGGGGGCGTCCACCGGTGGGCCGGACGGCCGCCACTTCTCAGCAGGAGCCACGGACCCAGATCACCAGGACCGGGTCTAGGCCCGACGGCCGCAGCCCCAGCAGCTAAGGAAGCAGATCTGCGGGTCCCGCGTACGGACGACCAGAACGGACCTCATTCCCGCCAGACCCTGATCCGGACGTGGCGACGACTGGCGTATAGGACGGGACGCCAGAGCGTGAGGTCGGCGGTCGAGATGCGCTGTGTCGACTCGAACAGACGCTGAGATGTGCTGACGCTCCCACTGCCTCCCCCCAGCACCTCCGCCCTGTCGGTCATCACGGCGTTGGCGTGGGCGGGGAGGCATGCCGCCGCGTTCCCTCCCTCTACGCTACACGACGGTGCAGGCCCCCGCTCGGACGTGCAGTGAGACGGGGGCACTGTCTCACCCATACAGGCGGCGTAGGCCCCCATTGCGCCCCACCCGCCCCCCACGGCGACCACGAGCAGGGCCGCAACGAGCCGAAATGATGGGCGATGGCAGGGCATCGGACGAGGGACAGTTGCTTAGATGGACGGATGCATATGGGGGGTACGGGTATGTGGTTCCAGGATTCTGGACGGGCCGCTCCGGATGGGGTAAGGATGGCCCAGAAGGAGGTCTACCGGCCCTCCGTCGTTACCGTGAGGGTGCCCGTCATGCCCATCTCGTAGTGCGCCCGGTTCCCTGTCGTCTCGAAGCAGGCTATGGTGTAGGTGCCGGCCTTCGATGCGGGGAGCCTGAAGGTAAGGGTGCCACGGCCACCGGGCGACAACTCAAACTCATTCTCGTGGTGCTCTTCTTCCTCTTCGTGCTCCTCTTCCTGGTCTTCCTCGTGTTCGGGCGTCTCCTTGTTTTTCACGAGCGCAACCTCGTCGAAGAGATTTTGCTCGAAGCCCTCTTCGGAATCCGCAACGGTCTCTCCAACCACGAAGTAGTGCTCAACGGTGCCCTCGTTCACGAACTGGAGCGTCACCTCCTCCCCGGCCGGCACGGTGAGGTCCGACGGCTCGTAGGCGTGGTCCGTCATGGTGACCTGAATCGTGTCGGCCACGGGGCTCCGTTCGTCACTGGGAGCAGCCAGTCCGTCCGCACGTCCGCCAAACGCCGCGAGGACAACGGCAAGGCCGACTGCGAGGACGATTCTGGGGCCGAGGCGACGCATCGAGAAGAACTGAGTCATCAGCATGCGGGAAAACGGTTGGGGGTAAAGCCAGAAGTGATGTGCTGTCGGGTCCTATGCGCCCCCCAACGTTGCGTTTCTCGCGATTGCCGGACGACGCCGAGGACACGACGAGACGGAGGACCTGCACGGCGGGCATCCGCCCGAGGGCAGGGGCAAGGCCTTAAAAGAGCCTAGGCGGGGCCGCCGGTCACCGCAAAGGCGACGAGTCCGACGACCAGGACGGCGACGAAGGCGTACACCACCATCCGCTTCGGGGACGTCCCCTCCGCACCGTGGTCGTGATCGTGTCCCCCGCCCTCCTCGTGCATGCGGCGGTGCTGACGGCGGAGGTACATCTGACCGCCGACGACCCCAACGGACACCACGTTCATCCAGAAGGTGTAGTCGATCCTGAACTGCGTGAGGGACGCAATCTCGCGCGCACCCTGCGGCGTCCACCCGGCGAGGGCGAAGGCCCCGTCCAGCAGCAGCGCGGTTGCCACGATGCTCACGAACATGATCCCGGCGATGTAGAGCGCCACGCGCCAGCCGTAGTACTCGGCGTTGGCCGCCACGAGCGGGGGGACCATCAGGTCGGAGTAGATGAAGCCCATGATGCCGGCAAAGAGCACGCCGTTGGAGGCCAGCACGGTGGCCAGCGGAATGTTGCCCATCGAGCCGATAAAGGTGGCCGCCGCCACGAAGGGCGCCACGACCGCGTTCTCCAGCGCGATGACCCACGCCGGGAGCTGGCCTTGGAAGTTGGTCAGAAAGAGCGCCTCCCAAAAACTTTGTGGCACGAGCACCGCCACGAAGCCCGCCACCGTGAAGCCGATCAGGATCTCCTCCCATACCATCTTCCATTCCTCGACGAAGGACGTGCCCACCATGTGCCAGCCCATCCGGCTGCGGATGCGGTCCGTCCAGTCGAAGTCTGCCTCCATCTCGGGCGCCTCCCGCTCCACCTTCTCGCGGGCGGCGTCGATCCAGTCCGTCGGGTACGTCCACCGGATGAGCAGGCTGGAAATGGCGATGAGCACCAGCCCACCCACAATCTCCGCCGCCAGGTACTGCGGCCCCAGAAAGATGAGAATGAGGATGCCCAGCTCGATGACGAGGTTCGTGGACGCAAACATGAACGCCACGGCGCTTACGAAGTGGGCCCCCTTCGCCACCAGCGACCGGGCCGCGGCCAGCGCCGCGAAGGAGCAGGACGACGACGCGGCCCCGAAGATGGTGGACAACCCCACACTCTGCGCGTCGGGCCGGCCCATGTACTGCGTGAGCCGGGCCTTGGGGACGAACGACTGGATCATGGCGCTGATGGTGTAGCCCAGCACGAACGCCCAGCCGCTCTTCCAAAAGAAGCCGACGGCCGTCTTCGCCGCCTCGCCGTACCACGCCCAAACACTGTGCGTCATCCCCTTCGGTCGATGGTGTGAGAAGACTCGCGGGTTTTCGTCTCGAACCGTTTGGGGTTCCTCCCCTGTCTCTCGGGGACGCACGCCTTAGTCCGTTTCGTCCCTTCGATCAATCCACAACTCGCATTCCCCTCAGCACCCCCCCTTTTGTTGGACGGGAGGACACGGGGCCGTTCCGTACGAACAGAACACGCAGCAGTCCCCCTCTTCGGGCCGCAGCAGCGTCTCGCAGGCGGGACACCCCCAGAAGAACTGGCAGCCGTCGACTGGCATCTCGGCCTCGGTCTCCGCGCCGCACTCGGGGCACGTGACGGTGGAGGTGG
>NZ_JAZKRW010000174.1:0-4784 GCF_036626415.1 Salinibacter sp.
CTACCTGCGCCCGAACACTCGTCCTTTACAGTCCGAAATATGTCCCCCTGAGAGGTGTATGATTCGGATTGTAGGAAAGGAGAAGAGTACATTGCCCAAAAACTGTACGGATGAAAGTAGAAGATCGAAAGTCCTTCACCTCCAATTTGCGAGCTCTACACAGAAGAGCGGCATCGTGACGTCTAAGCGTATCTAAAAAATAATTTTCAAAATGAAAGTAAAAAAAGTTTACAATGAAACGCCGCTCCCTCGGTGAGCAGCGCATCGTCCTCCACGATTGGAGAAGAAATTCTCTTACAACACCGCGCCGGACGGAGTAAGAGCGGAGTCACGCTTTGGGCATTTCACAGATCGCCCGCTATCATGGGCGTTCAGTATTTCCAGTTCAAGTTCCCGCCCCGCAGAAAGACGGGAACGATCAGAAAGCGGCCCGACCCCGATCTGGTGGTATAGATCTTGTGGAAAAGGCATATATGGATCGGGGCGAACAGCCTTTGCTCCCCGGGCCTTGGGAAGAAGAATTGTCTGTCTCGCTCCGTCATCATCGCCCTCGAATGTCTGGCACCGACGACCGGTACGTCCCCATCGAAGACTACGCCGTCATCGGCGACTGCGCGAGCGCCGCCCTTGTGGGCACGGACGGGTCGATCGACTGGTTGTGTTGGCCGCGGTTTGACAGCCCGTCCGTCTTCGCCGCGCTCCTGGACGCCGAGCGTGGGGGGCACTTTCAGGTGCGGCCGTCGCGGGAGTACTCGGTGGAGCGGCGGTACATGGGCGACACGAACGTGCTGGAGACGACCTTCACGACGGACACGGGGGTGCTCCGGCTGACGGACCTGATGCCGGTGGGGCCGCCCGAGGCGTACCGCCGCGAGCTGTGGCCGACCCACGAGATCCTGCGCCGGGTGGAGTGTGTGGAGGGGACGGTGACCGTTCAGGTGGTGTGCGAGCCGCGCCTGGAGTACGCACAGCTCGACCCGTCCTTCGACGATCGGGGCCCCCACGGGTTCTTCTACAACTACGACGGGGCGGTTCTCGTCGTGCGGAGCGAGGTGCCCCTCGCGCCGTCGTCCGGGCAAAGCGCGCTCCACGGAGACCAGACGCTGCGTGCGGGCGACCGGCACTTCCTCTCGCTCACCTACGACGACGAGGCGCCGGCCGTACTGCCCCTCCTGGGCGACCACGCCCAGCGCAAGCTGGCCCGGACGATCAACTACTGGCGCGACTGGGCGGCGCAGTGCGAGTACGAGGGGCCCTACCGCGACGCCGTGGTGCGGAGCGCCCTCACGCTCAAGCTCATGACCTTTGCCCCGTCGGGCGCCATCGTGGCGGCGCCCACCACCTCCCTGCCCGAGGCGATTGGGGGGGAGCGGAACTGGGACTACCGCTACTGCTGGCTCCGCGACGCCGCCCTGACGCTGCGGGCCCTCTACGAACTGGGCTACGAGGACGAGGGGCGCGCCTTCTTCTCCTGGCTCCTGCACGCCACGCGCCTGACCGCACCGGATTTGCACGTGATGTACGACGTGCACGGCAACACCCACCTGTCGGAGCGCACGCTGTCGCACCTGGAGGGCTACCGGGCGTCGCCGCCGGTGCGGGTGGGCAACGGCGCGCACGACCAGCTCCAGCTCGACACGTACGGGGAGCTCATCAGCGCGGCGTACGAGTTTGTGCAACGGGAGCACGCGCTGGACGACTGGCACCGCCGTCTCCTCGTCAGCCTCGGCAACGAGGTGTGCGCCCGGTGGGAGGAGCCGGACGAGGGCATCTGGGAGGTGCGCTCCGGGCGGCACCACCACACGTTTTCGAAGGCCATGTGCTGGGTCGCCCTGGAGCGCCTCCTGGCGCTGCACGAGGAGGGGTACGTCTCCATCCCGGCCGACCGCTACCGGAGAGAGGCCACCAAGATCCGGGCCGCGGTGGACGAGCACGGCTACAACGAGGAGAAAGAAAGCTACGTCGCCACGTTTGGGGGCGACCGGCTGGACGCGAGCCTGCTCCTGCTTCCCACCTACGGGTACGAGGAGGCGACGAGCCCGCGCATGAAGTCGACCTTTGCCCGCATCCACGAGGAGCTGGCCCAGAACGGACTTCTCCACCGGTACCCGCCCGACACCAACGACGGGTTCACGTCCGAGGAAGGGGCCTTCGGCCTCTGCAGCTTCTGGGACGAGGAGATGTTCGCCCGACTGGGCCGGCTCGACGAGGCGCGCGAGAAGCTCGGCGAGACGATCGGATACGCAAACGACCTCGGGCTCTTCGCGGAGGAGATCGACCCGGACACCGGGACGTTCCTGGGCAACTTTCCCCAGGCGTTTACGCACGTCGGGCTCATTAACGCCGCCATCACGATTTCGAAGGCCGAGGAGGCCACCCCTCTCTACCAGCACCCCGAGCCGCAATGACGTCCGTATTCGCCCTCAATGTTGGGTCGGCCCTGTTGTGGGGCCTCTTCGCCACGGGACTGCTCACGCTGCTGATGTCGGCGAGCCAGGGGCTGGGGTGGTCCCGGATGAGCTTCCCCTACATGATCGGGAGCATGTTCACCTCGCATCGGGGGCGGGCGATGGGCATCGGCTTCGGGGCGCACCTCGCCTTCGGGATGAGCTTCGCGGTCCTCTACGCGCTGGTCTTTGAGAGCTGGCAGTGGGCCACGTGGTGGCTCGGCGGCCTGCTGGGCGTCTTCCACGGCCTGTTCCTGCTCGCCGTGCTCATGCCCATGCTGCCGGACCTCCACCCCCGCATGGCGAGCACGCACCACGGGCCCACGCCCACCCGACAGCTGGAGCCGCCCGGCTTCCTGGCGCTCAACTACGGCCGCAGCACGCCGGTGCTCACGCTCGTGGGGCACGTCGTGTACGGCGTTCTGCTCGGGCTCTTTTACCCGCTCGGGGGCGGGGGGCTGTTGTAGAACACGGGTGTGGAGCCGGGGCGCCGCGATGGGGAAGGCCCTCCCGCGGTGAACGTTGGGGGGCACGAAAATGTAGGGGCAATCCCTGTCGGACTGCCCGTCACCGTCCCCAACACGTCCCGCATCCGTGCTCCGTCTCGTCCTGTACGCCCTGGCCGGGCTTCTTGTCTTGGCCATCGTCGGCTACTTTACCGCGGCCGCCCCGATTGCCGACGCGCGCTACAACACCGTCCAGGCGGAGCCGCCTTATGGTGCGGCCAAGCGGGCCGAGGCGGTGCACGACACCCTGACGGTCGCGGACCTCCACAACGACCTCCTGCTCTGGCCCCGCGATCCGCTGCGGCGCCACGACCGTGGGCATACCGACGTGCCCCGCCTGCGGGAGGGCGGGGTGGGCCTCCAGGTCTTTGCGGCCGTCACGCAGGTGCCGCTCGGCCGCAGCTACGCCGGCACGGACGCCGATGCCCTCGACCAGATTCCCTTCCTCGCCGCCGCCCAGCGCTGGCCCGTGCGCACCTGGACGAGCCGCCTCGAACGGGCCCGGTACCAGGCCAAAAAGCTCCGTCGTGCCGTCGCCCGCGACGAGGCGCTGATGCTCCTTCGCACCCGGGCCGACCTGGACTCTCTGCTGGCGCAGCGGCGCGAGGCGCCGTCCGCCATGGGCACCCTGCTGGCCGTCGAAGGGCTGCACGCGCTGGAGGGGGACGTCGCAAACGTCGACACGCTCGCCGACGACGGCTACCGCATGATGAGCCTCACCCACCTGCACGACAACGCCCTCGGCGGGTCGTCGACCGGGCTCGACAACGGAGGCCTCACCGACTTCGGGGCCGCGGTGGTCGACCGGCTCGCGGCCCGCGACGTGACGATCGACCTCGCCCACGCGTCGGAGGCGCTCATCGACGACGTGCTGGCGCGGACCGACGGGCCCGTCGTGGTGAGCCACACCGGCGTCCGCGCCACCTGCGACAGCCCGCGCAACCTGAGCGATCGGCATATCGAGGCCGTTGCCGCGCGGGAGGGCGTCATCGGGATCGGGCTCTGGGAAACGGCGCTGTGTGGGGCCGGCCCCGCCGCGGCGGCCGCGGCGATGCGGCACGTGGCCGACCGCGTGGGGGTGGAGCATGTGGCGCTCGGCACCGACTTTGACGGCACCGTCTCGGTCCCGTTCGACGCCACCGGCCTGCCACTCCTCACGGAGGCCCTCCTCGACGAAGGGTTTTCGACCCGAGAGATCGAGCAGATGATGGGCGAGAATGTCATCCGCGTGCTGCGACGCACCCTCCCGTCCCAGAAGCCTCGAGAATGAGTAGATCGCTGCCGGGACGGCGGGTGCACCGCACGATGAGGCAGAATCAAACGACCAAAAAAGAGCCGAGGACGCCAGCGGTCCGGAACGTGATTTTGGTACGTCACCGTTACAACACCAGCCGATTGTTCCGTTCCGCCAATTGATGCGAGAAGTCACGACGGGTTCGGCATGGTCACGCAGAGCACCGACGTGGATCCGTCGCCCCGTGCACCCGCCGGACTGATCGTTCTTGTGATCGCGCTCCTCGTGGGCCTTGCCTCCCCGGCGGCCGCGGCCCAGGATTGGGGGGCGGTAACGGGCACGGTCGTCGACGCGGCGGACGGCGCCTCTCTCGTGGGGGCCCGCGTCAGGCTTCGGCGGGCCGGCGCCCCGACGGTCGTTCGGACGGGGCAGACGGGAGCGGCGGGCGCCTACGCGTTCCCCCGAATCCGGCCCGGGCGCTACGTGCTGGAGGTGTCGGCCCTCGGGTATCAGCGGCGGCAGATTCCGTTGACGGTGGAGCTGGGCGACTCGCCCAGCGTCGATGTCGAGCTGCGGCGGGATCCCTTCAGCCTCGAG
>NZ_JAZKRW010000175.1:0-4769 GCF_036626415.1 Salinibacter sp.
GTGTAGTTTCCCTTCGACTTGGACGTGCTCCGCGACACCGACGTCTTAGCAGTCCAGGATGCATCCACCTCGTACTCCATGAGCCCCTGCAGGCGCAGCGTTGGCGTACGGAGGGTAAGGTCGTTCGAGGTAAACGAATGGTCGGGGTCGTACTGCAGCTCGTCGATGCTGCTCGCGTGGGGCGCGCTGCTGCGCGCCATAAACAGCATCGTTGGGTTCGTCTTCTCGGCGGTATGATACTCGGCGTCGACCCGAAACGAAAGCTGATCGGTTGCCTCGTACAACAGCGACGGCGCCAGGAACCCGGACTGGCTGAAGCCCGAATTCTGAAAGCTCGCCCGACTGTCAAACGCCCCGTTCACGCGGAGTGCGAGGTCATTTTCTTCTCCGATCGGAACGTTTAGGTCGACGGCGCCCCGATTCAGGCCAAAGCTGCCCGTCGTGTACGATACTTCGCCCCTGAAGGATGAGTGGGGCTTCTTCGTCACGACATTGATCAGTCCGCCGTAGGAAATGAGACTGCTCCCATACAGGGTCCCGGACGGCCCTTTCGGAATCTCCACACGCTCGACGTTGGCCGGGTCGGGGGAGCCGTTGGTGAGGGCCGGACGCCCGTTCCGCATGGTCGGCTGAACGGCAAAGCCACGGATGGAATAGTAGCCGGCCCCATCATCGCCACGTCCCGTCGATTCCCAGAGCTTGAAGACGCCGGGGGCATTTGTCATTGCGTCCTCGAAGCTCGTGACGACCTGGTCCTCCAGGAGAGTCGCTGGGATCGAGCTGGATACCTGCGGATTGTCGATGTCTCGGAGCGGCATTTTGGCCACGTGCTCGCTCGTCGGTGTTGCGTACGAGGAGCGCTCGCCCGCAACTACCACTTCTTCCAACGTTTGCGTGGATTCCTGCAGGGTAATGGCTGAGACGGAAACCCGCGTTCCGGCGTCGACCGTAATCTGTCGTTGCTGAGTTGCGAGCCCGACGTACGATACGATGAGGGTGTAGTCCCCAGACGGCACGTTCGAGATCACATATCGCCCTTCCTCGTTAGTGGTGGTTCCCCGCTCGGTTCCCCTCAGACGGACATTGACCCCGGCGGCAGGTGTATCATCGGCTGTCTTTACGAGGCCTTCGACGGTCCCGGCAGATTGCTGGGCCCGGGCCTCGTTGGGAACCGACCCGAGTGGGCCGACAACCAGAAGGACGGCACTGATCACTTGTGCGGTGCATGCGAAAAGGGAACGAACGTGCATCGTTGATACAAATGTTGGTGAACCGAAGGCGCGAGGCAGTGCCGTTTCGCAATCCGGAAAGTTATTTAGACCACTTCTAAATAACGGGGTGGAAAGAACACTACCGGTCGTGCGGCGCACTTGCAAGGCGGCCCGTAGTCTGCCCTCGTGAAGATCACGTAGGGCTCAGGCGAGGCGGTCTTTCAGCCTGCGTGCCCGCCGCCGGCTCATCACCAGCGGGGCCTCGCGGGTCGGCACGTGTACGTCGTACGAGCGCCCCTCCGTCTGGGCTACGTCGGTGACATGCTCCACGTTGACGATCGTGGAGCGGTGGATGCGGGCAAAGTGCGCGTTGGGCAGCCGGTCGGTCCAGTTGGACAGCGTCGTAGAGGTGAGGGCCGTGTCGCCGTCGGTAAGGTGCAACTCGGTGTAGTTGCCCGCCGCTGCGATAAAGACAATCTCGCGGATCCGGATGAAGCGTGGGCGGCGGCCTTCTTCGTAGAAAAAGAGGTCGTCGTACCGGAAGGCGTCCGGGGTGGCCTCCTCGTCGTTCGGGAGGGCCGTCTCCGCCTGTCGGGCGCGCCGGAGGGCCTTGGCGAGGCGGTCCGGATCGATCGGCTTCAAGAGGTAATCGAGGGCGTTCACTTCGAAGGCCCGCACAGCGTACTCGTCGTGGGCGGTCACAAAGATCACCTGCACGGGCGCGTCGAGGCGGTCGAGCAGGTCGAATCCGGTCTCGCCCCGCATCTGCACGTCGAGCAGCACCACGTCGGGCTCGCTCGTGTGGATCTGTTCGGCGGCCGCGTCCACGCCCCCGGCCTCGCCGGCCACCGCGGCGTCCTCCACGTCATCCAGGGCACTGCGGACGGACCGGCGTGCCAGCCGCTCGTCGTCGACGATAAGGACCCGAAGTGGATCAGGCATCGTGGTCGAGGGCCGCCGTGTCAATCTCGATGCGGACATGCACCCAGCCGTCGTCCTCGCGGAAGGTGAGCCGATGCTGGTCGGGATGCTGGGCCTTCAGCCGACGTCGGACGTTGTCGAGGCCGGTCCCAGTGCCGTCCCCGTTAGGGGCCTCCTCGCGCCAGTGCCCCGTGTTGGCCACCTCTACCACGAGGGCCGCCTCCGCAACCGTGCCGGTGACCCGGATGCAGAGCGGCGTGGGGCTCGTGTACTGGCCGTGTGTGACGGCGTTCTCCACGAGCGGGAGCACCAGAAACGACGGTACAACCCACCGTCCGGCCTCCGCATCCAGGTCCACCGCCACGTGCAAGTCGTCTTCGAAGCGAATCTTCTCGACGGCGAGGTAGTGCTCCGCGGCCGCCACTTCGTCGTGGAGAGGCGCGTCGAGGTCCTCATCGTCGAGCAGCGTGTAGCGGAGAAACCCCGACAGCTCGCGCACGGCTGTTTTCACGCGCTGCGGGTTCTCGTCGGCCAGGGCGCCGATGGTGTTGAGGGCATTGAAGAAGAAGTGGGGATTGAGCTGGTAGCGGAGCATGCGCAGCTGGGCGCGCTGTGCCTCCGCGTCGGCTTGCAGCAGGCGTCGCTCCTGCCGCTGCTGCGCGTACCATTGCGCGAGGCCGAGGTAGAGGCCGCTCCAGGCAAACAGGACGATGGGAAAGGCCGCGGCGCCAGACAGGATCGAGCCCTCGCCGGGCCGAAAGGAGCCGGGGCCCGTCACGGGAGCAATAAACGGATTTACCCAGTCGGCACCCCATGCCTTGACCTGATACCAGACCAGCCCGGCCGCGAGGCTGGCCCCGAGCACGAGGAGCGCCTGCACTGCGGGGTGTCGCTGGCGCAGGGTGAGGCTCCAGTAGAGGCCTCCGAGCAGCGTGCTCACGAGCAGCCCTGTGCTGGTAGCAATGAGCGTCTGCTTCCAGAGGATATCGCCAAACGGCTGGTATGGACGGAGCGTCAGGTAGTACACGACGCCGTAAAGCCCCCACCCAAGCAGTTGCAGGCCCGCAAGGGAGAGGACCTGCAGGGAAACAGCACGTCCAGAAAGAGAGAAGCGTGTCATGGCACAAAGAAACGGGTCTCGTGGCGCCGGACTGGACAGAACGTGCAACCCACAGACAGCATGCCTTCTCACACGCCCGAATGAAACGGTTCGGTTGCCGAACGGGCCGCGTCGCTGCTGAACGGGGGCACCGACGGAATGGGGAGCGCGTGCAAGGGACTACCCTTGCGCATTCCTCATCACAGACGTGCTCTCATCACAGACCTCCGGAGTCATGGTTCGATCTCTCACCGCAGGACTTGTCGCCCTCTTTCTCGCCGTGGGCGTCTCGATGCCCGTGTCGGCTCAGTCGAACGAAGAGGCCGTAGAAGCGGCCAAAGCAGCGTCTCAGGAGTGGCTCGCGCTTCTCGACGCTGATGAGTACGAAGCGACGTGGGAAGAGGGAGCTACGTTCTTCAAGTCGAAGGTGTCCGCCGAACAGTGGGCTGCCCAGATCCGGCAGGCGCACAGTTCTCTCGGCTCCTTTCAGTCGCGCTCCCTCGTGACGGCCCGCTACACCCGTTCGATACCCAACGCCCCAGAAGGCGAGTATGTGATCGCACAGTACCGCGCAACGTACGGCACGCAGGAAACGGTCGAGACCGTGTCCCTCAAGAAGGACCAAGAAGAGTGGCGGGTAGCGGGGTACTTCGTGAAACCGGCGGGGCAACAATAGGACCTGCGCCCCGAACGGAGTGAGGAAGTGCTCTCGGAATGCCGCCCTTCCGTCTCTGTTTGAATGCAGGCTCTCAGAGGGGCCATCGTCAGCCAGCGCGCGCCGACGTCGAGTGAGCCCGGAGCCTAAGGGGAGCACTGATAGGGGGGCTCCTGGGCGCACGCTTTTCGTTCACGTTCTGTCGTTCCCGTTCTGTCTCGGTCTCATGTCGAACTACCGCCGCGTTGCGTTTCTTCTTGTTTTCGGACTGGGACTTCTCGGCCTCACGACGGCTCCGGCGCAAGAGGCCGTGGTGGGATCGTGGTCGGGAACCCTGAAGGCCGGGGGCATGGAGGTGCGGATCGTCTTCCACGTCGAAGGGGGCGAAAAGGGCCTTCCTGCCACGATGGACAGCCCCGATCAGGGGGCGACCGGCATTCCAGTGTCCCGCGTGACCGTAACAGGCGACAGCGTGACGCTCGCGGTTGACCGCATCGGCGGGGTCTACACCGGGGCGTTGGCCGACGGCGACACCAAGATCGAGGGGCAGTGGACGCAGGGGGGACAATCGTTTCCGCTGACGCTCACGCCCACGGCGGAGGCAGACACGGCCCCGCCGCCTCGGCCGCAGCACCCCGAGCCGCCGTATCCGTACGCTGCGGACAGTGTGACCTTTCGGAATGAGGCAGCGAGCCTTGAGCTGGCGGGCACCCTTACCCGTCCCGAGAGCGACGGCCCGCACCCGGCCGTGGTGCTCGTCTCCGGCTCCGGGCCGCAGAACCGCAACTCCGAGGTGTTCAACCACAAGCTCTTTCACGTCCTTGCCGACCACCTGACGCGCGATGGCATCGCTGTGCTCCGCTACGACGAGCGCGGCGTGGGG
>NZ_JAZKRW010000176.1:0-4711 GCF_036626415.1 Salinibacter sp.
TTGACGGCGTATACCCGATGCACCGTCTCTCGGGCCTCGGGGCGACGAAGGTCAAGCGGACGAGGTCGGGCCATGGTCTTGCGGGAGGTTGTTGAACGAGCGGCGGTCGCGCTCCCGCCGAACACCCTCCGCCCAATACCCGTGGAGTCGTTTCGGATGGAGCACAGGGATAGAATACCCTACGCGCTTCGCTTTTCTTTCATCCATCCGCAGGGGTACCACTCAATCTTACTTCCACTTAAACAGTTATCTTTTGGATTACTCCGCTCGTTGCAGGCCTCAACGGCACTCACACTCCGCTTTCTTCAGTTCTCACCTGCCTGCATTGCCACAGAGTCGACCGGCGGCCCTGTGAAACACTTCATGTCGGCATGGATCGTGGACCCGCCAGGCAGTCTTCTCCGATGACGTATTCCTGTTCACTTTTATGACCCTCCCCGACCTCTCCACCCCGGCCCTCCTCGTCGAACAGTCGCGCCTAGAGGCAAACCTCGCGGCCATGCAGGCAAAGGCCGACGCAAATGACGTCACGCTCCGCCCCCACGCCAAGACGCACAAGTCCGTGGCCCTCGCTCGACGACAGCGCGATCGCGGCGCCGCGGGGCTGACCGTCGCCACCGTGCGGGAGGCCGAGACGTTCGTTGACGCCGGATTTGAAGACGTGCGCGTGGCCTACCCCGTCACCGGTCTCGACACGCACGAGCGGCTGCAGTCACTTCGAGATGAAGCAACTATTTCGTTCACGGTCGACACCCCGGCGGGCGCCGAGCAGGCGTCGGCCGTCTACGCGGAGGCGGACGATTCGGTCGACGTGCTCATCGAGGTGGACGTGGGCCACGGCCGCTGCGGCGTGCACTGGTCGGACGAGGACGCTGCCGGCACGCTGGCGCAGCGGATCGCGACGTTGCCGGGCCTGCAACTCGCGGGAATTCTCACGCACGCCGGGCAGGCCTACGACGGGCCGTCCGACGGGGAGACCCGGGACGAGGCGCTCCGCCGCGCGGCCCGGCAGGAGCGCGACCGGATGCTGTCGGTCGCGTCCGCCCTGAGCGAGGCAGCGGGCTCGGCCCTCGATCCCGGCGCGTTTGAAATCAGCATCGGGTCCACGCCGTCGATGGCGGCCTTTGAAAATGCCGAGCGCGACGGCTTCCGCGTCACCGAGATTCGCCCCGGCAACTACGTGATGCACGACGCGATGCAGGTGGCCCTCGGCGCCGCGGCCCTCGACGACTGCGCCCTCACGGTGCTCACGACCGTCATCAGCACACAGACCAAACCGGACGGCTCGCACCACGCCTTCGTCGACGCCGGGAAGAAGGTGTTCACCACCGACACCGGCGCCGGCACGGACGGGTACGGCGTCGCGCTGGCCGATGCCGCGTCCATGCAGCCCCATCCCGGCCTCCGCGTCGATCGTCTCTCGGAGGAGCACGGATGGCTAACGGTGGACGCAGGCGTCGACCTTGAAGTTGGAGACCGGCTCCGCATCGTGCCCAACCACGCCTGCGTGACGGTCGCCAACCAAGACCGGCTCCACGTCGTGGACGGCGACACGGGGGTCGACACGTGGACGGTGGACGCCCGTGGATGGTGATGGCCGGATCGCGCCCTCAGGCCTCGCAAACCGGACCCGTAGAGTCACATCGGTCCGGCCTGAGGGCGACCCGCTTCGGCCGGCGGACTGCGCGTCTGTGTCTGCGGCCTGCCATCGGCGGACCGCCCGTCTCATCGACCTTCCCCGTGAGTTGCCGACCAAAACCCCTGCCCGCCCCGAACGAACCGGGGCCGCGCGTCGTCTGTACACACCGCGCAGTGGCATTTACCAGCTTGCCCCCGCATGACAGAGGTCCGCTCCTACACCAACATGGACAATCTCGCCGAGCGGCTGCGAGAGGTTCCCTACACGTCGATCCTGCGCACGATCGGGCAGGTGGCCGAGCAGGAAGGCATCGAAGCGTACGCTGTAGGCGGCATGGTGCGCGACGTGCTCCTGGGCCGCTCCACCACGGACCTCGACTTTGTGACCGTCGGGCCCGATACTGGCATCGCGCTGGCCGAGGCGGTCGGCGAAGAACTAGGGGGGCACACCGCGCATGTGTATCCCACGTTCGGCACCGCCGCCATCCGCATTCCTGCGGCGGAGGCCCTGCCGGAGGGGCACCCGGACGACGCGCTCGTGTTGGAGTTCGTGGCCGCCCGCAAAGAGAGCTACCGGTCTCACTCGCGCAAGCCGGAGGTGGAGGCCGGCACGCTGGAGGAGGATCAGTACCGCCGCGACTTTACGGTCAACGCGATGGCCATCCACCTCACGCCCGGCCGCTTCGGCGATCTCATCGATCCGTTCGACGGGCGGCGCGACCTGGAACGGCGCACCATCGATACGCCGCTCGACCCCGAGGAGACATTCGAGGACGACCCGCTCCGCATGATCCGGGCCGCCCGCTTTGCCACGCAGCTGGAGTTTCGGGTGTCCGACCGCGTGTTTGACGCCATGGGCGTGAAGGCCGCGCGCGTCGAGATTCTGAGCCAGGAGCGCATCACGGAGGAGCTCCACAAGATGCTGGAGGCGGACACTCCGTCCATCGGCTTCAAGATGCTGGAGGCCTCCGGCGTGCTGGCGCACTTCATGCCCGAGATTCAGCAACTGAAAGGAGTCGACGTGGTCAACGGCCGCGACCACAAGGACAACTTCTACCACACGCTCGAAGTGCTCGACAACGTGGCCGAGCGCACCTCGGACCGTCCAGGACAAAAAACCCGCTGGCTCCGCTGGGCGGCCCTCCTCCACGACATCGCCAAGCCGGACACCAAGCGCTTCGACCCGGAGGACGGCTGGACCTTCCACGGCCACGAAGACGTGGGCGCCCGCATGATTCCGGACCTCTTCCGCACGTGGCGCCTGCCGACCGACGAGCGGATGGACTATGTGCAGAAACTTGTGCGCCTGCATCTCCGCCCCATCGCCCTGGCGGACGAAAAGGTCACCGACTCGGCCGTGCGCCGCCTGCTCTACGAGGCGGGGGACGACATCGACGACCTCATGACGCTGGTGCGCTCGGACGTAACCTCCAACAACCCCGACCGCCGGCGTCGCTACCAACGGGCCTTCGACCGCGTGGAGGAAAAGATGCGAATCGTGGAGGAGAAGGACCGCCTCCGCAACTTCGAGCCGCCGGTGGACGGCTACGAGATCATGGAGACGCTCGGGATCGACGAGGGCGTGGCGGTGGGCATCGCCAAGACGTGGATCCGCGAGGCCATTCTCGACGGCGAGATCCCCAACGAGCACGACGCGGCCTACAGCTACCTCATGGACATCAAGGACGAAGCCCTCCGCCGTGGCACCCTCTTCGAAACGATGCAGGACCGCCTGCAAGGCGCCGAGAACCGGGCGCTGGGCGCAATCAAGGAGGTTGTTTTTGAAGACCCGGACCTGCCGAAGGAGCAGGACGAGGCACTGGCGGTTCTCGAGGAGGTGAAAGAGGGGGTGGTGTCGGCAGAAGAGTCCCCCGACGCAGAACGGCCGTAGACGCGGCCAAGAGCCGAGCCCACCCTTCCGCCCCCAACCACATCATCACCGGGGCGGGCTGCACGGACGCGGATATTAGCGACCAGAGACATCCGCGTCGGTCGGCCCTTGCCCATCGTAGGCCGCCACGAAGCTGTCAAGCCGGTCGGGATCGTCGGCGCCGGGCAAAGAGCGAGTGGCGGTCTCGCAGGGGCGATCCACCCCAAGTTTGTCGCAGACGTGATCGGACACGGCCTCCGCCATTTGCCGGTAGGTCGTCAACTTGCCCCCGACGATGCTGGCGAAATTGTCGACGCCGTCGGCCGCGTGGTCCAGGGCCGTAAATCCCCGCGAGATGCCGCGCCGGTTGCTCGCCTGCTCGTCGGGGGCGTACAGCGGCCGCACCCCCCACCAGGTGCGCACCGCCGGGGCGTCGGCCACAGGGGGCAGCATGGCCGCGCACTCTCGCACCGATTTTTCGATTTCCCAGTCGGCCTGCTCGTAGTCATCCGGATCCGACACGGGCACGCTTGTCGTCCCGAGCACCGCCTCGTCGTCGTGGGGCACGACGATGTCCCCGTCGTCCGGGTCGCGGCACCGATTGAGGGCCGGGCCGAGGCCGTCGTACTCCACCGAGATCATCACGCCCCGGGAGGGTGCCATCCCCACATCGACGTCGGCCATCGACGCCACCGTGCCCGCCCAGGCCCCCGTCGCATTCACGACGTACGTGGGCTCAACCGCCGCATCGACCGTTCCCCCAACCAGTGCCTTCACGACGTGGCCTCCCTCAACGACAAGGTCTTCGAGGGGCGCGTGGGGACGAACAACCCCACCGTGGGCCTCCGCGTCGGCGGCGTTGGCCGCACTGAGGCGCGACGGATACACCACCCCGTCGGGCACCCACATCGCCCGCTCCACCTCGTTCGACAAGCCTGGCACATGGGCCTGGGCCTCCGCCGCACTAAGCAGGGTCGTCTCGATGCCAATCTCGTTGCAGGCCGCCCGCTTCTCTTCGAAGTAGTCCGGGTCGTCGTCGGCCAACTGGACAAACAAACCGCCGGTGTCGCGAATGCACGCCCCCGCAATGGAGCGGAGGATGCGATTTTCCACGATGCACTCCTCCGCCCCCACCCGGTTGGCCTCGGCGTAGCGGGCCCCGCTGTGAAGAAGGCCGTGCGACCGACTGGAGGCCCCGCTGGA
>NZ_JAZKRW010000177.1:0-4704 GCF_036626415.1 Salinibacter sp.
CGTCCGCCGTACACACGGAGGCGATGGGCCCGCCCGCTTTTCGCAAAATATTGCTGGCAGTCCGTCCTCCCACTCCTTTACTTGAACGTTGCACCTTGCACCTCCTTTTCTTTCCCAAACCCTTCAGCATCCCATGAAAGTTACTGTGATTGGCGCCGGCAATGTCGGCGCCACCGTCGGCGAGTGCGTGGCCCGGCTCGACGTGGCAAATGAGGTCGTCATGGTTGACATCAAGGACGGCGTGCCGCAGGGCAAGGCCCTCGACATGCGCGAATCCAGCCCCATCCACGGCTTTGACACCCACGTGACGGGCACGAACGACTACGGCCCCACGGAAGACTCGGATGTCTGCATCATCACGGCCGGACTGCCCCGCAGCCCCGGGATGAGCCGCGACGACCTCCTGGCCAAGAACACGGAGATCGTGGGCGGCGTCACAGAGCAGTTTGTGGAGGGGAGCCCGGACAGCACCATCATTGTGGTGGCGAACCCGCTCGACGTGATGACCTACGTGGCCTACGAGGCGAGCGGCTTCCCCAAAAACCGCGTGATGGGCATGGCCGGCGTGCTCGACACGGGCCGCTTCCGCTCCTTCATCGCCGAGGAACTGGACGTGTCGGTTCGTGATGTGCAGGCGCTTCTGATGGGCGGCCACGGGGACACGATGGTGCCCCTTCCCCGCTACACCACGGTCGGCGGCATCCCGGTCCCGCAGCTCCTTGACGACGAGCGGATTGAAGAGATCGTGGAGCGCACGAAGGGCGCCGGCGGCGAGATCGTAGACCTGATGGGCACCTCCGCCTGGTACGCCCCGGGCGCCGCGGCGGCCGAGATGACGGAGGCCATCCTGAAGGACAGCAAGCGCATCCTCCCCTGCGCGGCCTACTGCGACGGCGAGTACGGCCTGGAAGACCTCTTCATCGGCGTGCCCGTGAAGCTCGGGGCCGGGGGCGTAGAAGAGATTATCGAGGTCAACCTCGACGCCGACGAGAAGGCCAAGCTCAAGACCTCCGCCGGGCACGTGCACAGCAACCTGGACGACCTCCAGCGCCTCCGCGACGAGGGAAAAATCGGATAGGAATGGGGACCTGGACGCGTGGACGGGGGGAGGCCAGAACGTGAGTGCACCCGTGGTCCACCCGTCGAGCGTCCAGGCCTACCCCAAGACCTCCCGGAGCGGATCCGTCGGCTCGCGGTGTTCGTCCGGGTGGGCCTCGTCGTGGCGACGGGGCTCCAGGTGGGCCGTCACGTACACGTCTTCGTCGGGGAAGAGGGCGTCGACCCGGTCCTCGACGTTGTGGGATCGGGCGTGGGCCTCATGGATGGGTATGTCGCCCGGGAACATGAGATGATATTCGATCCATACCTGATCGCCGGACCGGCGGTGCCGCACCTGGTGAAAGCCGGCGATGCAGCCGTCCGCCACCGCGTCCCCCAGTTCGTCGAGCAGCGCGGCGGTGGCCTCCGGGTCCGCCTCGTCCATCAGGCCGTACACGGAGCGGCGAATCAGCCCGGTGGCCGTCCACACGATGTTGGCCGCCACCAACAGCCCGACCGCCGGATCAAGCCAACGGATGCCAGTGGCCCACACGAGCCCGATGCCGACGAGGACGCCCAGGCTCGTCCACATGTCCGTCAGCACGTGCTGGCCGTTGGACACGAGGACGAGGCTGTTGGTGCGCCGCCCCACGCGGACGAGGTATTTTCCGAGTGCGAAGTTGACGGCCGTCAGCCCGCCGATGATGTAGACGCCCACGTCAAGCTGGCGCAGGTCGGGGCCCGTGACAAGATCCTGCACCGCCATCCATGCGATGCTCACCGCGGCCACCAGAATAAGCGTGCCTTCGATGGCCGACGCGAAGTAGGACACCTTGCCGTGGCCGTAGGGATGCTCCACGTCTGGGGGGGTGGAGGCGTACCACAGGCTGAACCCCGCGAACCCGGTCGCGAAGAGGTGGATCACCGACTCGGCGGCGTCGGACAGGATCGCGGTGCTGCCGGTGAGCGAGGCCGCGCCGAGCTTGCCCACCAGCATCACGAACGACACGAGAAGACTGGCCGCCATGGCCCGCCGCCGGGCGCGCTCCGCCTCGGCCCGGGACTCATCATGTGAGGACTGGGCACTAGGCATGACACGATCCGTACTCGAACACCCCCCGCAGGTTCGCCGCGGGGCCCAATTTGCACCGGGACTTGTTCCGTTCCCCTTTGCGTTTGCCCACCATGGCGCACCTCGACCACATCGGCATCGGCATCGACGACGCAGCGGCCGTGGTGGAACGCTTCCGCGACCTGCTTGACGTCGAGCCGTACAAGCACGAGGCCGTGAGCGGCCAACAGGTCCGCACCCACTTCCTAAACGCGGGGGCGACCAAGCTGGAGCTGCTGGAAGCACTGGGCGAGGACTCTCCGGTCCAGCGGTTTCTCGACCGACGGGGCGAGGGACTCCACCACCTGGCCTTCGAGGTTGAGGACCTGACGGGCACCATGAGCCGGCTGCGCGACGCCGGCTTTGAACTGCTGAGTGACACGCCGCAGGCCGGAGCGGACGACAAGCAAATTGTGTTCGTGCACCCGAAGCAGACCCATGGGGTGCTGGTCGAGTTTTGCGAGTCTACGACGCCCGACTGGCCCTCGCGCGCCGTGCCGCGCCACGGCGGGTCGCTCTCCGTCTTCGAGCGAGGGCGTCGGGACCGCCCGTCTCTTCTCGTCCTGCATGGTGCTGCGGGGACGACCCTGCACGAAACGGCTCCGCTCATCCGCCGCTTGGAGCCGTCGTTCCACGTGCTCGGGGTCGACCTGAGTGGACACGGCGCATCGGCCCTTCCGGACACCCCCCGCTTGTCGCTGGACCTCTTCGCAGAGGACGCCGTGGCGGTCCTGGACGCGTACGACCTGTCCTCCGCCCACGTCGTGGGGTTCTCGCTGGGCGGCGGCACGGCCCTCCACCTCGCGCACGCCCACCCGACCCGCGTCGATCGCCTCGCCGTCCTCCAGACGAACGCCGACTGGACGGAAGCACAGGTGCGGCGCATGCACCGGCGGCTCGACCTCAAGGCCCTGCACGACCGGGCTCCAGCCCGCGCCCAGGACCTCCGGGCCCGCCACGACCAGCCGGAACGGCTCCTGCAAGCGCTGCAAACCTTCGTCGAGGCCCTGCCCGAGGCGTCCGTCCGGCTCGGGGAGGCGCTCTCCAACATCTCCGCCCCCACCCTCATCGCGGCGCTGGACCAGGACCCCCTCTTCGGCCTCGACGCCCCTCAATCTCTGCACGGGGCCCTCCCCAACGCGCGCCTCACGGTGCTCCCCGGCGACACTCACAGCCTGCCCCGAGCCCCGCTCTCGCTCCTCGCCCCGCTCCTGACCCGGCACTTCTTGGAGCACTAACCCAACGCGAAGCCCACCCCCGCGCAGTTTCCCCATCGACACTCCCCGAGCCATGCCCCTTCCCTCCTACCGCTACCTCGGTGATACCGGCGTGAAGGTGTCGCCCCTCTGTCTGGGCACCATGACCTTCGGCGGCCCCGCGGACCGGGAGACCTCCGCCGCGATGTTTCGGCGCTGCCGCGAGGCCGGCATCAACGTGTTCGACTGCGCCAACGTGTACGAGGACGGCCGCTCTGAGGAAATTCTCGGCGAGCTCGTGGCCGACTGCCGCGACGAGGTCGTGCTCACGACCAAGGCATACTTTCCCATGGGCGACGGCCCCAATGCCCGCGGCGCGAGCCGCTACCATCTCGTTCGGGCCGTTGAGGACAGCCTGCGGCGCCTCGGGACAGACCGCATCGACGTGTTCTTCGTCCACCGCTTCGACGAACAGACCCGCCTCGATGAGACCCTCCGCGCCCTCGAAACCCTCGTGCAGCAGGGCAAGGTGCTCTACCTCGGGGCCTCGAACTTCGCCGCCTGGCAGGTGATGAAGGCGCTCGGGCGACAGCGGGCCGAGGGCTGGACGCCCTTCCACGTCCTCCAGCCCATGTACAACCTGACCAAGCGACAGGCCGAGGTCGAAATCTTGCCAATGGCTCGAAGCGAACACCTCGGTGTGCTGTCGTACAGCCCGCTCGGCGGCGGGCTGCTGACCGGCAAGTACGGGGTGGACCAACGCCCTGAGGGCGGGCGGCTCATCGAGAATCCGATGTACCAGACCCGCTACGGGGCCGACGTGCACTACCAGGTGGCGGATCGATTCACGAACTTCGCCGCGGACCACGGCTACGATCCTGTGTCGTTGGCCGTGGCGTGGGTGGCCCATCACCCCGCCATTACGGCCCCCATCATCGGCGCCCGCACCCTGGAACAGCTAGAGGGCTCGCTCGGGGCGCTCGACATCGACATGACGGACGACCTGCGAGCCGAGATTTGTGCCCTCGCCCCCACCCCGCCGCCGGCCACCGACCGCGTCGAGGAGCGCTCGACACACACCTACGGCGACCGCTAACCCAGACCTCCCCCACCATGAGCTATTACGTCCCCCAAAAAGAAGAGTGGACGGCGGCCTCGTCTCTCCCCGATCCTCCGTACCTCGACGTAGACGCGGAGGCCGCGACGCTGCACTTCGTGGGCGGCCCCGAGGCGTCCGTCCGGCTTGACGGGGCGCCCGTCGACCCCAGTGCTAGCACCCTCCATACAGTGTCTACGGTGCACCCGTCGCTTCGAGAGGGCGCTCCGCTTTGCGCCCTCTACGTCCGGGGCCAAGACCTA
>NZ_JAZKRW010000178.1:0-4669 GCF_036626415.1 Salinibacter sp.
TCTCGCGCCAGCTGTCCACGCAGGGCATCTACCCGGCCATCGACCCGCTCGACTCCAGCAGTCAGATGCTCAACGAGCGGGCCCTGGGCACGGAGCACTACGAGACGGCGCAGGAGGTGAAGGAGATCCTCCAGCGCTACGAGGAGCTCCAGGACATCATCGCGATTCTGGGCATGGACGAGCTGAGCGACGAGGACAAGCAGGCCGTCAACCGCGCCCGGCGCGTGCAGCGGTTCCTGAGCCAGCCCTTCTTCGTGGCCGAGCAGTTTACCGGCCAGCCCGGCAAGTACGTGCCCATCGAGGAGACCATCCGCGGGTTCCGCATGATTCTCGACGGCGAGCTCGACCACCTGCCCGAACGGGCCTTCCTGCTCAAAGGCACGATCGACGAGGTCATCGAGGCCGGCGAGGAGATGACCGCAGAGGCATAACCCCTTTCGAATTGCGAGTGGCGAAGTGCAAATGTTGCTCGTTCGCCGCCCATTCGGAACTCGTATTTCGTGATTCGACATTGACGCCCCCATGGCCGACGAACTGACTGTTGACATCGTGACGCCGGACGAGCGCTCGTTTCAGGGGCCGGCCAACGGCGTTCGTGCCCCCGGCATCGAAGGGTCGTTTGAGGTTCGCAGGGACCACGCCCCCATGATTGCTGCGTTCGGCATCGGGCCCCTCATTGTGAAGACGGAGGCGGCCCACGAGTATGCCGACATGCACAACGACCGCATTGTCTTTGCCACGAGCGGCGGCTTTCTGGAAATCATCGAAAACAAGGTGATGGTACTCGCCGAGACGGTCGAGCCGGCCTCGGACATTGACGTGGAACGGGCCGAAAGTGCCGAAGAGCGCGCGCAGCGCCGCCTCAGCCAGGAGGTGCAGGCGGAGGAGCGGGAGACCTACGAGGCCGCCCGCGACCGGGCCCGGAACCGCCTGCGCGTCGCCATGGGAAAGGTTGGCACGCGGCAGTCGTAGCGCCGCCGTTCGCCGGACATTGGCCACCGCTCCAGATGCCTCTTGGGGCATCCGGAAGAGCGCCTGCACTTCTTCAGGGGGCTCTCTCCGTCTCGCATCCGGTGTCGCCCATACAGCCCATCCGAGCGTCGCCGGCTCCGCATGTCCGTTCACCGTCCCCCCTGCCTTCGGCCCGGGCACAGATGAAGCGGGCGGGGATCGAGGAGCGAACACGTGCCGCAGTGTTTGCCTTCGCTCTCTTCCCTGTTTCTCTCCTCCTTGCCCCGTGTGCCAATGCGGATTTGGCCTGCCCTCGTCCTTGTTTCCCTGTGGAGTCTCACGGGCGCAGCCGCCCAGCCGATGCCCGAGCGCCCGCCCGACGACCTGCGGACGCGTCCCGCCCTGCAGGCGATTGTGGAGGCGCAGGTGAACCGAAACGGGGCCTTTCTGCGCGAGAAGATCGAGGCCGACGACGCCGCCGTACGGGCCCGGGCCGCTTTTGCCCTTGCCTCCGTGCAGGACACGAGCGCCATTCCGGCCCTCCTCAACCTGCTCGACGACAGCGTCCCGCTCGTTCGCACCGACGCTGCGTTTGCCCTTGCACAAATGCCCTCGGATGTCCCGTCGGCTCCGCTGCTCCGAGCCCTGGGCTACGAACGCGACCCCACGATCCAACGACGCCTGATCGAAGCACTCGGCGCCACGGGCGACGCCGAGTCCCTGCGCGACCTCCTCCGGCTCCGCCCCCCGCCGGCCCGTAGCCCCGACGTCGCCCTGTCGATCGCCCGCTATGGCATGCGCGGCGTAACCGACTCGACGGCCACGACCTGGCTCCTGGAGCACCTGCGGACCGACGACCCGTGGACGCGCCGCAACGCCGCCTACGCGCTGGGGCGCGTGGAGGCCCTCGCCACCGGCCGCGCCGACACGGTTCGTGCCGTGCTCAACGACGTGTCCCCCGACGACCCGGCGGCCATGCACCTGCTTCGGGCGCTGGGGACCGCGGGCGACTCGTCTGATGCCCCTCGCCTAGCCGACTGGCTCCGCACCGCCCCCGACTGGCGCACGCGCACCGAGGCCGCCCGGGCGCTCTCTGCTTTGCCCACCGCCGACGAGTCACGAAGCGTCCTCGTCAACGCCCTAAACGACGGCCATCCGCTCGTGGCCCGCACCGCCGCCGAGACATTGGCCGGCCTGGAGTGGTCCCCCGACCGTCTCGCCGCCGTGGGGGCCTGGCTCGACGCGCACCCGGATCGGTGGCGCGTGGCCGCGCCGCTGCTGCGGGGCCTCGCCCACAACGATCGTCCCACGCGCGTCCTCAACACCGTCGCCCGCTGGAAAACCGAACGGTCGCCCGTCGCCTACGCCGCGGCCCTGCCTGCCCTCGCCCCGCTCGACGCGCCCCGCGCCGATTCGCTGCTGGACGCCGCCCTCCGGCACGACGACCTGCGGGTGGCCGCCGCAGGCGTGCAGGCGGTGGCCAATCGCTGGGAGCACACCCGGCCCACCGGCGTCGACGTGGCCTTTCGCCGCCTCACGACCGCCGTCCGGCGGGGCGACCCGGCCCTCCTCTACCACGGCGCCTCCGCTCTCACCGACTCGGCGTTCGCGCCCATGGGGGCAGCCGACACCCTCGCGGCTACGTACCGCACGCTCGCTACGCCCGACGACCTGGAGGGAATGACGGCCGTGCTGGAGGCGCTCGGCACCCTCGGCGGACCTACGGCCGAGTCGGTCCTGCGCGGCGCGCTCGATCATCCGCACCCCACCGTCCGACAGGCCGCCGCACAGGGGCTGTCCGAAGCGACCGACACGACGGTGACGGCCCCGGCGACACCGCTCCCCGAGACGCCGTCGATCGACTGGAATGATCTCCAACAGCTGGGCCCGCACCCGCGCCTCGTGCTCGAGACCAATCAAGGCACGGTCACGATCGAGCTCGACGCCGAACAGGCGCCACAGACCGTACAGACGATCACGCGGTTTGCCCGAGACGGGCGCTACGACGGTGTGCCCTTTCATCGCGTGGTGCCGAATTTCGTCGTGCAGGGCGGCGACTTTGCGCGGCGGGACGGCTTCGGCGGACCGGGGGTCTTCCTCCGCACCGAGGTGACGCGCATCGGGCACCGCCGCGGGACCCTCGGCATGGCCAGCGCGGGCCGGGACACGGAGGGCAGCCAGTTCTTTGTCCCCCACAGCATGCAGCCGCATCTGGACGGCAACTACACGGCCTTCGGGCAGGTCACCGACGGAATGGACGTCGTGGATCAGCTCCGCGTGGACGACCGGATTGAGTCGGCACGGGTGGAGCCAACGAGCGATGGATAACTGCCACCTGCCGCGGAGGAACCCCCTCTGACAAACGCCTGTATCGGGCTTTCACAGATCAGTTGCCTCGCTTCTCAACAATGTTCCTCCCCAACCATGGAGGTTACCCTCGACGAACACGGGCGCATTTCAGTACCGGAGGCCCTTCGGGACAAGCTGGGGCTGGAGGCTGGGGCGCAACTTTCCCTTGAGATCGAGGGGGAGACCCTTCTGCTGACACCGATTTCCGAGCGAGGTGTATTGAAAGAACGGAATGGACTCCTAGTCTCAACGGCCGACGTCGATCAAGAGATTGACGTCGAATCCGTGATCGACAAGGTGCGGGCCGACCGGTCTCAGAACATTGCCGATTCCCAAGAATGACACCTCCCGATTCGTTTCTCGATACCTCCGTGGTGGTGTGCGCCGTCATCGAGAAACTGCCCGACCATCAGGAGGCACGCTCCTATCTGGACCGCGCACGCCGTGGCACGGCAGACGTCGCCCTCTCCACCCACGCCCTGGCGGAGCTCTTTGCTACCATCACGGCCCTTCCGACCCGTCCGCAGCACTCGCCGAGGGAAGCCAAAACCCTGGTCGATGGGGTTGCTGACCTCTTGACCGTCACGGAGTTGCGCTACGAGGACTACGCTACAGCCCTCGACCGTATGGTCGAACACGGCCTCTCCAGCGGGGCCATCTACGATGCGCTTCACGTCGTCGCCGCTGAAAAGACCGAGGCCAAAGAGCTCGTGACCTTCAACGGCTCGGACTTCCGGCGGATGCCGCCGAAAGGATCTACCAAACTCACAGTTCTTCCGTCGTAGCCGCTCCGGAATCTCGACCTCCGACCCGCAGCTTATTGAATCATTCGGCACAAAAGCGAGACAATCACTTCGAAGACTGCGTCCGGAACGCCTTGAAGCTCTTGTTCTCGTAGGCGCCCGAGCCAAAATACCGGAGCATCTGAAGGAAGATGGGCCGTTTGATATAGCCCGGCTGCCTCGCGATGGGCGTGCCGTCCGGTGTCATAAAGATCGTTGTGGGCACGCCCCGCGCCCCCAGAGCCATCCCCAGCTCCTTCGACGAGAGCGTGCGGCCGTCGAACTCGTGATCCCCCGCCGTGGTGTCGCGGTTGAGGCGGGCGTACGTGAATCGCCGGTCGAGGTACGACCGGACCTCGTCGTCCCCGTATACCTCCTCCTGCATGCGCTGGCAGTAGGGGCACCACGGCGCGTAGATCTCCAGCAGGATGGGCGTGTCCTCCGCCTCGGCCTGCGTGACCACCTCCCCGAGCGAGCGGGGCGGCATCTCCATCTGGGCAACGGCGTCGTTCGCCCCCACAGCAAGGAGGAGGACCACCGGCAGAGCAAGTCGACGAACCGTTCGGGGCACGCGCATCTGGACGACG
>NZ_JAZKRW010000179.1:0-4609 GCF_036626415.1 Salinibacter sp.
GCCGGACCCCGGCCGCTACGTGGTCGACGAACGGCGCTTCCGGTTCTTTAAGCAGGCGTCGTAGCTTGCGTCGGTCACACGCCGTACTGATCGGGCAGGTCATTTTCGTAGAGCACCACGTCGCCCGGGCCGAGCCTGCGCTCGAGCATCTCGCGGGCCTCCGTGAGAGACGCAACCACCTCCACACGCTCCTCGGGGACGTCGGCCCCCGAGAGGCCCTCCTGGATGGGGGCCGTCTGTTCCGGTCCGACCAAGACCATGAGGTCGAGGCCCTGCTCGGCAAGGAAGGCCCCGAATTTCTTATTTTCCGACCATTGCCGGTCGCCGAGCTCCACCATGCCCGGCGTCACGATGACGCGCTGCCCGTCGCCCATCTCGCTCAGAATCTCGACGGCGTTCCGGGCCCCGACGGGGTTTGAGTTGAAGGCGTCGTCGATGACCGTGACGTCGCCCCGCTCGCGGAGTTGAAGGCGGTGCTCGATCGGTTCGACGCGCCGCGCCGCATGGGCCATCTGTCGCAGTCGCAAGCCCATCGAACGGCCGATGGTGACGGACAGAAGCACGTTGAGCACGTTGTGGCGACCCAGAAGTTGCGTCTCGAATGACACCGTGGTGCCCGTGTCGTCCGTCACGTCGAAGGCCGTGCCGCTGGTGTCGTGCCGGATGTGGGTGGCGGTGAGGTCGGCATCCGGGTGGCCTTCGGTCGACACGCGCCACACGGGGCCGGGGGCCCGGTCGGCCATGGCGGCCACGCGCTCGTCGTCCACGTTGAGGACGGTGGGCCCGTCCGACGCTGTCCGCTCGACGAGCACGCCCTTCTCCGCCGCGATGCGGTCCTGCGTGCCCATCGTTTCGAGGTGGGCCACCCCCACGGTCGTGACGACCGACGCGTCCGGCTCGGCGATGTCGCAGAGCTCGTCCATGTCGCCGGGGTAGCGGATGCCATACTCCAACACCAGCACTTGGTGCTCGGGCGTCAGGTGCTCGTTGACGGCGAGGCAGAGCCCCATCGGGGTGTTGTAGGAGCTCGGAGTGGCGTACACATTGTACTTCTGCCGGAGCAGTTCGGCGACGATAAATTTCGTGCTCGTCTTGCCATACGAGCCCGTAATGCCGATTACGGAAAGGTCGGAGTGCGCCTGAAGCCGCCGCCGGGCCCGGCGCTTAAAGCCGCGCTGGATGGCGGTCTCGACAGGGTGCATGAGGGCAGCGGCCAGGCCCGTCCAGAGGGGCGCCCCGAGGTCGGCCACGAGGAACCCGCCGAGGTACCACAGCACACCCGTTGGACGGCCGAGCGTCCATCCGTACAAGCCGCCGCCGGCCACAGGAAGAAGGGCCAGGATTCCGGTGGGAATGGCGAGCCGGGTCATGCGGGCCGTGAGCGCGAAGGGCTTTTTTTCCTGGTCGCTCCGGTAGCGCCGCGACGAGATGAACGCGCCTGTCCACACCAGAAGGGCCCCGAGAGCGACCCCCGCCGGATCGACGGCGGCGGTGGCGAGGCTCCCCACCCCGAGGACGGCAAGGCCCACGCCGTGCGAGGGGCGGACGACCAGGGACGCGTGGTCGGCCAGCCAGCGGCCGTACCGGTCCAGCTTGTAGGTTTCCAGCTGGAAGATGTGGAGGAAAAATCGAACCCGACGCCCGGCTCGCCACCCCGCGAACGAGGTGGCGACGACGCCGAGAAGGACGAGGACAATCGTCATGCTGCCAGAGATCAGTCGTGAGGCACTCGTGGGCCATTCCGGGAAAAAGTAACCTTGATAACATTGGGGGTGTACCGCCTCCGCGCAACACCCCGCGGGCCCCGAACCTACGAGTTTTCCAGGAAATGACGGAGCCCAGCCCGGACCGTGTCCGGCTGGTCGAGGTGGCCAAAGTGGCCGGCCCCCTCCAGCTCCACGAGTCCGCAGTCATCGATCTTCGTCTTCATCACGTCCATCTGGCGTCGCGACACCGCGTCGTCCTCGGTCCCCCAGAACAGAAGCGTCGGGACCCGAACGCGCTCCAGCTCCTCGTCGAGGTGGTCGTTGACGGTTTTGACGAACGTCTCGCGCATCACTCCGTCCTGGGCGTTGTAGTCGTCGGAGCCCAGCCATTGCCAGACCAGCGAATGGCGAAGCCAGTCCTCGGCGGGGGCCTGCAGGGGAGCTGGAAGGGCCTGCACGGGGGCCTTCAGGGCCGTGGCCAGTCCCGACCGTGTGCGGTAGGCCCAGGACCGCTCCGGCTCCACCCCAGATGGGCTGACGAGTGCGAGCCGGTTGACGGCGGAGGCGTGTTTCGCCGTACCGGCCATGTACAGGGCAATGCGTCCCCCATTCGAGTGCCCCACCACGGTTACGCGCGACTGAATCTCTCTCCGGATGTAATCGTGAACGAGCTGCGCGTGCTCGGGGACCCCCCAGGGCTCCGGGGGCGGAGGAGAGGCGCCGTGCCCGGGCAGGTCGACAGCGTGCGTCCAATAGGCGTCGGTGAGGGCCTGGGCAAGGGGGCGCAGGTCGTGCAGGCTTCGGCCCCACCCGTGCAGTAGAAGAACGGGGGGGCTCTCCGAAGGGCCCCGAACCTCGACGTTCAAATCCGAATCCGTCACAAAAACCCCGAACGTCGGGTGAAGAGAACAGCGACACGTCCGTGCGGGAAACCATCTGTATATGGGGGCGTTCCGGATTTTGAATGCCACTTTGTCTTCTGGCCTTCTGCCAGGTTCTTCTCCCGCGTTCGGTTCTCCGTGGATCGAGATCGGGAACGGTTGTCGCCAGCGTAGAGATGCGCTGTGCCCTCACGTCGAGCTGAAAAGGCCGACGGTCTCTGGCCTTTTGTGAGTCACGTCAGTCCGAGAGGATGCACCCAGGAGCAGAAGAGTGGTCGCTCCCAATTCTGTAGCCTGCAGGTGCATGATCGGTTGTGCGTGCCTGTGGGGAGACCACAACAGACGGGGAACATTTGCTTCGATGTTGGTCCCACCGGCTGAAGTGCAGCTTTGAGCATCCTTTCTCTGAGGGTTCTCCCGCAGTTTTCCTCTGCGAAGCGTGCCTGCGGCCCGAATTGGAACTCGGGGTGCGAGAGACGACCCAGGGTTGGCTTCGCGCCTCATGTGTCCCGGCGGGAAAGGAGCCGTTGAGCCCGTGGGGGGCTGGCATTTTGGGCGACGGATCGTCGCCCTCGCATTGCGTATCGGCAGGCACGTTCCGCTGGAGCGGGGCTTGTCGGCTTCATCACTCACCGAAAAATCGACCATGTCAGAAAACGACAACGAATCATTTCGGAGACTCCTCGAACTCATCGGCGAAAAGAAGTACGGCTTCATGCGCGAGCTGCGGCCGGACCTGCCGAAGGACGAGGACGACCCCTTCATGCCGCCGCCGCTCATCGGCAAGTTTAATCTACGCGACGGCGTCGTCATCGAGGGCGACCTGAAGCCGGGCCGAAAGGGCGGAATGCAGGTCGGATGGATCGACAGCGTGATGGGGCTTCCTCCCGAAGAGTGGGCCCAGCTCAAGGACTTCGACCAGGGCGCGAGCGTATACCCGGACGAGAAGCTGGACCTGATTACGGGGGCCGACGACGAGTCGATGCGGGTCCTCGATCTGGTTGCGCCCCTGGGGAAGGGGCAGCGGGCCCTGATCGTATCGCCCCCTCGGGCTGGCAAGACGGTTCTGCTGAAGGACATCGCGGCGGGCGTTACGAAAAACCATTCGGAGGTCGAACTCGTCGCGCTACTCGTGGACGAACGGCCCGAAGAGGTGACCGACTTCCGCCGCACGACGGAGGCACAGGTGTTTGCCTCCTCCAACGATCGCGGCGAAGACAACCACGTCCGCGTGTCGACCCTGGCAATGGAGCACGCGAAGCGGCTCGTCGAGACCGGAAAGGACGTCGTTGTGTTGCTCGACTCGCTCACGCGTCTTGGGCGCACCTTCAACCTGTGGGTCGACGGCAGCGGGCGTACCCTGTCCGGCGGCCTGGACGCGGAGGCGCTCAAGGTGCCGCGCCAGATCTTCGGGTCGGCGCGCAACATCGAGGGCGGCGGCTCGCTCACGATCATCGCCACCGCGCTGGTCGACACGGGAAGTCGGATGGACGAGGTCATCTTCGAAGAATTTAAGGGCACAGGCAACTCCGAGATTGTGCTTGACCGCGAGATGGCCGACAAGCGCATCTTCCCCGCCGTCAACCTCCGCGAGAGTGGCACCCGGAACGAGGAGCGCCTTCTCGGCGAGGTGCGCCGCAAGAAGCACAATCAGCTGTTTCGGGCGCTCAATTCGCGCGCCCCAATCGAGGCGATGCAGGCACTGATCCGGCATCTCCGCAACAGCCCGTCGAACGCACATCTGCTGAACGAGCTTGTGCCGGAGTAGTCCGGCGTGCGCTGGCGGGCTCGGGGGCGCCGACGCCGTGGACGTGCGTTATGAGCCGCCGGGAGAATGTGTCTGGGGAGTACACAGCCTCGCTCCCCGACCCTGCTTCCCATGTCTTGCCCCGACTCCTCCTCTGGCTCGTCGGCCGACAGGGCGTCCTCCCCTGACGGCTCAGAAGAGCCTGCCTTGCTGTACCATGTGCCCATCCACGAGTGGGACGAGTCCGATCAGCCGCGCGAGAAGCTGCTGACGCA
>NZ_JAZKRW010000180.1:0-4595 GCF_036626415.1 Salinibacter sp.
CCGTACACCATCAGGTTCGTCTGGTAGCCGATGGGCGTGAGCAGGGCCCCGCTCGCGGCGAACGTGACGGCCAGGACGAATGAGAATGGGTCCGCCCCGGTCAGCTGGGCCGCCTCCACGGCCATCGGAATCATCAGGATGACGCTGGCATTGTTGCTGATGAGCTGGGTGACGAGGCTAGTGAAGACGTAGAAGACGAGCAGCAGGGCGAAGGCGGGCAGGCCCTCCGACAACTGGGTCACGCCGTGGGCCAGGTACGCCGCGGTGCCGGACCGCTCCATCGCCATGCCCAGCGGGATCAGCCCGGCCAGGAGCACGATGACGCTCCAGTCCACCGCCTCGTACACCTCGGTGGGCCGCACGCAGCCGGTGGCCACCATGGCCACCACCCCGCCCAGGGCCGACACCAGAATCGGCATCACCTCCAGGGCGGCGAGCCCCACCACGAGCCCGATGATGCCGAGCGCAAGCGGGAGCTTCTCGCTGCGGGACGAGCTCTCATTTTCATCCTGCACGACGACGAACGTGCGGTTCTGCTCGAACTGCTCCACGGCCGGGACGGAGGCCTGCACGAGGAGCGTGTCGCCCCCGCGCAGCGGCATCGCGTCGATCTCGTCGTAGAGCAGCTTCCCGGACCGGCGAATCGCCAGCACCAGGGCGTCGTACCGCTGCGCAAACCGGACGGACCGGAGCGTCTCGCCGAGGAGCGGGTTGTCCGACAGCAGCACCACCTCGAGGAGCACCTCCTTCTCCTGCTCAATCTCGACGTCCTCCTGCGTGATCTTCGTGTGCACGACCGGCTCCAGCCGCTGCGTCTGCATCAGCTCTACCAGCGCGTCCCGGCTCGTCCGCAGCAGCAGTACGTCGCCGGCCCGAAACTGCTTGGGCCCGAGCGGGGCGGCGAACGCCTCGCCGTTGCGACGCATCTGTACGATGTCGACGTCCAGGTGCAGCGCGGCCAATGCCTGCCGCACGGTCGTTCCGACGAACGGGGAGTCCCCGGCGACGACGACCTCCGTCAGGTAGTCGCTCATTTCAAACTCCTCGGTCAGGTCCTTCGCCGGCTTGATGCGCTCGGGGAGCAGGCGGTGCCCCACGGTGAGCAGGTACACCACGCCCGTCACGAGCACGATGGCCCCCAGTGCCGTAAACTCGAACATCGAAAACGGATGCCCGATCAGGCGCGCGCTCACGTCGCTCGCCAGGATGGAGGTGGACGTCCCGATGAGCGTAAGCATCCCGCCCAGCATCGACGCGAACGAGATGGGCATCAACAGCTTCGAGGGAGATGTCTTCGTCTTGCGGGCAATGTTGATGGCCATCGGAATCATCATGGCCACAACGGGGGTGTTGTTGATCACGCCCGCCGTGGTGCCCGAGAGCCCCACGAGCGCCCCGTATTGCTTATAGAAGCTGCCCTTGGCCCAGTCGACAATCCAGTTGCCCACTCGTCGCAGCACCCCGGTGCGCCGGACCCCTTCGCTGAGGACAAACATGGCCAGAACGGTAATGGTCGCCGGACTTGAGAAGCCCGCGACCCCGTCCGCCGGCCCCACGCCCGTCCACGGTTCCAACAGCACAATCGCCACAATCACCCCAAGGGCCGTGATGTCGATCGGGATAACCTCCGTGATAAACAGCACGAGGACGACCGCGATGAGCCCTAACACGACGAGCATGTCGAGGGTAAACGCGGGGCCCACTTGGGCGAGGAGAAGGCAAAGCACGTGTGTAGGGGCCGGGCGACGTGAAGAGTTGCAGAATGGGCACCCACATGGTGAGGAGTCCCTTCCAGAGACACAACCGGCAGATCCACACCGACCGAAATCCTTCCGATCTTACGGACGTTCGTGTGTGTCCTCCCTACCCAACTGCCCGATGAACACCGTCCCCCGGTTGCCCACGGGAGGCTCCGTGTTTATTTTCGGGGCCCGTTGCCGAGCCCTCCACGGTAGGGCCGCACCCGGTTGCCTCATCGCATTCGCAGTTCCGCGTCCGGACCCATGGAATCTTCCGAGCCCACTTCCGACCCGACCCCGTGGTGGGGCCCCGTGTCGCTCGACGTAGAGACCGGCGGACGCTGGAACGTCGGCCCGTCGACGCTCTGGCTCTACCGCACGGAGCGCGAGTGGCGGGTCCTGCATCGCCCGTCGCCGACCGCGGAGACCGCGGACCCGATGGCCGACCGGAGCGACGTGACCGCGCCCCTGCCCAGCGACGAGATGAGTGCCCTCCTTGATACGGAGGACGATACCCTCCACACCAGTCGCTACAGCTTCGGCGAGACGGAGGCGCGCATCTCGCTGCAGCCGGCCCTGGCGGACCGCTCGGTTGTCTCGCGGCCGGAACACCCGCTGTACGTGCCGTCGGACGAGTCGGTGACGCTGTACCTGAGCACGGCCCTCTGGATTCAAATTGTGCTCCCCGATTCGAACCGGAAGCTGCAAGAAATCCCTTCGTTCCGGATGTCCGACACCTGGTTTGGGGCCTCCACCGTCGACGGCGAGTTCTGTTACGCCACCCGCACCGCCGGCCGCCTCCGCCTCGACCGCCTGCCGCGCCGCCTCCACCGGGCCGTCACTCCGCTCCGCATTCGCAACACCGCCTCGGATCCCTTGGCGCTGGAGCGGGTGCAGCTTCCGGTGCAGCACCTCGCCCTGTACGCGACCCCCACGCATCAGCTGTGGACCCAGGGCGTCACGATGACACACTCGGCGGCCGAAGAAGGAGCCGACGTCCAGATTCGGAGCGGTCCGCCTGCCGACGCGGAGGCGGCCAAGCGTCTCCAAGAGCCCCGCGAGACCACCAAGAAAAGCCTCTTCACGAGCACATTCAGCGCCGTGGGAACCCTCTTCGCCTCGTAACCCCTTCTCGCTCGCCGTTTTCCCGATCTCTTCGTCTCATGGAGCAGTGGTGGACTCTCGCCGTCGACTACCTGACCAGCCCCCAGGCCGCAAGCGCCCTCAAGGCCCTCGTCAAAGTGTTCGTCGGTCTCGTCCTGGGCCGCCTGGCCGGAAACGGACTCGCGCGCCTCTTCGCGGAAGACGACGCCCAGCGGGCCATGATCCTCCGGCGGGGGGCGTTTTACGGCATCGCCGGGCTGTTCACGGCCTCGGCCCTCATGGAGCTCGGGTTCGACCTGAGCGTCTTGCTCGGGGCGGCGGGCATCCTCACGGTCGCGATCGGATTTGCCTCCCAGACGTCGGCCTCCAACGTCATCAGCGGCCTCTTCCTACTGGGCGAGCGCCCCTTCGCCGTCGGCGACATCATCCGCGTGAACGGCACCACCGGCGAGGTGCTCTCGGTCGATCTTCTCTCGGTCAAGCTCCGCACCTTCGACAACCTGTTCGTCCGAATTCCGAACGAGACGATGATCAAGTCGGAGGTCACCAATCTGCGGCGGTTTCCCATCCGGCGGGTCGACCTACAAATCGGCGTGGCGTACAAGGAGGACCTGCAGGCCGTGCGCCAGGTGCTCATGGAGGTGGCCGACCGCAATCCCTTGTGCCTCGAAGAACCCGCGCCCCTCATCATCTTTCAGGGCTACGGCGACTCTTCCATCAATCACCAGTTTTCGGTGTGGGCCAAAACGGAGAACTTCCTCGACCTCCGCAACAGCATCCCCGTCGAAATCAAGGAGGCCTTCGACGAGCACGGGATCGAAATTCCGTTTCCTCACCGCACCCTCTACACCGGCAGCGAGACCTCCCCCTTCCCGGTGCAGCAGGCGACCGAAGCGTCCGAATCGCCTCCGCCACCGCCCGACGTGGAGTCGGCGTAGCCTCGGCTGTGCCCCGCAACCACCGTTTTCTCTCTTCCACATCCCTTCTGTTTCATGCAAACCGTGTCGACACGACTCGCCCTTACGCTTCTTCTTGCCCTCGCCGTAATCGGCCTGGGGCCCCCGGTCGCCACGGGACAGATTTCCGCGGACCGGCCCGGCTTCGGGGACGGCACGGCGACGGTCGCGCCCGGCACCGTCCAGGCCGAGCTCGGGGCCGCCACGGCCAACGACGACTTCGGCACAAACGCCGAGGTTGGGCAGCTCCTGTTTCGCTATGGCGTGGTTGGCTTTCTCGAACTGCGGGGCGGGGTCGGCTCCCTTGCCCTCGACGCCCCCGATACCGAATACACCGGCACGAGTGTGGGCGGAAAGCTCCGCCTGTTCCAGTCGCCCCTGTCCGCGGTCAGCCTGGTAAGCACCTGGAGCCTCCCAACCGGCTCAGGCACGTTTGCGTCCGACCGCGTTTCTCAAACGCTGGCGCTCGCCTACGACGGTGCCCTCGGGGACGACCTCGGCCTCTCAGTCAACGCCGGCACCGAGGTTCCGTACGGCGGCGACGAAGACGCCTCCTACCTCTTCATCCCGACGCTGAGCGTCGACATTGCCGAGGGGATCGGGGGGTACGTCGGCTACGCCGGCTTTTACTCCGTCGGCCTCAACACAAACTACGTGGAGGCTGGGGCGACGCTTTTGGCAAGCCCGGACACGCAACTGGACCTCAACACGGGCCTTCAGATCGACGAAAATCGGGACGCCTTCTTCGTCGGGCTCGGCCTGGCCCACCGGTTCTAATTCGTCGTGCCTGCCCCAC
>NZ_JAZKRW010000181.1:0-4574 GCF_036626415.1 Salinibacter sp.
CTTGAGGAACGTAGGGCAGCGCGTTCTCAGTCAGATCCCAGGACGACTCGTGACGGATCCGCTCGCAAGTGTTCTTCTCGCCGGACTCTGGACCGCGTTCAAAGACTGGTTCTTCAGTCTCGGGGCGCAGTACGGGGTCGATCCGGTCATCTTCGGCAGCATCTCGGTCGGGGCCATTCCCTTCTTCTGGCTGTCGGTGGCGTGGCTCGTCCGCAACCTGCGCCAGGGCCGCTCGCCGTTCCTTCCGGTGGTTGCCACCTCGCTCTGTGTCTTGTCGGCGTACATCTACCTGTTCATCGCCGGCGAGAATCTTCCGTACTGGGTGTATGCCCTCGTGGTCGGGCTCATCGGGTACAGTGCCTACTCGACGGTTCAGACGGTGCGGGAGAAGACGACCGATGCGGAGCCGAGCGACCCGCAGTAGACGGGCTCCCGTCGCGTTCTCCACCGCGTTTCGTTCCTCCAACTCGCCTACACGATGAGCGTTGAGTTCTGGTACATGCTCCCGATTGGCATCGTCATCGCCACCATTGCGATGGCCTCGGGGGTCGGGGGCGCCACGTTCTTTTCCCCACTGTTCATCCTTGGGCTCGGCCTGTCGCCGGAGCTGGCCGTGGGGTCGGGCCTCGTGGTGGAGGTGTTCGGATTCGGAAGCGGGGTGTACGCCTACGTAAAGAAGCAGCTGATTGACTACCGGGTGGGCGGCATGCTGTTGTCGGCCACGGTGCCGGCCGCCATCGCGGGCGTCGTGATCGCCCACTTCGCCGACGCCGACATCCTGAAGGTGATCCTCGGGATGGGGCTCTTCGCCGTCGCGATGAGTTTTCTCCGGGCGCCGGATGAGGAGATGGAGGCGGCGCTCGAAGAGATGGCCGGCGAGGACCCCGAGGCGGCCGAGACCTGCCTCGTGACGGCCGACGACGAGGAGATCTGCTACACGGTCTGCAACAAGACGGAGGGGCGCCTCATTTCCGGGATCGGCGGGCTCTTTCTCGGGATGGTGTCCTCCGGCCTCGGCGAGCTCAACGGGTATTTCCTGCTGCAGCGGTGTCGCGTGCCCAGCAGCGTGTCGGTGGCCACGAGCGTCTTCGTCGTTGCCATCACGGCCTTCATTGCGTCGGTGGGCCACATGATTCAGATCGGGCAGGGCGGGATCACCGGCCTCACGACGATGGGCAACCTGCTGCTTTTCACGGTGCCGGGCGTTGTGGTTGGGGCGCAGCTCGGGCCGATGCTTGCAGAACGGGTGCCGGATCGGGTGATGGAGGTTGGCCTCGGGCTCCTCTTCACCATTACGGCAAGCCTGCTTCTCGTCGAGGCCGGGCTGCACTGACTCCCCGCCGCACTGACTCGATGCCGCACTGGCTCTATGGGCCGGGTGTCTGCGATGCCACGAGCGCCGGAGGGGGCGCGGGGGCTCCGCCGGAGGGTATGGGAGCGGCGTCCCACCACGAGGCCACACCACAGTCTCGGGCCGTCCGCCGAACAGCTTCTCAGAGCGATGAGCGCTGAGTTCTGGTACATGTTTCCCCTCGGGATCGCGATGACGGCGGTTGGGATCGCCTCCGGCGTCGGAGGGGCCACGTTCTACTCTCCGTTGTTTATTTTGGGCCTCGGCCTCCCCCCGCCGCTCGCCATTGGGGCCGGCCTCATCGTAGAGGCCTGCGGGTTTGGCAGTGGGGTCTACGCGTACCTCCGGCGGAGGCTCATCGATCACCGCATCGTGCGGGCGATGCTCGTGGCAACCGTGCCCGCTGCGCTCGCTGGAACCCTCGTCGCGCACTACGTCCGGGCGGACATTCTGAAGAGCGTGCTGGGCATGGGGCTCTTCGCCGTCGCCGCGAGTTTTCTTCGGACCCCCGATGCGGTGTCGGCGGCGCGGCTGAACGACCTGGCCGAAGAGTCGCCGGATGCAGCGGGGACGTGCCTTACGACGGCCCGTGGCGAAGAAATTTGCTACACCGTCTGCAACAAGACGGAGGGGCGTCTCATCTCGGGCCTCGGGGCCTTTTTCATGGGCGCGGCGTCCTCCGGCCTCGGCGAGCTGAATGGGTACTTTCTCTTGCAGCGGTGCCGCGTGCCTGTGAGGGTGTCGGTCGCGACAACGGTGGTCGTTGTGGCGGCCACTGCCCTCGTGGCCTCGATTGGACACATCGTCCAGATCGGACGGCAGGGCCTGCCCAAGCTCGTCACGATGGGCAACCTGCTGCTTTTTACGGTGCCGGGCGTCGTGATTGGGGCCCAACTGGGGCCGATGCTTGCCGACCGTGTGCCGGACCGGGTGATGGAGGTCGGGCTCGGCCTCCTCTTCACCATCACAGGGGGCTTGCTTCTCGTCGAGGCGGGGCTGAATTGACACGGGGGGCGCTCGGCCCGTGCGGCCCGGTGTCGGCGCGCAAGGCCGTTGCGGGGCGCATGATCTGGGGGCTGGGGCAGGGAGGCCCGTCAATCGGCCGCGAGGTCCACGCCCGTCACCTCGAAGCGGGCCCCGCCTTCACGGCCCTCCGCGAGCGAGAGGGACCACCCGTGGGCGTCGGCGATGGTCTTCACGATGCTCAGGCCCAGTCCCGTCCCTTCCTCGTTCGACGAGTAGCCGGCCTTGAGCACCTTCTCGCGTTGTTCTGGGGGGATGCCGGGGCCGTCGTCCTCCACGAAGAACCCGTCGTCGAGGGGCCCCACTCGGAGGGTGACGTCGTCGCCCGCGTGCTCGGTGGCGTTGCGGAAGAGGTTTTCGAGGAGCCGCTGAAGTCGGGTTTCGTCGGCGTAGATGCAGGGGGCGGTGTCCACCACGAGGCGGGCCTGAGGCGTGTCGACCTGCTCCCAGCACGATGCGACCAGGGCGGCGAGGTCGCAGGGCTCCAGGTCCGCCTCGCCGAGGCTCTGCCCCGCCCAGGTGATGGCCAGTAGGTCCTCGATGATTTCGTCCATCCGCGTCAGGGCCCGATCGATGGACGGAAGGTGGCTGAGGTCCTCCGTGTCTTCGACGAGCTCAAGGCGGCCCTTCGCCACGTTGAGGGGATTTCGCAGGTCGTGGGCCACGAGCCCCGCGAAGTTGTCGAGCCGCTCGTTTTGGCGTTCAAGCTGGTCCGTGGCGCGGCGGTGTTCGAGCTCGTAGCTGGCCCAGCGGGTCATCAGCTCCACGAAGGTTCGCTCCCGCTCGGTGAAGGAGGTGGCGCGGGGCTCGGAGGCCGCGAAGCAAAACGTGCCGTAGAGGTCCCCGTCCACCAGGATCTGCGAGCCGATGTAGGTGCCCAGGTCGAATGTCTCGTAGGCCGGGTCGCCCGTCCATCCCGCAGCGGCGGCGTCCTGAATGGCCAGCAGGCTCTCCTCCTGCATCGTCTTCCGACAGTACGACTCGGAAAGGGGACACGACGCGCCGGGCTGGAGCAGCACGTGCTCGCCCGATGCCCAGAGAATGCGCTGCGTATGCTCTGAGATCTCGGTGACGAAGCCGTAGGGGAGCGAGAGGTACTCGCGGCCGAGGTCGATGAGCCGCTGCACCTTGTCCTCGAAGGACGCCGTCTGGTCGGCGGTGATGCGGTACATCGAGCGCAGGGCGTCCTGCTCCTTCCGGAGCGTTTGTTCCCGCTCTTTCTGCTCCGTGACATCGGTGTAGATGGCGAACCCCTCCGGGGTCTCGCCGCTGGAGAAGAGCACCGAGTCGAGCTGGAAGTGACGGGGGCCGTCTTTCGTCGTGCGGACCACCTCGGCCTGCACGCTGCCCGTCTCCACGGCTTTCCGGGTCAGCGCCTCGGCCTGCGTGTGCTGCTCGTCCGAGGCGATGAGCGTGTCCAAGTTCCGGCCAACAACGTCGTCCCTCGATACCCCGAAGATGTCCGCAAAGGCCGCGTTGACCCCCTCAGCGATGGCGTCCCCGTCCTGGACCCTGTAGTGGACCACCGGACTCGGAAGGCCCGAGTACAGGGCCGCCAGGCGGTCGCGCTCACGGCGAAGGGACGCGTCCGGGGGCGCAGGGCGAGGGGCGGTCCGCGCAATGCCGACGACATGTCCTGGCGCGTCGGCATCGGCGGGAAGGGGCCGAACGGTAAGGGTGCAGGGGCGGGGCGCGTCCCCGCGAGGCAGAAGCGTGACCTCGGCCGGGGCGGGCGTGCCCCCGGCACGGGCCGCGGTGAACGCCTCACGGACGACAGCGGTGTCGCTGTCCGCGAAGAGCGCTGGGGGCTGCCGCCCCCGAAGCGCCCGTGCCGAGTCGCCGAGGACCGACTGGAGGGGCTCGTTGCTCCAGACGAGAGCGTTGTTTTCGTCAAGCACGAACACAGGATCGGGGAGGGCCGCCAGCACCGCGTCTGCGAAGCCGGCGGGCGTGTGCATCGGAGCGGCGGTCTCTTCCGGGTCCTCCACCCCGGCGGACCCCCCGGATGAGGGGACGGACGGGTCCTCGTGTGGACGGGCCGCCTGTGGGTTGTGGGTCGGCATTGGGAGGATGCAAGAAAGATGAGAAGGCGATGTCCCGCCAAAAAACTGGCTGTGACAGAAAGAGCGCGCAAAGACTGTACCGAGATTTTGCTACGGCCCGCCCCGTCGAACGATCCGTGCGGACGGGGCGGGCGCCG
>NZ_JAZKRW010000182.1:0-4473 GCF_036626415.1 Salinibacter sp.
GGCGAAACTCGACGTACGTGCCCGCGGGCACCTCGATCTCGGCGCGCCAGACCGGGTAGTCATCGGCCGACAGCGGCCCCCACGCACGGGCCGGCGCCCCACCCCCGAGGACGTCCGACGGGCCGCAGAGGTACACCTGCTCGCCCCACTCGGTCCGGACCTCCAGCTCGATGGACGTAGCCGTCGGGGGTCCCGGCGCCGCCGATCCCGAATCGGCCTCGTCGGGGGGGCGAAGCCACAGGATGCCGTACGGCGGCAGCAGCAGCCGGCCCGACGGGAAGCGGGCCGCCCGGTCGTACAGGACGTCGACGAAGGCCGGCCCCGCCCACCGCGGCGCCAACTCCTCGAGCGGTACGGCCTGCCCGACGGGGGCGAAGTTGGCGGCGACCAGGAGCCGGTCGTCCTCGTGCGCCCGTTCGAAGAGGAACGTTCGGTCGGGGCCGGCCGACAGGATGCGCTCCTCGCCCCCGCTGTGGAGCGCGTCGACCGCCCGGCGCGTGTCGGCCAGTCGCTTGAGGCCGCCGAACAGTCGATGCTCGACGCGCCCGGGCTCGTGCCGGAGCGCGGCCCGGTCCCAGTCCATCGGCGGGCGGTGCACCCAGCGGTTGTCGTGGGCCTTTTCCTCGTCGGCCAGGTACGAGTAGTCGTTGAGCTGGCCGATCTCGTCGCCGCTGTAGAGGAGGGGCATGCCCCGGCTGGCGAAGATCACCCCGTGGAGAAGCAGTGTGCGCCGCAGGGCCCGGTCCACGTCCGCGTCGTTGCCCTCGACCCGGGCCCGCTGCAGCCCGGTAAGCGCCGCGGTGGTGCCGGACGTGCGGGCCTCGCCGGTGGCCGCGTCGACCTGAAAGTGGTAGCCCTCGGCGTCGCTGTCGGGCCGCCGCCCGGCGTAGTAGTCGGCGCAGAAGCGGCGTGTGTCGACCGGGTCCTGCCCCACGGCCCGCACGTCGGCGTCGTCGAGGCCCCACCCGATGTCGTCGTGGCTGCGGATGTAGTTGAGCCACGTCGCCGAGGCGGGCGCCGCCGGCAGATTCGTGAGGGCCGTCCGCAGCAGCTGGGTGTTTTCGCTGGCGAGGGCGTGCCAGAGGTGGCTCATGAGCGTCGCGTTGTAGGCCACGTCGCACTCCATTCCCTCGAAGCCCCCTGTGCCCAGGTACCGGATGATCTCGCCGGGCGTGGTAATGGCCTCGGCCTTGAACAGCGTGCCCGGCGCCGCCACGTCCATGAGGGCCCGGTAGGCCCGCAGGATCCAGTGGCACTCGGGCCGGTTGCGGCAGTCGGTGCCCATCTCCTTCCAGAGGAACGGGACGGCGTCGAGCCGGAGCACGTCGCCCCCCACGTTGGCCTGCACCATCATCTCCCGAAACATCTGGACGAAGACGGCCGGGTTGCCGTAGTCGAGGTCCCACTGAAAGGCGTTGAAGCTGGTCCACACCCAGCGGCCCAGGGCCTCGTCGTACGTGAAGTTGCCAGGCGCAAAGTCCGGGAAGACCTCGGGCACCGTCTCCTCGAAGCGGTCGGGGCGCGACCGGTCCGGATACGTCAGGTAGAAGTCCCGGTAGCGCGTCTCGCCGTTGCGGGCGGCCCGGGCCCAGGCGTGCTCGGCCGCCGTGTGGTTCATCACGAAGTCGAGGGCCAGGAGGAGGCCCTCCTCGTGGAGGGCGTCGGCCAGTGCGCGGAGGTCGTCCATCGTCCCGAGGGCGGGGTCGACGGCCCGGTAGTCCTGTACGGCGTAGCCCCCGTCGTCGCGCCCCTCGCGGGTCTTGAGGAGGGGCATGAGGTGAAGGTAGGTCACCCCTAGCTCCTTGAGGTACGGAATCTTGTCGCGAACACCGCCGAGCGTGCCGGCGAACCGGTCGACGTAGCAGGTGTAGCCGACCTGCTCGGGGCCCTGAAACCAGTCGGCCGTCGGGCCGCGGCGTCGGTCGAGTGCGCGGAGGGGCTCGGGCCGCGCCCGGGCCGCGTCGACGGCCGCGTCGACCGCCCGCACGAAGGCCTCGGCGGCGGCCGCGTCGGCGCCGTACACGGCCGAGAAGGCCGTCCACGCCGTCGCCAGGTGAGCGTCCAGCCGGTCGGCGAGGGCGGGGTGGTCGTTGAGGGCCGCCTCGTGGCGCGCCCCGACCCGCTTCCGGAGCCACGCGGCAGGGTCGTCGGGCGGCCAGGCCCCCGGCGGGATCTCAATGGGTGGACGGGACATGGCGACGGCTTACGCGAAGAAGTACAAGATGACGGCGGTGCAGAGCACCAGCAGGACGGAGTGGTAGCGGTAGTTCTGCCACCAGGCCAGGGTCTTCAGCTCCTCGGTCTCGGCGTGCCAGTAGCGGACGTCCCAGGTCAGCTCGTCGGTCTTCTCGGCCGGCGGCGGCGCCGTCGCCAGGCTTACGCCCACGAGGACGAGTACGCTCATCACCAGTGAGATGCCGGCTGCGTAGAGGAACTGGATGGCGAACACGCCGAGGATTTCGTTCATCACGAAGAAGACCGCGCCGAGCCCCACGCCCAGCAGCAGCGTCGCGAAGGCACCGTGCCGGTTGGCCCGCGCCCAGAAGATGCCGCCGACGAACGTCGCCACGATCGGCGGCGTCGTGTAGGAGAGGCACGACTGCAGGTAGTCCCAGAGCGACTGGAACTGCCGGATCTGCGGCGCCCAGAGGATGGCGACGAGCAGGGCCACGCCCGTGGCCACCTGCCCGGTGAGGACGATGCCTCGGTCACTGAGGTCCGGATAAAGCGGCTCCACGAAGTCCATCGTCACGAGCGTGGAGGCGGAGTTGAGGATCGAGTCGATCGAGGAGGTGATCGCCGCCACGAGGGCCGCGAGGACGAGCCCGCTCAGCCCCACGGGCAGCAGGTCGAACACGAGGACGGGAAACACCATGTCGGGGTTCGACAGGTCCGGATACAGGACCAGCGCCATCGTCCCGGGCAGAATCATGAAAAAGAGGACCGGGAGCTTCAGGAACCCGGCGAAGATGGAGCCCCAGCGCCCGTGGTTCATCGTGCGGGCCCCGAGGGTGCGCTGCACGATCAGCTGGTTGGTCGTCCAGAAGTAGGTGCCCACCACGAGGACGCCGGTGAAAAGGCCGGGCCACGGCATGTTCGGGTCGTCGGCGGGCTTGAACACGCTCAGCGATTCCGCCCCGGCCGTGTCGATGACGGCCTGCCAGGACGGGAGCTGGCCGTACGCGGCGACGGCCACGATCGACCCACCGAGGATGAGCATGACGGCCTGCATCGTGTCCGAGATGACGACGGCCTCGAGCCCCCCGAAGATGGAGATGATGGCCGCCAGGCCGGCGAGCCCGGCCACGGCGGCCCACAGCGGCACCTCGAAGAGCAGCACGAAGACGAGCGCCCCCGCGTAGAGCGCCCCGGCCGCGTCGATGAACATGTTGAAGAAGAGGTTGATGCCGGAGAAGACCCGCCGGGATCGGTAGTCAAACCGCTTCTCCAGAAACTCCGGCATCGTGTACACGCCCGACCGCAGGTAGAAGGGCAGGATGAAGAAGATGAAGAAGATCAGGATGACGGCCGCGCTCCACTCGTAGTTGTAGACGGAGACGCCCTGGTTGTAGCCCGCCCCGGCCAGCCCGACGAAGGAGGACCCGGACATGTTGGTGGCGAAGAGCGAAAAGCCAATCAGGGGCCACACGAAGTTGCGGCCGCCGAGGAAAAAGTCGTCGGCGTCCTCCTGTGCCCCCGTCAGCCAGAGCGGAATGAGGCGGGCGAGCACCAGGTAGCCCCCCAGGACGAGGATGTCGATCAGACCCACGTTGAAGTCGGGCATCGGGCGTCGCTGTGGTGGTGAGAGCTCGGCGTGCGTGGGGTGCGCCGCCGTGTGCGGACGGTCGAGGGCCTTCTCCCCTACGTCTCGATCTCCCCCGCATCTCGACTTGTCCCCGAGACCGGATGGGAACGAGGGCTTTCAAGGTATAAACGTCCGGGGAACTGTCAATCGAGACTGAACAGAGACCCCGGGTTCAGCTTGTTCTACAGGGCGATGGCTCCTATCTTTTCGGGCCCTTTACGCCTCGAATGCGGCCGCGACGGAGGGGCGCCTCCTCCCCGCTCGAGGCCGACACCGAGTGCCCGGATCGGGGCCAGCATGCCCGTTGCATCGGTGCCGACCGGGCGCCGTACACGGAGCAGGAGGCTTCTGCTTTCCGGCTCCCTGTCGCGCGGGGCGTCGCCCGGCGCTGCCGGCTCTGTTTCGGCCGCGGTCGCGTTCGCCAACCAGCCTGCCCCTGGAAGCTGTTTTCAGTTCAGGCGCTCTACCGGTCCGTGAAGAAATGCGTGCAGACCGTTTCTGCTCATGTGAGGCTCGGTCCTCCGTTCACCGGGGAACCCGTTCAGAGACCTTTGCACGGATCGGTAAAGCCGACCATAAATTATTAAAACAGGTTCCTATGTCCACGCTCGAAGACGGCGCCCGGGTGCTTACGCATCGCATCTTCCCCGACCCGGAGAGCGACGGCG
>NZ_JAZKRW010000183.1:0-4440 GCF_036626415.1 Salinibacter sp.
GTGCTGCTGGCGGCCCACATGCCGTGGCCTGGCGCCCCCGACTTTGAGGTGCAGGCCGCGCTCGGGCTCGACGCCGGCGAGCTGTACGACGGGGCCGTCGGCGCACAGGTGGGGCTCGTCTACCGGCCCCGCGTGCGGCGGTAGCCGATGCTCAGGGGGAGGACTCCTCGGCGGTCTCCATCTCGTCGGCGAGGGAGAGGTCCTCGAGGCCCTCGGCGTCCTCGACCGTCGCGGCGTCGAGGGCGGTGGTGCCCACGTAGGTCGCGAAGTTGAGGGTCCGGTCGATCAGGCTGTTGGTCAACAGCATGCTCGCGAGGGACGCGGTCGGAATCTGGAGGGTGCCGGACAGCCCCACCCCCGCGCTCATAAAGACGAGGCCCCGGGAGGGCACGAACGGAATCTGCTGGATCACGATGTAGAGGGCGAGGAGCGTGATCCACGTGCCGGCCGACACCTCGGGGATCACCACCGCCCACTGCAGGACCTGAAAGCCGTTGTTCAGCACGAAGCGAAGCAGGTGGCCGCCGCCGATGAGCCAGAGGATGCGGGACGGCAGGGAAAAGAGGGCCCGTCGGAAGTTGACGCCCACGCTCACGACGAGGATGACCACCGCGAGGCCCGCCGCCACGGTCGACGTCTCGTCCGGCAGGTACTGGCGGAGCAGCTCGATCTGGCCGGTCAGGAAGAAGAGGGCGAGCAGCGAGAACGCGACGCTGGTCGACGCCACCGACGAGATGATCACGTTGTCCTTGATCGTCCGGAGGACGTCGAGCGCATCCAGATTCGTCTCGCGGCGGGCCCACACGTAGAAATAGGCCTCGCCGGAGTAGCCGAGGACATCGTTGTTGAGGACGCGCTTGCGGAGGAGGGCGGGCAGGAGGGATCGGTACCGCGCCCCCCACGCCGCGCCGTAGAGCACCATCTCGGTGACCGGCAGGGTGGCGTACATCAGTAGCAGGAGCACATAAAACCAGGGCGTCGTGGGCATCGACGCCCAGAGTTCGGCCCACCCGATCGTGGTAAGCCGGTAGGCGAGATAGCCCACGATGCCGGTCAGGAACGCCCAGTAGATGCCTGTCTGCACCCACCCGCCGACACGACTCTCCGAGAACCGCGCCCAGGCCCGCTGCGCGGTCGCGAAGGCATCGTAAAACCGGTTCAGCATCGAGGGGAGCTTGCGGTGGCGAGAGCGAACGGGAGGGAGGAGCGAGGACCGCCGCGTTGGGTGCCTACGGGGTGGGGGCGGCCGACGAGCAGGGCCAGGAGGCGACGTCGGCGGCCGTCAGATCGTAGCGCTCGCCCTGCTGGACCGCAACCGTGTTGTCGGCGCTGTAGGGGGGGTGCACCCATTCCCAGACCGTGCGCCCGTCCGGGGCCACTTCCACGACCCGTCCGGTCTGGCCCTCCGTAAGCAGCATATTGCCGTTGTCGAGCGCCTGCCACTTGCCGCGAATGTCGGTGTAGAGCGGTTCGGAGCGGGACGTCGGGAAGCGAACCACCGTCGAGTCCGTGTGGGGCTGGAGGACCACGATGCGGCTGCCCCCGAGCATCGTTCCGCGCGCCGTAAAATCTTCGTTATTGTCGAAGATCCCGATTCGTCCGTTCCCGATAAAGTCCGGATCGTGTTGCTGGATGAGCGGGGCCGAGGCGTGCCACTTCACGTCAAGGGAGGCGGGGTCGAAGACAAACACGAGGTCCAGGTCGCGGAGTGAGACCAGGAGGTCCCCCGCCTCGAAGAGGGGATAGTCCGCCGCCATGGAGGGCGGGAGGGGCTCCACGTCGTTCATGTGGGTGAGATCCGTCGTCTCCGGGTCGTCGGTGCCCGCCCGGGGCTGGGAGGCCTTGGACAGGTACCGTTCCAGGTCGTTCGCGTAGAGGACGTCCAGTATGTCGATCGAGTCGAGGACGGTTCCGTCCGCGGCGAGGTGCACGACCCGATCGAGGTAGAGGGGGGTCTCCAGGCCCGGGAGGCCGTCGGGGAGGCGCTTCGTCGCCGAGCGGAGGCCGGGGCTCATGCCGGGCACCCAGAAGGAGCCGTCCGCGGCCCGCTCAATCGAGTGGTGTCCCCCGATCGGGGCCCGCCACAGCACCTCCCCGCAGGCGTCGACCCGGACCGTGCCGATGTACTGAAGGTTGACGAGGAGGTCGCCGTTCGGGAAGAGGTGTGAGCCGTGGAGGCTCCGTCGGGCAGAGACGCCCCCCTTCCCGTCCGGCGGATTTGGAAAGAGAGTCTCCTGGTCGAGCGTCCAGTCGTGGACCACCCTCCCGCCTTGGTCGACCAGGCGGACCCCGGGGGTCCATCCATCCTCTCCGTTCCAGGAGGACTGGAGGAGCGTCAGGCCGGGCTGCGTCGCGCTGGCGTCCGGCGTGCGGACGCCCGACCGGTCGTACACCCGGCCCGCGCGGGCCACGGGTCCCGGCGTCCACGCGACGTACAGGCCCGTCAGCTGCTCGGACGCGCGCTCCAGGAGCGCATTGGGGAACCAGCCGTGCCAGCGGGCCGCAAACCCGTAGACGAAGGACAGCAGCATCAGGGACACGACGAATGTTCCCTTCTCGAACCGGGAAATCGAGTTCACTGCCATCGAACCAAGAAGACGTGTCAAGAAAGAGAGGCGCGCCGGCGTTCTCTGACGCGCGTCCGCGAGAGAAGCTCCGTAGGGAAGTAGGACTGCCGGCCGGCGGAAGAGGTCTCCCTTCCAGAAAGAGGCAGCGGAGGGCGTGCGGGGACGCCTTACCGGCGCCGCTCCGGGAGGGAGCCGGAGTGGACTCCCCAAAACGGACTGAAAGCGCCCTGTCACGGTCTCACACTAGCCGTTCGGTCCCGCAAGGTCCAGAAGGCTAGCCGATCTTGTCACAACAATTGCGTTAAAAGGCTCGGGACTGCTCGGGCCGCGGGACCATTCGGAGCGATCACGGCGGGGTGTTCAGGCGGCCTCCCGGCTGAGCAGCGTGTACATCCGGTCGGCGACATGGTCCCAGTTGGCTTCTGTGCGCACCCGTTCCCGGCCCCGTTCGCCGAGGCGCCGGGCGAGGTCGGGGGCGGTCAGCAGCCGGAGAAGGGCGTCGGCGGTGGCGGAGGGGGCGTCGGGCGGGACGAGAAGCCCGGTCTCTTCGTCCCACACCGCGTCGGGGACGCCGCCGACACGAGCGCCCACGACGGGGGTGCCGCAGGCGTTGGCCTCCAGGTACACGAGCCCGAAGCCCTCCACGTCCTCCGTGGTCTCGCGTCCGGCCATCAGGAAAACGTCGGCCTCGCTGTAGTAGTGGCGCAGCTCCTGCTGGGAAATGCTGCCCAGGAAGTGAACGTGCCGTTCGAGCTCGAGGTCGCGGACCAGTTGCTGGAGGAACGGACGTTCGGGGCCCTCCCCGGCGATAAGGAGGAGCACGTCGGGCACCTCGTCCCGCACTCGGTTGAGGGCCCGGATGGCGGTGTCGAATCCCTTCTTGGGCACGAGGCGCCCCGCGGATAGAACGAGGGGGCGATCTGTGGCCCCCAACTCCTCGCGGAGGGCCGGGGCCGGGTCGGGGTAGAAAACCTCGGGGTTGGTGGCATTCGTGACGACCTCGATGGTCTCTTCCGCGGCCCCGAGCTCCCGGGCGCGCCGCCCGAGAAAGCGGCTGACGGGGAGCACGTGGTCGGCCCCGCCGACGCCCGCCCGCCGGAGCGCGTCGTAGCTCCACTTGAGGGGCGGGAAGTGGAAGGGGTTGAACACCGTGTCCTTGCCGTGGAGGGTAACGGCCACGCGGTGGGGCGCTCCCGTCAGGCGCCGAGCCAGCAGCGAGGCGAAGGCGGTCTGCCACTGCACATGGAGGGCCACGTCGAACGGTTCGTGTCGGGTCCGGCGCACGATGTCGGGCAGCGCCCGCAGAACGAGAAGGTCCGGACGGACGGGGAGCCGGTGCACCGGCACGTCGAGGGCGGCGTCGACGGCCTCGTCGCCTGGCCGGGAGGGAGCTAGGAGGAGAAATCGATCGCAGCGGGCGGCCAACCGGGGGGCCAGCTCCTTCGAGTACGTCTGAATGCCCCCAACGTCCGGCGGGAAGTCCTGTGTAACGAAAAGAAGGCGCATCACTCGAAACGAACAACGGGACGACGCGGCGAGACGGGCCGCTGCGAAGCACCCTTGCGCAAAGCAGGGGGCAATACGATGTTCCAAGGCCGTCACGGGGCGCTCGAGTCAGTACACCTCGGAGCCCGTTGGGTGAAACAGCAGTTTGGTGGATTTGCATGCCGCCCCTCCAGGTACTCGATGTCGGCATTCTGCGCGACGACCGGTGCGCTGCGCCCGGTCCCGAGGGGCTCATCCCAGGCCGGAGAGACCGGGGCAAATCCCGTACCGACTTCGGCGAAATCTAGCAGAAGAGCAGTGCGAACCCACTGGTGATGTTACCTGCCCCAGAATCTGAGCGGCTACCTTGATCTCGGCCATCCTTTCG
>NZ_JAZKRW010000184.1:0-4352 GCF_036626415.1 Salinibacter sp.
ATGCGCACCTGCGCCCTCGCCCTCCTCACGATCCTCCTCGCCGCGCCCGCCCACGGCCAGTCCGCGGACGGCCCCTGGACCCTCGACCACGTCCTGACGCAGCGCTCGCTGACCGACGTGGACATCGGCCCGGACGGCGACCGCGTGCTGTGGGTGAAGGAAACGCCCGATCCCGAGGCCGACACAGAGCAGTCGGACGTCTACCTCACCTACCGCGACGACCCGCACGGCGGCGACGCGACGGCCACCCTTCAGCTCACTCGCACCGGCGACAACCGCGACCCCCGCTGGGGCCCGGAGGGGGAGCACATCGCGTTTGTGTCGTCCCGCGAGACGGAGAACGACGACGGCGGCGGCACCCAACTCTGGCGGCTCGACCCGCGGGGCGGGGCCCCTGAGGCCATCACGGCGGTGGAGCACGGCGTCCAGGACGCGCGGTGGCTCGACGCCGAACGCCTCCTGTTCACGGCCCGGGAGCAGAGCACCCGCTACGAAGAGCACCTGGAAGCGACGGAGGACGACGCCGACGTCATTGAGGACACGACGCTCTTCCGGCCGGTGCGCCTCTTCACCGTGCACGTGGAGACGGGCGACGTCACCCGTGTGACGGAGAATGACCACCAGATCGAGGAGTTTGCGCCGTCGCCGAACGGCCAATACGTCGTCTACAGCCTCGCCGACTCTCCGATCAGCGCCGACGCCCGCAACCAGCCGCACCAGTTCCTGCTGGATCTGGAGACGGGCACGACGACCGAACTCTTCGCCGAACAGTACTTCGATCCCTCCAACTTTCAGTGGACGGCCGATGGCGACGGATTCTACGCCACCGACTCATATTCCTCCGATCCCGAGCACGAGGGCGCCGGGATCACGAAGCTGTACCACTATGACCTGGATGCCCGCGACTACCAGGAAGTCCCGCTCGACTGGGGCGACAAGGGCGTCGGCTACGGCGGATACACGGTCGTGGACGGCGGCGTGCACGTGCAGCTGGCCGACGGGCCCACCTTCGAGCCCCGGTTCTACCGGAAAACAAGCGACGGATGGACCCTGGAGGAGGTCGCCGACGAGCGATTCGAACACGCCTCTTCGTTTACCGCCGGGCCCGACGGCGAGACGATCGTGTTTAGCCACTCGACCGCCGACACGCCGCCGTCGTACCGCGTGGGCACCTACCGCGACGGCCAGGTTCAAAGCGACGAGACGCTCACGACGCTCAACGAGGGCCTCGACGACCTGCCGATTCCGCGGGCGGAGGTCGTGACGTGGACGGGCGCCAACGGCGACACCGTGAACGGCATCCTGCACTACCCGCTCGACTACGACCCGGACCGGGCCTACCCGATGATGACCGTCATTCACGGCGGGCCCAGCGGGGTGGACCTCGACGCCTGGAGCCTCGGCTGGACGGTCTACGCGCCCCTCCTCGCTCAGCGCGACGCGTTCGTCTTCCGCCCCAACTACCACGGCTCCGGCCACCACGGGCTCGACTTCGTGGAGTCGATCAAGGGCCGCTACTACGAGCTGGAGGTGCCCGACATCGTAAGCGGCATCGACAGCCTGGCGAACGCGGGCACGGTCGACCGCGACTCCCTCGGCGTGATGGGCTGGTCGAACGGCGCCATCCTGACCACGCAGCTCACGATCGAACACCCCGAGCTCTTCCAGGTGGCCGCGCCCGGCGCGGGCGACGTCAACTGGACCTCCGACTACGGCAACTGCGCGTTCGGCGTGCGCTTCGACCGGTCCTACTTCAAGGGCGCGCCTTGGGAGTACACGGAGCACTACATCCAGAAGAGCCCGCTCTTCGAGATGCCGAAGGTGCAGACGCCGACCCTCATCCACCACGGCACCGAGGACCGCGCCGTGCCCTACGAGCAGGGCTGGGAGTACTACCGCGCCCTCCAGCAGATCGGCAACGCGCCGGTGCGCTTCCTGAGCTATCCCGGCGAGCCGCACGGCCTGGGCGAGCTGTCGCACCAGCGACGCAAGATGGAGGAGGACCTGAAGTGGATCGACACGTATCTCTTCGGCGAAACCTCGATGGAGGAGCGCGTGGAGGAGCGGCTCCTGGCCAACGACGCCCCGCTCTCGCTCCTCGAAAGCGCCGGCGCGCCCGCCGAGACCGATGGCCACTACGGCACGCGGGTGAATGGCACTCTCGTCCCCGAAACCGTGACGCTCGGCGACACGCTCACGGTGGGCCGCTTCGAGGTGACGCGGGCACAGTTCCGGGCGTTCGACAGCAGCTACGACGTGCCTGAGGGTACGGCCGACCATCCGGCCAACAACCTCTCCGCGGACCGGGCGCAGGCCTACGTCGACTGGCTAAGCGAGCAGACGGGCCAGAACTACCGCCTGCCCACCGCGGACGAACTCGCGGCCCTGAAAAACGCGCGCAGCGGCCCGGACGAGAACACGCCCGCGCACTGGGCCGGCTTCACGCCGACCCCGGACGAGTCTCGCGCCCTGCGGGCCCGCCTGGACCAGCACCCCACCGACGCGCTCCTGATGCCGGTAGGGAGTCGCCCGCCCGGACACGGCAACGACGGCGCCGGCCCGCTGCTCTACGACGTGGACGGCAACGTGGCCGAGTGGGCCCGCACCGACGACGGCCTCCAGCCCGAAAACGCCTCCGCCCTGACCCTGACGGATCCGAAGGCCGAGAACGCGCCGGACGTCCCGCGCCGGGTGACGGGACTGCGTGTAGTGCTCGACCGGTAGATCGACTTTGTCTCAAGACCCGGGACTGCCCGGACGCCCCTTCTCTCGTCACGCCATCTTCAATCCGTAGCGGACCGGCCCAGGGATCCTTCGCAGGCGGTACGGGTGTGATTACATCCGTCTTGTGACAAAGTGGCAGGGACCTCTTTCCTGCCCACCGCCCTGCGTCGTATCGTGCTGAAGACTCCCCTTTCCCCATGGACCGTGCCTCCCTCCAGGAACGCTTCGGCATCGTCGGTGAGTCCGACATCATCAAGAACGTCATCGACCAGGCCCGTCAGGTGGCCGACACGGACATTACCGTGCTGCTGCAGGGCGAGAGCGGCGTCGGCAAGGAGCTCATCGCCCAGGTGCTGCACGAGCTGTCGATGCGCCGCCACGAGCAGATGGTGGTGGTCAACTGTGGTGCCATCCCGGAGGGCCTCATCGAAAGCGAGCTCTTCGGGGCCGAGAAGGGGGCCTACACCGGGGCCGTGGAGGAACGGGTCGGCTACTTCGAGGAGGCGGACGGCAGCACCATTTTCTTGGACGAGATCGGCGAGATGCCGAAGAACGCGCAGGTGCGCCTGCTCCGCGTGCTCGAGACGGGCCGCTTCAGCCGCGTCGGGGCGTCTCAGCAGCAGCAGGTGGACGTCCGCATCGTGGCGGCGACGAACAAGGACCTCGCGGAGGAGGTGCAGGAGGGCAATTTTCGCAAGGACCTGTACTACCGCCTGAGCACGGTCCTCATCGACATCCCCCCGCTGCGGGAGCGCCCGGAGGACATCCTGCCCATCTTCGAGACGTTCCTCCACGAGTTCTCCCAGGAGTACAGCTCCGCCCGGAAGGAGCTGACGGAGGACGCGACGGAGCTCCTCCAGTCCTACCGCTGGCCCGGCAACGTGCGCGAGCTCCGCAACATCGCCGAGCAGGTGGCCGTGCTGATGCGCCAGCAGGAAGTGTCGGCCGATGACCTGCGGCCCCTCTTGCGCGACATCGGGCAGGCCTCGGCCTCCACGGACCTGATGCGGGTGGATCCGGAGCCGCAGGGCCAGGGCTCGGGCGCCGGCTCCGAGGATGACCTTCGCCAGCGCGAGCTGCTGTATCGAGCCATCCTGGAGATGCGCATGGACATGCGCGACCTGAAGGAGCAGATCGGGTCCTTGATGTCGAACGTCGGCGTCGTGGTGCCCCGGGAGGTGGCCGAGCGGGGCGACTTTCCGGGCGACTACGACGACTTCGTGGTGGTCAACAACGAGGAGGCGCCCGATCGTCCCCGTCCGCATCGGGACCGGGACCAGCGGGGCGGCGGAGAGGTCGACTCGATGATGCGGGACGTCGTCTACGAGGTGGACGAAAGCGGCCCGGCCCGGCCCACCCGTCCCCGCGAGAAGCGCCCCCGCGAGGAACGTCCGACGACGACGGAGCCCGAGGTGGCCCGGCCCTCCTCCACCGAGGCCGAGGCGGAGATTGAGCCGGAGCCGCCCGACGAGCCGGAAGAACTGCCCACGCTCGAGGAGGCTGAGAAGCAGCTCATCAGCCAAGCCCTGGAACGGTTCGACGGCAACCGCCGCAAGACGGCCGAGGCGCTCGGCATTAGCGAGCGGACGCTCTACCGCAAGCTCAAAGACATCGACGAGGACCTGTAG
>NZ_JAZKRW010000185.1:0-4313 GCF_036626415.1 Salinibacter sp.
AACGCGACAGCCGGCGTCGAATAGGCGAGGATCCATCACGGACGATTTGATCCTCGCCCCCCATCCTCGCCATGTGTCGCCGCTTCGTTGGAGGCCTTGCCCTCGTGCTCGGGCTCATTCCCACCGTGGCCTTGGCCCAGCCCGCCGTCGTGGAAGGCCAGGTGCGCGACGCGCAGGGCGCGCCGGTCCCCTACGCGAACGTGCAGCTTGATGGGGCTGCCGTCGGCACCGCGGCCGGAGGGGACGGCCGGTTCCGCTTCGAAACAACGCGCACCGGGTCGGTCGTCCTGCGGGCCTCGGCCGTCGGCTACCCCCCCGTCGAACGGTCCCTCCGCCTCCGCGCCGGCGACACGAGCACCGTGCGGTTCACGCTTCGGGCCGAGAGCATCGAGCTCGGCGAGGCGGTCGTCACCGGCGAGACGTTCTCGACCGGCTCCCCCTCCGAGGCAACGCTGGGCTCGACCGAAGCCGTGACGACCCCGGGCGCCGCCGGCGATCTGTTCCGCGCCCTGCAGTCGTTTCCGGGCGTGGCCGCGCCGGGGGACGGGGCCGGCCTGTTCGTGCGCGGCGGGGACGTGACCGAGACGAAGACCCTGCTCGACCAGGCGACGGTCTACCATCCGTACCGCTACGAGTCCCCGGCGGGGGGCTCGTTCGGCGCCGTGCGCCCCTTCCTCGTCGGCGGCACCACCTTTGCCACGGGCGGCTTCTCGGCACAGTACGGCAACGCGCTCTCGGGCGTCCTCGCGATGGAATCGAAGGACCGCCCGGAGGAATCCAGCCGGTACGTAAACCTCGGGCTCGCCGCCGCGTCGGTCTCCCTCGACCAGCCGCTCGTGGGGGACGAGCTCGGCCTCCGGGTCTCCGGCAACCGGTCATTCACCGGGGTGCTCTTCCGCGTCAACGGCCGGCGCGGGGACTACGCCACCGTGCCGCAGGGCCTGGACGGCACCCTGGGCCTGACCTGGGACTACGGCCCCACCGGGCAGTTGAAGCTTCTTGCCTTTGCCCGCCGCAACCGCATCGGCGTGGAGACGACCGAAGGCACCTACACCGGCGTCTACCGGAGCCGGACGACGAATCAGCTCTACAACCTGCAGTGGACGGCCCAGGCGAAGGGATGGACCGTGGAGTCGAGCGCCTCCTGGAACGCGTACACGTCGCAAAGGACGCTTGGCGCCCTCGACCTGTCGCCCACCGACCGGGCCGCCAAGCTACGCGTCGACGCAACGCGCGGGGGCGGGGACTGGACCGTTCGCACTGGCGGCACGGTGGAGCGTCGGCGCTACCGATTCGACGGCACGGTTCCCACACAGCCGGACGTGGTGGCGCCCGATGCCCCCACCCGATCGGTCAACGAATCCGTGCGGGCCACACGCGCCGGGGGGTACGTCGAGGTCGAATCGAGCCTGCTCTCGTCGGTCGTCGCGCGGGCCGGGCTGCGCACCGATGTCCACAGCTGGGCGGGCCGCCCGGTGGTCGATCCGCGGGTGGGGCTCGCCTGGTCGTTCGCGCCGAACACGCAGCTGCGGGCCGCCTGGGGCCTCTACCACCAGTTTCCGGAGCTCAGCACCTACGGCGAGCACGTGGGCGAAAATACGCTCGGCGCCCAACGCGCGCAGCACGTCGTGCTCGGCCTGCGCCACGAGCGGGAGCACCTGTTGCTCCGCGCGGAGGCCTACCACAAGCCGTACCGCGACCTGGTCGTCCGCACCGGGTCCTCGCGATACGCAAACGACGGCACGGGCGTCGCACGGGGCATCGATCTGTTCGCCAAGTACGGATCGTTCCTCGGCACGCGCGTCAACGGCTGGGCCTCCTACAGCCTCCTCCGCTCCCATCGCACCCAGCCCCGTGACCGGGGGACGGATGTGGAGTTGGACGACGGGCCGGCCCCCTACGACCTGACGCACCAGATCACGGCGGTCGGGAAGGTGCGCGTGATCGACCAGTTCCGGGTCGGCGGCACCTACAGCTACGTCACCGGCCGGCCCTTCACGCCCGTCGTGGGCACCGAGCGGCTGGAGTCCGGCGCCCTCCTGCCGGTCGACGGGCCCGTGGGCAGCGCGCGGCTTCCGGCCTACCTCCGCCTTGACCTGCAGGTGAGCTACTTCTGGCCCTTCAACCGCCAGCAGAACGTGGTCGTCTACGCGGCGCTCAACAACGTCCTCGACCGGGCCAACGCCGTCGACGTGACCTACTCGCCCGACTATTCGACCCGCCGGTACCGGCGGACGGACTTCCGCCGGTCGGTCTACGTCGGCCTCACGCTCACGCTTTGAGACGGGTCCTGTTGCCCCCATGCATGCCCCCACGGTCGCCAACCGCAACGCATCAACGTGCTCTTTTTCCCTCATCCCCCAATGCCCCATGCTCTCAACCCCGACGCTCCCTCGAACAACATTCACTTTCCTCCTCGGCAGCGTTCTTCTGGTCGGGCTCGTGGCCTGCGGGTCGAGCCCGCCGATGGCCCCTGCGTCGCCGACCTCCTCTGCCCTCGGGTCCGCAGCGACCGACTCGCTTCTCCGGCAGGTCAAAACCCAGATTCGGGAGGCCACCGACGAGGGATCCCTCGACTCCTTAAAGCAGGCCCGCGCCTGGGCCAAGCAGGCCACTGGGGGCGACCGCGCGGCGCTGGCCCACTACTACGCCGCCCTCGCCGACTACCGCATATCGAACCGGCTCCCCGAGGACGACGAAGACCGGCGCGAGCACGTGATCAAAGACGCCATCGGCCACCTCAAGCGCGCCACGGAGATCAACGGAACGATGGTGGACGCCTGGGCTCTGCTGTCGGGGTGCTACGGGCAGATGATGGGCATGAACCCGATGCAGGGCATGTCGCTGGGCCCGAAGGCCAGCGAGGCCATGAAACAGGCGAAGGCGCACGGCCCCAACAATCCGCGCGTGTGGATCATCGACGGCACGTCGGACTTCTACGCGCCTAGCATGTTTGGCGGCGACAAAGAACAGGCCCTGAAGAAGTTCAAGAAGGCCGCGCGCCTCGCGGAGCGGGAGACCGTCGACCCGCTGATGCCCAGCTGGGGCCACGCCGAGGCGCACGCCTGGGTCGGCGTCGCCCACATGGACGCCGAGCGGTACGACCCGGCCCGCACGGCCTTCGAGACGGCCCTCGATCTCAATCCTGACTACGGATGGGTGCGATCCGTCCTCCTACCCCGGCTTGAACAACAAACCGGGTAGCCTCTCGTCCCTCCCTTCCGGTCTCGCTTCATCCCTGCCATGGACACTGCTCTCGCCCTCGATGGCCTTCGAAAAGCATACGGCTCTACGGTCGCCGTGGACAACCTGTCTCTGGAGGTAGAGACGGGCGAGATCTTCGGCCTCATCGGCCCCAACGGCGCGGGCAAGACGACCGCCGTCGAGTGTGCCCTTGGGCTCCGGCCGCCCGATGCGGGTGCCGTGCGCGTGCTCGGCATGGACCCGCAGCAGGCGGCACGCGACCCGTTCTACCGTCGGGTTGGCGCCCAATTGCAGGCGGCCGCCCTGCCCGACCGCATCACGGTCCGCGAGGCCCTCAACCTGTTCGCCTCCTTTTATCCCGAGACGACCGACCGCGACGCGCTCCTCGACCGGTGGGGCCTAGCGGACAAGCGGAATGCGTCGTTTGGCACCCTCTCCGGCGGCCAGAAGCAGCGGCTCTTCGTGGCCCTCGCGCTGGTGCACGATCCCGACCTCGTGGTGCTCGACGAGATCTCGACCGGGCTCGACCCAGAGGCGCGTCGCGGCACGCAGGAACTGCTCCGCGAGGTCCGGGCCTCCGGCACCACCGTCCTTCTCGTCACACACTTCATGGACGAGGCCCAGGCGCTCTGCGACCGGGTGGCCATGATGGACGACGGGCAGTGTGTGGCCCTCGATGCGCCGCAGGCCCTCATCGATCGGCTCGACGCGTCGTATCGGGTCTGGTTCGACGCGCCGCCCGATTTTGACCCCAATCCCCTGCGCGCGGCGGACGGCATACAGAATGTCGCGATCGGGGACGGTCATGTGCAGACGCGAGGCGGGGAGGACCTCCTCACGACCGTCGTGCACCGCCTCGCCAACGCGGGCGTCACGCCAAACGACCTGCACGCCGAGCGCGCTACCCTGGAGGATGTGTTCCTCGCCCTCACCGATGAGTCCCACGATCCCGCCTCGTCTCCTCACGTCTCGAATACAGAACCACAGTCCAGCAAAGCGCCCTCATGACTCGTGACCCATGACTCGTGACCCATGACTCGTGACCCATGACTCATGACCCATGACTCGTGACGCAGAAACTCATGCCCCCAGTCAGGCTGGACGCAGTC
>NZ_JAZKRW010000186.1:0-4214 GCF_036626415.1 Salinibacter sp.
TGATCGGAAGGGCTGTTTGCTTCGCTCATTGAGCTGACGCTATTGAGTTGGCGCTATTGAGTTGGCGCTGTTGATCTGATGCTGTCGAGCTGGTGCTGTCGAGCTGGTGCTGTCGAGCTGGTGCTGTCGAGCTGGTGCTGTCGAGCTGGTGCTGGTAAGCGGTCGGTGCCGGTGGTTCACTGGCCTCCTGTGTCTGATCCAAACCGCTCCTCGGCGTAGAGGTCCACCTGGATCTGAAGCGGCGTGCCTTCTTTGGCTCCAAGCTTTGATGGATCGCCCTTCCAGGCCCCGATGTGGACGTGGGGATTTCGCGAGTTGCCGTTGTTGCCCACCTTGCCGACGACTTCTCCCGGTTTGACGGTCTCTCCTTCCTCTACCTCGATCTCCCGCACATGCGCGTGGAGGACGGTTACGTTCTCCGACGTGTGCTCGAATACGATTCCCCCAGGTTGCGCCTCTCTATTCATCGTTCCCGGCGTGTTGACGGTGTCTGGTTCCAGCACGCGGGCCACGGTCGCCTCAAAGGGAGCACGGACATCCCTGCGCCAGCCGTACCAGTCCTCATTTTGTTTCCCGTTGGTTTCCGGAGGGTAGGGGCGCGAGATGCCATCCTCATTGAGCTTCTCGACGATGAAGTCCCGTCCCAACTGGTCTGCCAGGCGAAGCGGCTCTCGGTATTCGTGCTCGCTGGTCGTCAGGTCGAGCCCCTCTCCCGACACGTCGATCGGCGGGTGAATGAACACCGACTGGGTTAGGGTGTCGTTTTCGAGGTCGAGCCCCCGTTGGGCATGGGCCTGGCCCAGCACGAGGAAGAGACCGGTCAGGGCAATGCCGAAGGCGCAAAGCAGGCGTGCTGTAAGTCGATTCATCGCTGAGCGGCGTTGGGCAGACACAGTAAATGGAAGAGATGCGGCTTCTTTGGTGGGCCGTTCACGTACCATACGACGTTCGGCGGGAATCCGTTACAAGAAGACTGGCCCCGCACAGAACAACAGTTCAGGTCCGATTCTCAGCCCTGATCCTCTTCCTGCCCGTCTTGCCGCACGCTCCACCAAAATACATCTATTCGGACGTCATTCTGGGCGACCGGCGCACAGTGAAAGGAGGGTATCGAAGGGGCCCACAAGGCCTCCTCTGAGACTCTCTTTGAGTCAAGCGGAAGCCGCTCGGAATGACGATTTTTAACGTTGGTTTGCTGACCTACGGAGGCGCCCTAGAGATCGTGGCTCTGAGACGCCCCCCTCCGTCCGTTGAGATGCTTCTGCCGGAGGGCCTCGACAGGAACTGTTCGCAGAATTGCTGTGCTCTGTCAGCACAACTGTGTGGCGCAGGGGAGCTGTGCGGCATGCCTCAGCTCGCCGCCGGCTCCTTCGCCCCAGCGGTGTACCCGCCGACCGTCGTTCCCCACACGAGACAATTAAACACAAATGGCAGGATCAACTTCGGAGGGGCGAACCCGAAGAAGACCGGTTTCCCCAGCATCCCCGGCGCAACGACAAGCCACAGCCAGAGCGCCGGCACCAGCCCGAATGCAATTCCTTTCCAGATCGTGGGCGCCCGGACGAGCGCCGCAAACGGCACGCCCCAGAGGGCCCCGCTCAGCACGAATAGTGCACCGCCCGCAAGTCCCGCGACGATCGAGCTGGACGGGCCGAACGTTGCGGTAAAGGTAGACATGAACATCGGAGTGACTCCCCCGATGGCGAACATCGCAAGCATAATTGCGGTGATGAAGATGGAGCCGAGTGCCCCGCCCACAAACCCGGACCGAAGACGAGACTGCATGGCAAGAGTGGTTTTTAGCCCAGAGTGAATTCTATAGTTTGAGAAGCTGCAGCTTCTGAGGCCAGTATCTGAGATCCATGGGTTGGCCGCAGCGTCATGCTCCTTCGGCTTCTCTGCGTGTCCCTCACGTGTGGCATTCGGCCCACACCGTTACGCGCCTCGTCTCGCCGGGAATCGACGGGGACGTCCTCCTCCACCGTGGACCTGTCAGGCTGGCGTCGTTCTCACCGCGACCAAGATTGCCGGAGGCCTCTTACCCTGTGTATCGAGCGGCCCGATAGTCCCTCCTTTCAGGCCACGGCCGGCCTTAGCGTGCAATCTCAAGTTTCCTCGTTCCCTCAGGGGGACCCCCTCCGTCAATCGGTTCGACGTCATTCCGCCATAGAACGAGACTTGCAGAAGACTGCCGCCTATGCCCCCTTGGCGGTGCTCTCTCCCAAACCTTTTTTCCCATGGCGGGTAGGACGAGACACCATTTGGGATGGCGGCCCCCTCCCTTCGCGTCCCGGCCCGCCGTCCTTCGCAAACGGGGTTCTCCTCTGGTGCTTCTCTGCCGATGCCTTCCCCCTCCTCTGATACGTCCGCTCCGTCTACGGAGGACGAGTCCCCTGAAGGGAGCGTTCAACCTCGGGCCGCCGGCTCCGTCCGCAACATCGTGGTGTCCCTCCTGCTCAGTGCGCTCGTGCTCGCGGGGGTTGGCTACGTCACGTTCGACGCCGACGCCTTCCGCCGCCTCATTCAGCACCTGGACCCGGGGCTGCTTGTCGCGGCCGCCGTCGCTTCGGTGGCCCGCCTCGGACTCGGGGGCTGGCGCCTGAGCCAGGTCTCGGAAGGGCGGCTCAGCATCTGGAGCGGCACGCGAGGGCAACTCGCGTGGGACTTCTTCTCCAGCGTGACCCCGTCGGTGGTGGGCGGCGGCCCGGTGGCGGCCTTCTATGTGGCCCGGGACGAAGACCTCGCGGTCGGCGAGTCGGCCGCCCTCATGTTTTTCTGCGTGCTGCTCGACCAGCTGTGGTTCTTGGTGGCCATCCCCCTCCTGGTTCTGGCGACCTTTACCATCGACTTGCTGCCAGAGGCGGCCGGCGCGATTGGGGTGTGGAGCCTGGTCGCCTATTTTGGGGGGCTGCTGATCTGGTCGAGCCTTTACGCCTACGCCACACTGGTCCGCCCCCGCCTGCTCGTAGAAATTACGGACTGGTGCTTTCGGTGGCCGTACCTCCGACGCTTCCGTGAGACGGTCATGCAGGAAATGCGGGCGTACTTTCGCCGGGCGCGGCACCTCGGAAGCCGGTCGGCCGCGTTTTATGCCTACGGCTTTTCCCTTACGGCCCTCGCTTGGCTCGCCCGCTACGCCCTCATCTTCTTCATCGTCCGCAGCGTCCACGCCGCGGATGCGCTGCTGCTCTTCGCCCGCTCGGCGGCGATGATGCTGGTAGGACTCATCATGCCGACCCCTGGGGGCTCCGGCGGCCTCGAAGGCCTGTACGCCCTCTTCATTGGGCCCCTCATGCCCGAAGCCCTCGTCGCCCCCACGCTCCTCACCTGGCGCCTTCTCGGCTACTATCTCTTCATCGCCCTCGGGGCATACCTGTTTCTGCACCAGTTGCAGCGGATGCGGACGACCGAGTCGCCCTCTCCGTAGCGACGCCTCCTCTCGCTAAAACTGGATCGAGAGCCCAACCCGATCGGTGGAGAGGATGGGGGTGTACTGGACCTCGTTGGACGCCGGCGGGGCGGACGACACCACCCGCCCAATAAAGTATCCCAGCGCCCCCCCTACCGCCACGTCCGTCAGCCAGTGGTCCCCGCTCCGGATGCGCTCCATCCCGACGGAGGCGGCCAGTCCGTAGGCCGGTGCCGACACGTACCAGCGGTCGGCCTGGTGCGCCAGGACCGACGCGATCGCGAAGGCGCGGGCCGTATGGCCGGAGGGCATCGACGTGCGAGAATGCACTCCGTCGAAGCTGCCGGGCTCTCCCGCAAAGGGGCCCGCCCCCACAAATGGGCGCGATCGGCTAAACAGCCCTTTTGCAACCCCCGTCACGACCTTCGTGTAGGCCACTGCTTCGAGCACTCGGACCGAGGTGCGGGTGAACGAGCGGCGTTGAAGAAGGAGCCCCCCGGCGGCCAAGAGGCCCGCCGTCCCGAGGGCCGCCCGATCCGGCCCCAGCCGGTCATACCACTGCCCGGGGGTCGCCGCGAGGGCGGTGGGAGCGGTGGTGGGGGCCGAACGATCCTGGAGCCCCCGATACACCGGGCGGTCAAGGGCCGACATGGCACTGAGCAGGACCCCCGAGGCCCCAAGCGTCAAGAGTTGCTGGGAGCGTGAGAGCGTGAACGGAGCCTCCGCGATCGTCAGTGCGTCTTGCCCCATGCTGCGAAGGGAGGGCACCCATCCGTCCGGACGGGACGCAGAACCCCCCTCCGAC
>NZ_JAZKRW010000187.1:0-4200 GCF_036626415.1 Salinibacter sp.
GTTCGGTGCCGCCCACGGTGACGGAACCGCCCGGTACGCGTACCATATCGAACTCGACGAGTGTCTCCGGAATGGTCTCGGTGTAGGCATCTGCCGTGTCGGGGGCCGCCGTGCCCGGAGACGTCTCCAGGGCCCCGTCAGGGACCTGAACCGGTCCGGACAGGCCGGTCCCCAGCAAAAGGGCGAAAAGGCTACTCACCAAAAGAACGCGCATCGGTGGCTGTAGATCGTCTGTGGGAATGCATCTGCAACTGCCCCCGCCGGCTCCGGCGGGTCGTCGCTCTCGTGCTGTGGATTGTAGCGGTCGGAGGAGCCGTCGTGTTTTCGGCGGAGGCCCAGGCCCCGCCGGAGCGGTACGAGTACCGGCAGACCCGCATGGGCATGGCCGTCCGGGTCGTGCTTTACGCCCCGAACGACTCGACGGCCCGGCGGGCCGGGCACGCCGCGTTTCGGAAGATGGCGGCCCTGGAGGCCGTTCTCAGCAGTTATCGGGATTCGAGTGAGTTAAACCGCCTGTCCCGACGGGCGAGCACCGGGCCCGTGCCGGTCAGCGAGCCGCTGTTTGCCGTGCTCCGGCATGCCCAGCGGCTCGCCCGCCGGTCCGACGGCGCCTTCGACGCGACCGCGGGGCCCCTCCTCGCCCTCTGGTCGGACGCGCGCCGGCACGGCACGCTGCCGGACTCGTCGGCCCTCCGGCGCGCCGCGGCCCGCGTGGGCTGGCAAGGCGTCGAGCTGAACGAGCGGGGCCGCACCGTCCGCCTCCGGATAGATGGCATGCAATTAAATGTAGGAGGCATCGCGAAGGGATTCATCCTCGACCGCGCCCTTGACACCCTGGCCGCCGAGGGGATCTCGCGGGCGATGATCGAGGCCGGCGGCGACCTGGTGATGAGCGGCGCGCCGCCCGGCACGGAGGGCTGGACCGTTCGGCTCCCGGCGGCCGGGGCCCAAGTCGAGGCCCGTACGGTGCGCCTCCGGGACGCCGCCGTCGCCACCTCGGGCGACACCGAGCAGTTCGTCGAGATCGACGGGACGCGCTACTCGCACGTCGTGGACCCCCGCACCGGCGTCGGCCTCACGCACCGCCTCCTCGTCACCGTTGTCGCCGACCGGGGCGTGGTCGCCGACGGCCTGGCCACAACGGTCGGGGTGCTCGGCCGCGACGAGGGGCGCGCGTTCCTGGCAGCACACTACCCCTCCGTGACCGCGTACCTCCGCCAGGCCGATCGGGAACGCGCCACGTCGGACTGAGCGCCGGCGGCCTGGGCGAAGTGGAGCGCCTCGTGGAGCCATGAGCGAGCGGGATGATGAGAAGGAGGGACCCGGCGCGGGCCAGCCCGCATGGAACCGGGCGCTGGGGCTGACGGGGCCCGGCGTCAGGCCCCGAACGTGTCGACGGTCCGGTAGGCCTCAATAACGGCTTTCTCCCCGGCTTTGCCGCCGCCGGAGACGCCGTGCTCCATCCCCACGACGCCGTCGTAGCCCTTGTCGTGGAGGTGCCGAAAGACATTTCGAAAGTTGATCTCGCCGGTCGTCGGCTCGTTGCGGCCCGGGTTGTCGCCCACCTGCACGTAGGCGATCTCCTCCCACGCCGCGTCGGCATTGGGAATGAGGTTCCCCTCGGTAATCTGCTGGTGGTAGACGTCGTACAGGATCTTGCAGGACGGGCTGTCGACCGCCCGGCAGATCTCGTAGGCCTGGGCGGTGTGGGTGAGGAACTGGTTCGGATGGTCGTGCCGGTTGTTGAGCGGCTCCAGCACCATCACCAGGTCGTGCGGCTCGAGGATAGCGGCGGCCTCGCGAAGCGTCTCCACGAGGTTGGCGCGCTGGAATCCCGGGTCGAGGCGCAGGTCGCGGGCGCCGGGCACCACCGTCATCCACGTGGCGTCCACGCGGTCGGCCACCTCGACGGACTCGCGGATCTCGTCCAGGAATTGTTGGCGCGGCCCCTCCTCCCCGGTCACCAGGGTCGGCTCTCCCCAACTGATCGAGTGGGCCACGAAGACCCCCATCTGCACGTCGTGCTCCCGCAGCGCGTCGGCGATACGGGCCTGCTCGCTCTGGGAGCGTCCCTTCATCCCGTTGTCCTCGAAGGCCGTAAAGCCCTGCTCGGCCATGAAGGCGATCTGGTCGACCGGGTCACCCCCGGCGTGGTCCTCAAACATGCCCAGATGGGGGGCGTAGTGGAGGTGAAAGTCGGGCGGCGGCTCGGGGCCGGCCAGGGAGGCCGCGCCCGCCTCCACTGCCCCGGCCGTGCCGAGGAGCGTGCCGCCAGCCAGGGCGCTCCGCCGAAGAAAGTGACGCCGGTCCATGATCGAGAGGGTCGGTTGGGAACGAATGTCGGAAAACGGTCGGTCCGAGGGGCCTGCTACAGGTTGCCCCGCTTCATCTCCTTCACGGCGTAGTCGCAGGCCCGGGCCGTGAGGGCCATATAAGTAATCGACGGGTTCTGGCAGGCGGAGCTCGTCATGCAGGAGCCGTCGGTCACGAACAGGTTCTCGACGTCGTGGGCCTGGTTCCACTTGTTGAGCACCGACGTGTCGGGGTCGCGCCCCATTCGGGCCGTGCCCATCTCGTGGATGCAGAGGCCCGGGGCGGCGTCCTCGTTGACGTAGGGCTCGACGTCGGTGCAGCCGGCCGCCTCCAGCATCTGGGCGAGCTGGGTGGCCATGTCCTGCCGCATCTTCTGCTCGTTCTCGCCGAAGGAGCAGTTGACGCGGAGCTGCGGGATGCCCCAGGCGTCGGTCTTCTCGTCGTCGAGCTCGACGTAGTTGTCCTCGCGCGGCAGCATCTCGCCCCAGCCGCCGGCCCCCATGCGCCAGGGGCCAGGGTCGCGGATCTTGTGCTTGAGGTCGGCCCCGAAGCCCGGCTCCCCGATCGCGCGGCCCCAGCCCTCGCGGGAGGCGCCCCCCTGGCTGCCCCAGCCCCGCAGGAAGTCGACGTCCGAGTCCGGCTCCGGCCCCAGGTTGCGGAAGCGGGGGAAGTAGATGCCGTTCGGCCGGTGGCCGTGCGTGTAGCGGTCGGCGAGGCCCTCGACCCGCCCGCTGGCGCCGGCCTGGTAGGGGTGGTCCATCAGGTACTTCCCGAGGGCCCCGCTCGAGTTGGCGAGGCCGTTGGGGTGGCGGGGCGTGGCGGAGTTGAGAAGAATCTGGGTCGACCCGAGCGTCGAGGCGCACAGGAAGACGATTCGCCCGTCGTACTCGCGGGCCTCGTTGGTCTTGCGGTCGATGACGCGGACGCCGGTGGCCCGGTCCTGCTCGGCGTCGTACTTGACGCTGTGGACGATGCTGTCGCACTCGAGGGTCATGTTGCCGGTGGCCCGGGCGTCGGGCAGGGTGGCGCTGAGGCTCGAGAAGTAGGCCCCCACCGAGCAGCCGCGCTGGCAGGGCCCGCAGTAGTGGCACGCCTGCCGGCCGTTGTGCTGCTGGGTAAGCACCGCCGCGCGCCCGATCGTCATCGTGCGGTCCTCGTAGGCGCTGTCGATGCCGGCCTTGACCTGCTTCTCGGCGGCGTTCATCTCCATCGGCGGGAGGAAGGGCCCGTCCGGAAGCTGCGGCAGGCCCTCCTTCCGCCCGCTGATGCCGACGTACTTCTCGACGTAGTCGTACCAGGGTGCGATGTCTGCGTAGCGGATCGGCCAGTCGACGCCGTAGCCGTCCCGCGCGTTGGCCGTAAAGTCGAGGTCGCTCCACCGGTAACACTGGCGGCCCCAGGTCAGGGAGCGCCCCCCGAGCTGGTAGCCGCGGATCCAGGTGAACGGCTCCTCCTGGACGTACGGGTTCTTCTTGTCGTTGGTAAAGAACTGCTCCGTCGACTCGCCGAACGCGTAGCACTTGCTCTGGATCGGGTACTCCTCGGCGTAGCGCTGCTCGTTGCCCTGGCCGTGGAAGTCGAACTCCCAGGCGGGGGTGTGCTCGGTCTCGTAGTCCGCGCCGTGCTCGACGTAGGGCCCACGCTCGAGGACGAGGGTGTTGAGGCCCTTTTCGGTCAGCTCCTTGGCGGCCCAGCCGCCGGTGATGCCGGAGCCGACGACGATGGCGTCGTAGGGTTCACGTTGCGGGGCGATGTTGGGGGCGTCGGGCATAAACAGAAGGGGTCGTCGGAGACGTGTAGAAGAGGAGAAGCTGCCCTGAACGCATCAGGTCCCGGCCCCGGACCAGGCCCGCCCCACCTCCTCGTAGGGCACGTCGCCGTCGTAGT
>NZ_JAZKRW010000188.1:0-4163 GCF_036626415.1 Salinibacter sp.
ACGCCCACCCTCGCGGTTCGCACGCTCAACCGAGTGCGGCGGTGGGTGGCCGCGCAGCTTTGGACCTTCGTTCGGGGCCCCCTCACCACCGGCCTTCGCTTCGCCACGCGCCACTACGGCGTGACCCTCGTGGCGGGCGTGTCGGTGCTCTTCGTGTCCTTCGCCTTCGTCGGCAACGGGTACATCGGCTTCTCCTTCTTTCCGAGCGTGCAGGGCAAGCTCGTGACGGCCCAGTTGGAGATGCCGGTGGGCACCACGCCGGAGGCCACCGAGCGCATGACGGCCCGCCTGCAGGAGACGGGGTACGACGCCATCGAGGAGCTCGAAGAGGAGGCGGGGCAAGACCTTGTCGAAAACGCATACGTGACCGTCGGCCAGCAGCCACAGGCCAACAGCGACCCCGGTGCGGGAGGCTTTACCGCCACGCAGGCCAACGTGGCCGAGGTGAGCTTCGAGATGATCGATCCGGAAGACCGAGACATCACGTCCGCGCAGTTCGAAGAGCGATGGCGGGCGAAGACCGGCCGCGTGCCCAACGTCCGGTCCCTCGTCTTCACCGCCGACGTGGTGTCGGTCGGCAAGCCGGTGTCCGTCGAGGTGTCGGCCCCCACCGAGGAGAAGCTCGACCGGACCGTGGGCGCCGTACAGGACTCGCTGGTCCGCTTCGGCGGCGTGTTCGACATCCAGTCGGACCAGGATCAGGGGAAGCGGGAGCTGGAACTGGCCCTCAAGCCGGGCGCCCGCTCGCTCGGCCTCTCGCTCAGCGACCTGGCCGGCCAGGTCCGCGCGGCCTTCTTTGGCCTGGAGTCCTACCGCCTGCAGCGCGGACAGAACGAGGTGCGCGTCTACGCCCGCCTCCCCAACGACCAGCGCAATTCCATCGAGGACCTGAACGACTACCGCATCCGGACGGCCGCGGGGGCCCAGGTGCCCCTAGAGGAGGTGGCGGACGTGTCGTTCGGCTACAGTCCCTCCCAGATCAACCGTCAGGATGGACGCCGGGTGGTGACGGTCACGGCCGACGTTGATCCAGGCGTCACGACCGGGAACGCGGTCAAGTCGAGCCTACAGTCCGGTGTGCTCCCAAACATTCAGCGCGCGGTGCCCGGGGCCACCTTTACCTTCGGCGGCCAGCAGCGGCAGCAGCGGAAGGCACAGAGTTCACTCATCATCGGCTTCCTGCTCGCCCTGTTCGCCATCTACGCCCTGCTGGCCATTCCCTTTCGGTCGTACCTGCAGCCGCTCGTCATCATGAGCACCATTCCGTTCGGGTGGATCGGGGCCCTTCTGGGCCATCTGGTGCTCGACATCCAGCTCGGCCTGCTCAGCGTCTTCGGCATCGTCGGGCTCAGCGGCGTCATCGTGAACGACGCCCTCGTGATGCTCGACTTTGCGAACGAGGAACGGGCCAAGGGCCGCGACTGGCCCGACGCGCTGGTGCGGGCCGGGCAGATGCGCTTCCGCCCCATCCTGCTTACGTCGCTGACCACATTTCTCGGCCTCTTTCCCATCATCATCGAGCAGAGCGTGCAGGCCCAGTTTCTGATTCCCATGGCCGTAAGCCTGGGGGTCGGGATCGTCTTCGGCACCGCCGTCCTCATGATGATTGTCCCCTCGATTGCCATGCTACAGGACCGCGCCGTCGGGTGGGCACAAACCGCCCTGCTCGGCTACGACGAGCCGGCGAAACACTTCGGCCCGTACGAGGAGCGGTCCGCCGACCGCTAATCCCCACGGGCCACATGTGGAAAATGCTTCCACCTGCGGGCGCCAGGCGGGGCTGCCCTCGACGCCTCCTTCCGGCGGCTCATCCGCCGTCGTCTGCGAGCGCCGGGCCGGCACACCTGAATCATACAGGGGCCGGCTGGGGACTCCGGGATGGTATGATCATTGTGGATTCTGCGGGCAGACGTTGAGCATGCTTCTGCCTCACCCCCCCCTGGCTCTCCGGCGTCCATGATGTCCCCCACCGCACAGAACCTTGACGACGACGCGGCGCTGCGGCGCAGCACCGTTCTTGAGCGTGTGAGCGAGGGCGTCGTGGCCCTCGATACGGACCTCCGGTACACCTACGTCAACGAGCGGGCCGAGCAGATTCTGGACGCCCCCCGGAGTCAGCTGATGGGGCAGTACATATGGGACGCCTTTCCGGAGTCGCAGGGAACCGTCGCGCAGGACGCCATCGACGAGGCCATGGCGACCCAGACCCAGCAGTCCTTCGAGCGATACGACTCGGCCCTGGAGCGATGGTTTGAGGTGCGCGTCTACCCCGACGAAAGCGGGCTGTCCCTCTACTTTACCGACATCACGGACCGGAAGGCTTCCGAACAGGAGCTTGCACAGAAAAACCGCCAACTCAGTGCGCTGGTTGCGAACACCGCGCAGGCCGTGTACCTAAAGGATCGTGCGGGGCGCTATCAATTTATGAACGAGGCGGCCGCCAGCCTTTTCGGGCTTGCCCCTGAGGACGCCGTTGGGAAGCGGGCCGAGGACCTCTTCGATTCGGAGAGCGCGGCCCAGATCCGCCGGATCGACGAGCAGGTCCTCGCCGACGAGACGGCGGACTCCTACGAGGCGACCCGATTTATCGACGGCAACGAGCACGTCTTTCTTGACAACAAGTATCCGTACCGCGACGAGGACGGCACAGTCGTGGGCATCATGGGCATCAGCCGCGAGATTACCGAGCGCAAGCGGCGACAGAACACCCTGGAGAAAAGCCGCCAACGGCTGAAGTCGCTGTTCGACGACCTCCCCGACTCCGTCGTGATCCACGACGCGGAGGGCAACATCCTGGACGTGAACCGCCAAACCGTCGAGGACCTCGGCTACACGCGCAGGGAGCTTTTGTCGATGAACGTGTCCGACTTCGAAGTCGGCCTGGCCAAAGCGGAACTGCGAACCACCTGGCGGACCATGGAGGTGGGCGATCGGGCAAAGAAGCGCGGCCGACACCGCCGCAAGGACGGCTCCACATTTCCGATCAAAGTGTGGGTCGATAAGACGGAGATCGCAGGCGAGACGCACTTCATCGCTCTCAGCCGAGACGTGACGGAGCCGCTGCGAAAAGAGCAGCAGCTCGAGGCGCTCACCGAGGAGTACCGTGCACTTTTGGAGAATGCGGACGACGCCATTTTCTTCGTCGACGTGGAGCCGACGGACTCGGGGCCTGAGTTCCGATTCGAACGGCTCAATCCGTACCACGAGGCCGCGACGGGGCTCGACTCGGACTCCGTTCAGGGGAAAACGCCCCGGGAGGTTCTCGGGCCGGACCTCGGGGCCGAGCTCGAGGCGAACTATCGCCGCTGCGTGGAGGCCCGGGCGCCCATCTCCTACCAGGAAGAGCTCGAGATGCCCGCGGGGACGCGCACTTGGCAGACGAAGCTTGCGCCCGTTACGGTTGATGGCGCGGTTACTCGCATCGTCGGCATCGCCCGCGACGTGACCGCACAGGTGCGCCGGGAGGCCGAGCTGCGCCGCAAGAACGAGCGGCTCGACGAGTTTGCGGGGATTGTGGCCCACGACCTCCGCAACCCGCTCAACATCGCGCAGATGCGCACCACCCTCTCCGTCGAAGACCCGTCCTACGAATCCCTCCACCGCGAGAAGGTACTGGAGGCGCTTGACCGGATGGAGGCCATCATTACCGACACGCTGGTCCTCGCCCGGCGGGGCAACGAGGTCGAGTCCCTTGAGCCCATCTCGGTGACGGACCTCACGGCGCAGTGCTGGGACATGGTCGAGGCCGACGCGGCGTCTCTGGTCGTCGAGGACGATTGCACGATCGAGGGAGACCCGGATCGACTCCGGCACGTCTTTGAGAACCTCTTCCGAAACGCCGTGGAGCACAGCGAGGGGGACGTCACGGTGCGGGTCGGGCGTGCCGGCGAGTCGGTCTTGTACGTCGAGGACGACGGGCCTGGCATTCCGCCGGCCGACCGAGAAGCGGTGTTCAAGCCGGGGGAGACCTCGCAGGAAGGAGGCACCGGGTTTGGCCTTTCAATCGTGAAGCGCATCGCCGAGGCACACGGGTGGACGGTCCGCCTCACGGAGGCGTCCAGCGGGGGCGCACGGTTCGAGTTTTCGGGCGTTGAGGTCCTCTCGTCGTAGCCTGCGGGGCCCACACGGCCTTCATCGTGCATTCTAAGTAGACACGCAAAAGA
>NZ_JAZKRW010000189.1:0-4152 GCF_036626415.1 Salinibacter sp.
CGTTTCGTCGACGTGGGAGACGAGCAGCGTGCGGCCGAGGGGCGGGTCGAGCGCGGCCACGAGCAGCCCGTGGTAGGCGCGGGTCCGCGGGCCGCCCACGGTGCCCATCGCGTACCCGCCGATCCCATTCGTGACGAGCCACTCGCGGGCCTGGGCACTCTCTAGGTCGCTGCAGATGTTGCGGGCGAACTCGAGCATTTTGCGTCTGGGCGTGTTCGTTAAGGGGTGGGGGTTGCGTGTTTGGGGTTTTGGGGTTCCAGGGGGAGCGATGCCGACAGGGAAGAGACGATGGGAGTGCGAAATGCCGAGCCCCTCAAACTCGACCTCAACAACCCACCAACTCACAACCTGCAACCCACAACACTAATCATTCGTTGCGCCGCCGCTTTGCTGCAGGAGCTTGGCCACGAGGGCGGTCCAGCCGGTCTGGTGGCTCGCGCCGATGCCCGCCCCGTTGTCCCCGTGGAAGTACTCGTAGAAGAGGGGGTAGTCCTGCCAGTGCGGGTCCTCCTGGAACAGCTCTTCGCCCCCGAAGGCCGGGCGCTCGCCGTTCTCGTCTTTTCGGAAGAGGCGCGTGAGCCGACGCGAGAGGTGCCCGGCCACGTCCCAGAGCGGTTCGGGCTCGTCGGCCTCCGGCATCTCCACGGTCAGGTCGTCGCCGTAGTAGTAGTCGAACTTCTGCAGCGACTCGATCATGAGGTAGTTCACCGGAAACCAGACCGGCCCCCTCCAATTCGAGTTGCCGCCGAAGAGGCCGCTCCGCGACTCCGCCGGCTCGTACTGCACGGAGAACTGCTGCCCGTCGGCGTGGAAGGTGAACGGATGCTCCTCGTGCTCCTTCGAGAGGGAGCGCAGGCCGTAGTCCGAGAGGAACTGGTCGGGGTCCAACATGCGACCCAGGATCTGCCGGAGCCGGTCCTCGTCGACCAGCGAGAGCAGGATGCGCGGCTTCTCCTCATCGCCCGGATCGAGCGTGAGGTGCTCCATGAGCTCCGGGCGGTTCTCGATGAACCAGTTCATGCGGCGCCGGAAGTCGGGGAGCTCCGCCAACTGCTCCTTGTCCAGCGTCTCGACGGCGAAGAGAGGGATCAGCCCCACGAACGAGCGGATCTTGAGCGGAATCATCTCTCCGCTGGGGCAGTGGACCGTGTCGTAGTAAAACCCGTCGTCGGCATCCCACAGGCCGGTGCCCCCGCACTTGGTGTTGATGGAGTCGGCGATGTAGACAAAGTGCTCGAAGAATTTGGTGGCGACGTCCTCGTAGGCCGGTTTCGTCTTGGCCAGCTCCAGGGCCATCGCCAGCATGTTGAGGCAGAACATGCCCATCCAGGCGGTGCCGTCGGCCTGCTCCAGGTGGCCGCCTGTGGGCAGCTCCTGGCTCCGGTCGAAGACGCCGATGTTGTCGAGCCCCAGGAAGCCGCCCTGGAAGACATTGTCCCCGTCGCGGTCCTTCTGGTTGACCCACCAGGTGAAGTTGAGCAGCATCTTGTGGAAGACCTTCTCCAGAAACTCGGTGTCGCCCGTGCCGCGCTGCTTGCGGTCGATCTGGTAGACGCGCCAGGCCGCCCAGGCGTGTACCGGCGGGTTCACGTCGTCGAACGCCCACTCGTAGGCGGGCATCTGCCCACTCGGGTGCATGTACCACTCGCGGGTCATCAGAATCATCTGCCGCTTGGCCCACTCCGTGTCGATCATGGCCACCGGGATCATGTGGAAGGCGAGGTCCCAGGCGGCGTACCAGGGGTACTCCCACGCGTCCGGCATCGACACGACGTCTTTGTTGTTGAGGTGCTCCCATCCGCGGTTGCGCCAGCGGCCCTCCGGCGGATCGGGCTGGGCCGAGTCGCCCTCCAGCCACTGGTCCACGTCGTAGTGGTAGAACTGCTTCGACCACATGAGCCCGGCGAAGGCCTGCCGCTGGATGCGCGTCTCGTCGTCGGACAGGTCGTCGCGCTGCACAGTGTCGTAAAACGCGTCGGCCTCGTCCCGCCGGTCGTCAATCATGCGGCCACAGTGCACGAAGGGGCGCTGCTTCCGCTCCGGGGTAAAACGCACCTCCACCGTGCGGGCCGCGCCGGCGGGAATCTCGAACTGGACATGCGCAGCGGCTTTCGTCCCGCGCTGCTCGGGGTGCACGGCATCGGGGGCGCCGTCGACCACGTGGTCGTTGATGCCGTCCTTGACGTGCGGACTCGGGTTGGCGGCGTCGTGGATGCGTTCCCGGTTCGTCTCGTTGTGGGTGAACAGCAGGTCGACTGCCGCCCCGTCGGGGGCGTCGGCGTACCACCACCGCTCCCCCAGGTCCTCCTGCCGGAGCCGAACCTCACGGTCGCCCGTGGCCTCCATCTGGGGACGTGGAGCCTCGTGCGTCCAGGACCACGTGTTGCGAAACCAGATCTGCGGGAGGAGGTGGAGCGGCGCGGCGTCGGGGCCCCGGTTGTGGGCCGTGATGCGGCACAGAATGTCTTCTTCGCCCGCCTTCGCGTACTCTACGAAGACATCGAAGTAGCGACCGGCGTCGAGGGCGTCGCCGATCGCGTCGACGAGCTCGTACTCCGGGTCACCTTTGCCCCGCCGTTCATTCTCGTGCACGAGGTCGGCGTAGGGGTACGCCCCCTGCGGGTATTTGTAGAGCATCTTGGCGTACGAGTGGGTGGGCGTAGAGTCCAGGTAGTAGTAATACTCCTTGACGTCCTCGCCGTGGTTGCCCTGCGTGCCGGTGACGCCGAAGAGGCGCTCCTTGAGGATCGGGTCCTGCTCGTTCCAGAGGCCGAGGCCGAGGCAGACGGTCTGGTCGCGGTCGCAGAACCCGGCCAGCCCGTCCTCGTTCCAGCGGTAGGCGCGGCTGCGGGCGTGGTCGTGGGGAAAGTGCTCCCAGGCCTCCCCGGTGGCGCTGTAGTCCTCGCGGACGGTGCCCCAGGCGCGTTCGGCCAGGTAGGGGCCCCATTTCTTCCAGTCGGCGCGGCGGGCTTTCGAGTCGTCGAGGCGGTTCTGTTCAGCGGTCATTTGGCGTTATGCGTTGTGGGTTGAGGGTTTTGGGTTTGAGAACCTGTTTGGCGGACTGTCTATGGCCTGCGACTTCGCGGATCTCGTGCACAACGGGTTCTGCACTCCCCCGGTAGCACCGCTACAGGGCTCGTTTGGGCCCCGGTCGTGCACGTTGCCCGCTGTGTCTCGGCTGAATATCCATCCGCCAAACAGCTTTTGAGGGTTTTGCACTCGGCAGTTCGACGTCAGCGTGTGCAGTTTGAGGCCCAGCATGCGCGGAAGAGACGCGGCATTCAACCTGTCAACGCTCAACTCTAAACGCGCAACCCTCAACGCTTATCTATCCAGCGTCCGGTCGAGGTTGTAGGCGGCGCTGATGAGGGCCAGGTGCGTGAACGCCTGCGGGAAGTTGCCCAGCGCCTCGCCGTGGGTGCCCGTCTCCTCCGCGTAGAGGCCCAGGTGATTCGAGTAGCCGAGCATCTGCTCGAAGATGAGGCGCGCGTCCTCCAGCCGCTCCGGCTCGATCCGACTGGCCCGCGTGAGCGCCTCGACGAGCCAGAAGGTGCAGATGTTGAACGTGCCCTCCTCCCCCTCCAGGCCGTCGTGCGTTTCGCCGAGGTTGTAGCGGTAGACGAGCCCGCCCGTGACGAGCCCGCCCTGGTCGGGAGACTTCAAGGTCTCATCCAGTGTGTGGAGCATGCGCGGGTCGCCGGGCGAGATGAAGCGCACGAGCGGCATGATCAGGTTGGAGGCGTCGAGCGTATCGTCCCCGAACTGCTGGGTGAAGGCCTGTCGCTCGTCGCTCCAGCCCTCGTCCATGATGGCTTCGTAGATCGCGTCGCGGCACTGCTGCCACGTGGCCTCCGGCGCGGGGAGGGATCGCTTGCGCGAGAGGCGAAGGGCGCGGTCGACCGCCACCCAGCACATGAGCTTCGAATAGACGAACTGCTTCGGGCCGCCGCGCACCTCCCACACGCCCTGATCGGCCCGCTGCCAGTGCTCGCAGACCCAGTTCACGAAGTGGCGCACCGACTGCCACGTCTCGTAGGAGACGGGCGCGCCGTACTTGTCGTGCAGGTAGATGGCGTCGATGAGCTCCCCGTAGATGTCGAGCTGCAGCTGGTCGTAGGCCCCGTTGCCGATGCGGACCGGCGTCGACCCGCG
>NZ_JAZKRW010000190.1:0-4038 GCF_036626415.1 Salinibacter sp.
GGAGCTCCTCCGGATTGAACGGCTTGTTGAGGTGGTCCTGGGCGCCGAGACGAAGCGAGGTGACGCGCTCGTCGCTCCCGTCGCGGCCGGAGAGCACCATCACGGGAATCTCCTCCAAGTCGTCGCTCGACTGGAGCCGCTCCAGCAGGGCGTGCCCGTCGGTCTCGGGGAGGTTGAGGTCGAGCAGGATGGTGTCGGGGCGGTGCTGGCGCAGGCGCTCGATGGCGGCCTCGGCCTCTCCGACGACGGCCACGTCGTAGTCGGGCGCCAGCAGGCGCGACACGAAGGACTGCATGACCGGGTCGTCGTCCACGAGAAGCAGGGAGGCGCTGGGGGCACTTGTCGGTGAGAAGGAAGAGGTGGCGAGCGTAAACATGGTGTAGAGAGATTGGCTGTGGATGAGACTGTGTAGAGGGATGCGGGATCTTACCCCGTTTCGGGGGCCGGTGAAAACCAGTGGTCGATTGAGCGATCCAGTAAGGTGCCGAGGTGGCGCAGGTCGTCGCCGTAGATCTCGTGGGTGATGCGCCGGCGCAGGTCGTCGGAAAGCGACTCCTTGTGTCCCAGGCGGCGACGAACCGTTGCCAGCAGACGCTGGGCTGTGGGGGATTGGCGCAGGCGGCTCCACACCTCGGGCAGCGCCGCCGCGAGCGCCGCCTTCAGCCCCCCGTGTCGGCCCAGAAGCCACGCCAGGGCCGGATGCTGCAGGCGGTGGGAGCTGTTGCGCGGCGTCGTGTCGGGGCGAAAGGCGGGATCGACCCCGAGGAAGCGGTACAGCGCCGCCATCGTTTCCTGGGGCCGGTGGACAAGGTCCTCGAACAGAAACACCTTGATCTGCGATCGGGGAAACCGATCCAGGTAGCGCTGCAGATGGGCACCGTAGAACCCTTCGGGCACAAGGTCGGGGCGCCGCCACCAGACCGATGAGCGGTCGAGGGCGTCCCGAAACCGGCCGGACGGGGGGTATCCCTCTGCTACCAGGTGCTGCCACCGCGAGAAGAGGCGCTCGGCCGGCTGGCGCAAAAACGCCACGAGGCGAACGTCCGTCCCCAGGTGGTGGGCAATGTTGGCCGGGGCCCGCTCGTCGTAGAGGTACATGGGGGAGGCTTCCCCGGTCACCGTCCCGTCGGGGGCCTCATCGAAGAGGGCCTGGTAGTCGGCCCAGGTCGTGACGGCGTCCGGGTAGTGGTGCATGCGCTCCGGATCGTCGGCGTCGGGGGCCAGATCCTCGCCTTTCAGCGCGAAAAAGTTCGGCTCCTTCACCGAGCTCATAAACACCTCCGGGTGCTGGTCGAGGGCGCGCCAGACGGAGGTCGTGCCGGATTTGCCGGCGCCGATCACCAGGAACGAAGGGCAATGATCGGTCGAAGCGGGCGTCGGGGGAGACGCCGAGGATGGGTGGGGAGACATGGCGCGTGTGCAACGGGAAAATCGTGAGGAGGAAAGCGTCAGGCAGAGGGTATCGTTGAGGGCGTCGGGTCGGCCTCTTCCGATTGGGAGGATGGAGGGTCATCTGCCAGGCGGGGCGCCATCGACAGATAGGCGAGGCTGGCGTACACGAGGATGCCCGTCGGCAACTGGCCGAGCACCTGATTGCCGTAGCTGGCCATCAGGATGCCCATGATGCCGGCGTGAAGCCCAATCAGGGCCTGCCGCAGCTGCGGGTCCTCGACGCGCCACACGAGCACGGCCCCGTATCCCATCAGCAGGATCCAAAGGCCGAGGTACAGCCCCAGTCCCACCGTGCCGGTCTCGGCCCAGAGGCGGACGTACCAACTGTCGGGCGGGAACTGGGCGAGCCACGTGCCCGGGCTGAAGCGCCGGCCCCAGCTGCCCACGCTTCCGATACCGCCGCCGATCGCGTAGCGCACGGGGTCGGCCTTCATGTAGCGGGCCAGGCGGGCCTGATTGCGCAGGCGCACCTGCATCGACGGGGTGTCGCTGCCGCGCTGGAGGGCGTCTCGGAAGCGCTGAATCTGGTAGACGCTGCTCCCGATCGAGGTGTACATGAAGAAGCCGTACGCCATCGCCATCGCCGCCACGCCCAGGAGGATGGCGCGCCAGTTTTTGCTGAGGACCAGATACGTCACCCCTCCGAAGAAGGGCACTGCCATCGCCCCACGGGTGCCCGAAATGAAGAGGCCGATGACGCCGCAGAGGGCCACGAGGCCGTAGAACAGGCGCCGGCGCCACGAGAGATCCCGCCCGATGGTCATGATCCCAGCCACCACGGCGACGTGGCCCTGCGCGGCGCCGAACTGTCCGGCGTCGCTGAAGAAGGAAAAAATCCGGAGCTTGCCGAACAGGATGTGCTGCACGGCGGCGCCGCTGCGCAGCCACTGCCACTCGAACGGGTCCAGGCCGATGAACTTTTGCCGCAGGCCGTTGAGCGTGCCCAGGATTGAGAGAACGAACCAGATCGTGAGGAACCAGTCGAGGTCGCGCCGGCGGTCCAGCAGGAGCAGGACCAGGGGAACGACGAGCGCAAAGTGCAGCCCGACCCCGCGCATGGCATAGACCCACGCGAGGTGGCTGACGGCCTCGGGGTTCAGGAGCTGAAACGTGACGTATCCCATCCAGAGCAGCGCGCCCCAGACCGCCGGACGGTTGGCCTTGTGCCAGTCAAGACGGCCGGCAACCGGCACCACGAGCCCGATCCACGTGAGCGTGAGGAGGACATCCACCGTCAGGCCCATGGGAACGGGCACGTAGCGCTTGACGCCAAGCCCGACGATGGCCACGACGAGGGTGGCCCAAAACCCGAGCCGCGGCGCGCCAAACACGATCGCGGAGACTGCAATGCCGCCCACGAGGCCCACCAGCAGGACCGGGCCCAGCAGGCCCAGCCAGGCACACAGCCCGCCCAACCCGACGGCGGCTCCGCCCACCAGGACGAGGCGAAGCGCGCGTCTCCACCATTCCTGGTGCGCATCTCCCAATGTCGGCTGCGAGAGTGAGGGCATGGGTTCCGTCCGTTAGAGACGTGATCTAGCGGGACTCAGAAGCATCGGGGGACGTCACCGTGGCCTGCTGGAGGTCAGCCCCTTGGAGCTCGCCTAGGCTGGTCCCAATTAGCCGTTCGAGTTGATCGTACGCCTTTTTGTACCTCAGGCGGGCCTTGCGAAAGCGGGCCTCGGCCTTCGCCGCCACCTCCGTCACGCGCGAGAGCTTGTCCACCGACAGCGTCCCTTGTCGAAACGACGCCTCCGCCATCTGGAGCTGGGTCTGGGTCGACGTGTAGCCGCGGCTCTGGACCACCGTCAGTTCGCGGGCCTGCTTCGCGGCGTAGTACCGTTCAATCACCTGCTTGCGCACCGCCTCGGCCAGCACCCGGCGCTGCCGCTTCGCCGCTTCGAGGCGCTCCCGAAATACGCCCACTGAGGCGTCCCGCCCCAGCAGGTCGAACAGCGACACCTTGATGCCCACTTCCAGGCGCTGCCCAATCTCGACGGCGTCCACGACGCTATTGCCGAAGGAGCCGTACGATGAACTCGCGCCGACGGTCACGCCCTCCATCCAGCGTTTCTTGGTCCGCTCCACCTCGTGCCGGCTTCGCGCAACGATGGCCTCCTGCACGGCCAGTTTGGGGGCATTCTCGCGAGCGTACTCGACGACGACCGAGAGGGGCGGGAGGGGAACGGGCTGCGGCGGGGCGTTTGCGGCGGTCGCCGTGTCGAGCACGGTGGAGACCGGGGCCGATGCCGTGTCGGGTCGCATTTGGGCCTGCTGGGCCTGGGCGGGCGCCGCGGGGCCGGTGACGGACAGGAGGACGCCCGGGAGGACGATCGAGGCAAGAATGCGGCCGAGGACGCAGCGAGGCAGGGGCATGGAAACCGGGGCGCTCGTGATGGGAGACTAAGCACCCCACACACTAGCCGACATCGCGTACAGGTGCCGGGACGGATCGACGAACCCCGAAGTCCGGTCGGTAAATGGCCAGCCCCCCCACACTTGCCCGACGAAGGCCCCGCTGCGCTCGACGAATCCTGCGCTGGAGGCGGCATCGTCTTCACTGACCCCCGGAGTGTGGTCCATTCG
>NZ_JAZKRW010000191.1:0-3990 GCF_036626415.1 Salinibacter sp.
GGACTGGCCTTCATCGCGGGCGGCGAGGGTCGGGGAGGGGGCAGCTTGGGTTTCGAGCATGGGGGATTTGGGTTGTGCGTTGGAACGATTTGCGTTGCACGTTGGACGGTGTGGGCGGAGGCGCCAAAAACAGGGCGCAGGATCACGAGACAGCCGGGGACGCCGTGTCTTCCAGGACGTCGTGGACGGTCTCGACGACACGGTCGACGTTGAAGCCGAGCTCTTCGTAGACCTCCTCGCCGGGCCCCGAGAGGCCAAAGCGGTCAAGGCCGATCACGGCGCCGTCGTTGCCGACGAGATGATGCCAGCCGCGCGAGATGCCGGCCTCCACGGCCACCGTGGGCACGTCGGGCGGCAATACCTCGCGACGGTACGTCTCGGGCTGGGCCTCAAACTGCTCCATCGACGGCATGGAGACGACGCGGGCGGCCACGGTCTCGTCGGCCAGTGCTACCGCGGCGTCGCGGGCGAGATGTACCTCCGAGCCAGTTGCCAAAAGAACAACGTCCGGCGTGCGGTCGGGGTCCTCCAGCACGTACGCCCCGCGCTCGATGGCATCGTCCGGGATGCGCGCCGCGTCGAAAATGGGGAGGGCCTGCCGCGTGAGGACGAGCCCCACCGGCCCGTTGTGCTCCACGGCAAACCGCCAGGCGGCGGCCGTCTCGTTGGCGTCGGCGGGGCGGAGGACCGTGTAGCCGGGAATGGCGCGCATGGCCATCAGGTGCTCCACCGGCTGGTGCGTGGGGCCGTCCTCCCCGAGCGCGATGGAGTCGTGCGTGAAGACCGTGACGCGGTGCAGGTCCATCAGCGCCGACAGGCGCAGGGCCGGGCGCATGTAGTCGGAGAACGCGAAGAAGGTGGCGTCGAACGGAAGCAGGCCGCCGTGCAGGGCCATGCCGTTGGTCACGGCCCCCATCCCGTGCTCGCGGACGCCGAAGTGGATGTTGCGCCCCGACTGAAAGGAGGAAGTAGTCTCCGGGCTGCGCCCCGTCTGGTCGGCCTGGAAGGTGCCGTAGCCCTCCAGGTGGGTCTTGTTGGACGGTGCCAAATCGGCGGAGCCGCCCACGAGCGTGCAGATGTTGGCGGCCAGTTCTTGAAGGGTTTCGCCGGAGGCGTTGCGCGTGGCGATCGGGCCGTCCTCAGGCTGAAAAGTGGGCACGTGGTCGGCCTCATACTCGGGCACCTCCCCGTCCATCGCCCGCAGGAAGAGGCGGCACGCGTCGGGGTGGGCCTCGCGGTAGGCGTCCACCGTCTCCTCCCAGGCGGTCTGCTGGTCGGGGCCGGTCCGCAGCGCGCGCCGGCAGTGCTCGTAGGCTGCCTCCGGGACGTGGAAGCGTGGCTCCGTCGGCCAGTCGAGATGCTCCTTCGTCGCCGCCAGGTCGTCGTCCCCGAGCGGCGAGCCGTGCACGTCGGCCGTGTCCTGCTGCGGGCTGCCATAGCCGATGTGGGTGCGGACGCAGATAATGGAGGGACGCTCCGTGGCGTCCTGCGCCGCCTCGATGGCGGCCTCGATGTCGTCGAGGTCATTTCCATCCTCCACGTGCTGCACGTGCCAGCCCTGCGCGTCGAAGCGGGAGGCCACGCGCTCGGTGAAGGCGAGGTCCGTCTCCCCCTCAATCGAGATGCAGTTCTGGTCGTAGAGGTAGATGAGCTTGCCGAGGCCGAGGTGGCCGGCCAGCGCGCCGGCCTCCGCCGAGAGGCCCTCCATCAGGTCCCCGTCGCTGACGATGCCGTAGGTGTAGTGGTCGACGAGCGGGTGCTCGTCGGTGTTAAAGGTGTCGGCCAGGTACCGCTCGGCGAGGGCCATGCCCACGCCGTTGGCGAAGCCCTGGCCGAGGGGGCCGCTGGTCGTCTCCACGCCGGGCGTGTGGCCGTACTCGGGGTGGCCGGGCGTCTTGCTGTGCAGCTGCCGGAAGTTTTTGATCTCCTCCAGCGGCAGGTCGTAGCCGTAGAGGTGCAGCAGCGCGTAGAGCAGCGCCGAGCCGTGCCCTGCCGACAGCACGAAGCGGTCGCGGTTGGGCCAGTCGGGACTGTTGGGATTGTGCTTCAGGAAGCGATCCCACAGCACGTACGCCATGGGCGCCGCGCCGAGCGGCATGCCCGGGTGGCCGCTGCCGGCCTCCTCGACGGCGTCGGCGGCCAGGAAGCGAAGGGTGTTGACGCAGGTTTCGTGGACGGAGGAAGAGGCCATGATGGGTCGGAGGGGTGCACCCAGAGAAACGCGTTCGGTGTGAGAGGCGCCCCTGCCTCGATCCGGCGGGACATCCTCAACTTCGCCGATTCCGTAGGGGAGCGTAGGCGTCCGTTACAGTGCAGCGTCCCGTCCGCAGGAACGCCCAACCCACGGCGCGTCGGTCAAAAGATTTCGAGGCTAATGTAGCGCCCCGGGTTTTCTTCGAAGTCCTTCAGTAGCCGGTCCATCCGGAGAGTAAGGGAGTCGGCCCGGTGGTAGAGGCGCGGATCGTCCAGGAGCTTGCCTGCGGTGCCCCGCCCCGCCCGTAGGTCCGCCAGGATCGCCTCCAGGTCCTCGGCGCTCTGTTCGAGCGACCGGGCCGTGCGGCGCGTGTAGTGCAGGGTCCGCTCCGCGTCCTCAACCGCCTGAGCCAGCGTGTCGCGGTCGAGCGTGTCGACGAGGGCCTCCAGGGTGGCGGCGGTGTGTTCGAGGTGGCCGATGGTGCGGCGCATGGGCGCACGCTCCTGCTGTACGAATGCATCGATGCCCGCCGAGGCCGAGCGGAGGTTTTCGGTCAGGCGCTGCACGTTCGGCTCCGATCCCGCGAGGACGCGCTGGGCCTCCGACAGCGTGCCGGAGGTCTGTGCGAGCACGCTGTCGATTCGCTCAGCAATCGGCAGGGCCCGCTCCTGCAGCTCGTCAAGCGTCCCCTGCTCTACCGTGGGGATTCGGGCCCCGGCGGCAAGAGGCTCGCCCTCGTCCGCCCGATCGAGCGAAATGCTCACGTCATCGAGCGCCGCGATGCCACCGACCGATGCCGTCGTGCCCTCCCGCAGCTGCACATCGTCTTGGATGCGCATGCGCACCCGGACGCCCGCATCGTCTGCGAGCGCAACGCGATCGACGGTGCCCACGGAGATGCCCCGCACCGTGACCGGCGTGCCGGGCGCCACGCCCTCCGCCTGCTCGAAGCGAGCGGTCAGCGGGTAGGTGTTTCCAAACAGGGAGGTGCCCTGCAGAAACCGGACGCCGAGTACCAGAAGCGCGAGGGCCGCGACGGCAAGGACGCCGACCCGAAACTCGTTCCAGAAGCGCTCCTGTTCCTTTTCTTCGCTGCGGTCTGTGCTCATGGCGTGGAAGAGTCGCATCGAAAAGACGAGAACGGCCCCGGGGCGGCCTCACAGCTGGTAGGCATTCGCCTCCAGAAAGTCACAGAGCACGGGGTCGCTGCAGGCCCGGAGCTCCTCTACGGTGCCCACGAACCGCATCTGCCCCTCGTGAAGGAAGCCGACCTGATCGGCGATCGAGAGCACCGAGTGCATGTCGTGCGTCACCATCACGCCCATGCGGCAAAGCGTGCGGGAGAGCTGCTCGATGAGGGCATCGATGACGCTGGAGGTCTCCGGGTCGAGGCCGCTGCTGGGCTCGTCGTAAAACAAGTACTGGGGCTTCCGAACGATGGCGCGGGCGAGGGCCACACGCTTCACCTGCCCCCCGGAGAGCGACGCGGGCGTCTGGTCGGCCGCGGCCCGGAGCTCCACCCGCCCCAGCTCCTCCATCACCCGGCCCTCGATGTCGGACTCGGGCTGGTCGGTGTGGAGCCGGAGGGGGAGGGCGACGTTGTCGTAGACCGTCATCGAGTCGAACAGGGCCCCGCCCTGAAAGAGCATGCCGAAGCGCGTGCGGACCGCCTCCAGCTCGTCGTCGGACAGCGCGGCCAGGTTCGTGTCCCCGACGCGCACATGCCCGCGGTCCGGCTGCAGCAGGCCCACCAGGTGGCGGAGCAGCACGCTCTTGCCCGAGCCCGAGTGGCCGAC
>NZ_JAZKRW010000192.1:0-3950 GCF_036626415.1 Salinibacter sp.
GCGGTGGAAGGGGCATCTCTCTGTTTCTCCCTGTGTACGGACCCTGTGTACGGAGGGGCGTTGGACGAAGGCCCCTTTCGGAGCCGGTCGGTCCCCTGTCGACCGTAACAATCGCGGGGGGGCGGTGCGTTACGCACGCCCATCACCTTCACAAAGCACAGCGACTCTATGGATCTCGACCTCCGCACAGTTCTTCGCTGGCTCATCATTGGCGTGATCGCGCTCATCGGCCTCAGCCTCGTAGGCGTGCTGGTGGACGTCGCGGGCGCGCTGCTTCAGCTCGTTCTCAAGGCGGGCGCCGTTGTGCTCGTGGTGCTCCTGATCATTCGCGTGCTGGAGGGCGTCCGGTCGGGGTAGGGTGGTTTTTCTGCGGGATGGTTTCGATCTTCCAGGTGGTCCAAAGCTGTTTGGTGGATTGATCTTCAGCCGACACGAGCATAGCGACTGACGAGGCGCAGCCGAGTACGCGCCGGGGGGCCACAGAGCGTCCGCCACACAGCTTCTCACTCTTTCCCGAATCAGTCTCCCTTCTTGTGGACACGCTCCAGGCGTCCCCTACCCCTACCGTTGAACAGTCCTCCGCGTACAGCATTCCCGCCGAGGCCCATCTGCTTGAGCAGGTAATCGTGCACACGCCCGGCGCAGAGATGGAGCTCGTCTCGCCCGAGAACCGGGAGGATCTGCTCTTCGACGACATCCTCTTCGTGGGCCACGCGCGGCAGGAGCACCTCCTTATGTGCTCTGTGTTTGAGAAAATCGTGGGCCGTCCCGACACGGTCCTCCAGATCAAAGACCTGCTGCTCGAAACCTTTGAGGCGGACGACGCGGCGCAGCATGCCTTCGTGGAAAAGCTGTGTCGGAGCCTGCCGGAGCAAAACCTGGGGACTGTGGAGGATGAACTGAAGCGCTTCTCCCCGGCGGATCTGCAGCAGTTTGCCCTGACCGGCCAGTCGGACCTGGCCATTCGGGCCCAGCCGGTGCCCAATCTCATGTTTACGCGGGACCTCGCGGCGGTGGTACACGACCACATCATCCTCAGCCACGCGGCGACCGTGGCCCGGACGCGGGAAAGCATCATCATCAACGTTATTCTCCACCATCATCCCCGGTTCGCCCCCCACAGCGACAAGATCATTGAACTGCCGCCGGGCGTCACGTTCGAAGGGGGCGACCTTCTCGTGGCGAGTCCCGACACGGTGCTGATCGGCCACTCGGAGCGAACCTCGCTCGGGGCCATCATGGCGATTGCGCACGAGCTGTTCGAGCGCACGTCGATCGAGCACGTCCTCGCCGTCGACCTCCCAAAACGGCGGGCCACCATGCACCTCGACACGGTGTTCACGTTTGCGTCGCCGGAAGAGATCATCGTCTTTCCCCCGCTCCTCGAAACCCACGGCTTCGGCTACGCGATGCACTTCACCGCCGCGGACGAGACGGGGCGCTTCGTGACCGACATGCGCCGCAACCTGCGCGATGTGCTCGGGGAGCTTCTGGATCGCGACCTGACGTTTATTCCCTGCGGCGGCACGGAGCGCCTCCACCAGGAGCGCGAGCAGTGGACGGACGGGGCCAACGTGTTTGCGGCCGCGCCGGGGGCCATCCTGGGATACGAGCGCAACAGCCGCACCTTCGAGCGCCTGCGCGACCGAGGCTACCGCATCGTCTCCGCCGAGAGCTTCCTGTCCTACTTCGAGTCCGGCGAGTTTCATCCGGGAAAGGAAAAGGTGGCGATTCAGCTGGGGGGGACCGAGCTCTCTCGAGGGCGGGGCGGCCCGCGCTGCATGACGCTTCCCATTGCCCGCCACGACTCGCCGGCCGGGGCGTAACGGGCGTGAGCAGGGGTGGGCGAGGGGGCACTGCAGGCTCAACTCCGTGCGCTCGTCCCTGCGCGCTCCCCTGTGCTCGTTCCCCCATTCTTCCATTTTCGAACCGGAGGCCCGAAACTGCGTCCCGCGTCCGCAGGTTCGAAGCTGTTGTGTGTCTCTCGAACTTAGTGCCAGGTTTTCATGCACGATGTCATCGTGATTGGCGCCGGTCCCGTCGGCCTCGCCTGCGGCATCCAGGCCCAGCGCCGAGGTCTCGACGCGCTCCTCATTGAGAAGGGAGCGCTCTGCAACTCGTTTATCGGGTACCCCACCCAGATGGAGTTCTTTTCTACCCCAGGGCCACTGGAGATTGGGGGGCACCCGTTCCCGACCCGGGACTACAAGCCGCGCCGCGAGGAGGCCCTCGACTACTACCGCGGCGTCGCCACGGCGGAAGACCTCAATCTGCGCCTCTACGAACCGGTGACCGATCTGCGGGGGCAAGACGGGGGGTATACGGTCGTCACCGAGAAGGGGACGCACGAGGCCCGCAAGGTCGTGGTGTCCACGGGCTTCTACGATGTCCCCAATCGCATGGAGGTGCCGGGGGAAGACCTCGACAAGGTGCAGCACTACTTCAAAGAGCCGTACCCGTACGCCCTCACGAACGTGGCCGTGGTGGGTGGGGCCAATTCGGCGGCGAAGGCGGCCCTGAAGTGCTACCGACACGAGGCACACGTGACGATGGTGGTGCGTGAGCCGGAGATTGACGACAGCGTGAAGTACTGGCTCCGGCCCGACGTGGAAAACCGGATCGAGGAAGGCTCCATCGACGCCTACTTCAACACCACCGTCTCGGCCATTGAGCCCGACACGCTCCACCTCAACACGCCCGACGGCCCGGAGACGATCGACAACGACTTTGTGCTGGCCATGACGGGCTACAAGCCGAACTACGATTTCCTAGAACGGCTCGGCATCGCGATCCGCAACGACGCGGCCCGCACGCCGGTGCACGACGAGGGGGGCACCTTCGAAACGAACCGGGACGGCCTGTACCTCGCCGGCACCATCTGTGGCGGGTGCGACACGAGCCGCTGGTTCATCGAGAACGGCCGCGCCCACGCCGAGAACATCATGGACCACGTCGCCGCGACGCTCGACCCCGAGCCCGCGGTGGCGTGATGGGGGAGCCGTGATGTGTGAACCGTGATGCGTGAACCGTGATGTGCGGGCGGCCGGGTGTGGGGCGTTGCATGTCTGGTCGCTCCCACGCTGAATCGTTGTCGTTGCTCCGGACCCGACCCGCTGTTTCTCCGTCCCGGAGCGTCGTCCGACCTTGGTCATTTCCCGCTCGATGAGAGCGATTGCCCAAAACCCCCACACTTCCCGGACGCAATCCTTCTCTCACCGTTCCGAAACGCAAAACCGCAATGTCCACACTGGCTCGTCTCTGTTCTCTGTCTGCTCTCTTCTGCTTCGCCGTACTTGCCGGCGCCTGCCAGTCGGAGCCGTCGTCGCCTCCGGACGCAGCTGTGCAGGCGCAGGACGTACAGACGTACGGGGCGTCCGTCGATACGGCGGCGGCGCGGGCAGCGGCGGAGGTGGCGGCAAAGCCGTCGAGGCTTGACGATACGACCGTGACGGTTCAGGGACGCATCTCGACGGTGTGCCAGAAGAAGGGGTGTTGGCTCGCGCTGAACACGGGCACGGCGATGCCGATCCGCGTGCTCGTGCCGCGTACCGACGACGGGTACGAGTTCACGGTGCCGACGACACTGGCCGGGGAGGCTACGGTCACGGGCACACTCCGAACCGTCGAGCTCGACTCCGCCACGCAGAACCATCTTGCCGAGGACGGGGCCTCATCGGCACGCGCCCGAGAAGTGCAGATTGCGGCGACCGGCATCCGGGTGGTGCCCGACGCCTGACCGTCCGTCTCGGGCAGTGCTGCGGCGCAGCTGAATTCGCTACGCTGCACGTTCGCTCCGTCCGCCAGTGGGCCTCACGCCGTGTCGTTCACCTTAAACTGCCGAACGGCCCGAATTGCCTGCGGATCGTCGGACAGGGCCACGGCCGATTCGACGAGTCCCTCAAGCTGGTCGTCGCTCAGGGGCTGGTCAATCGCGTTCACGTCGTAGGCGA
>NZ_JAZKRW010000193.1:0-3947 GCF_036626415.1 Salinibacter sp.
TCGTCCAGCGAATCGTCGTCCAGCGAATCGTCGTCCGATGGACCGGAGGGCCGATGCTCAGCATCGGCATTGTCGGTCGGCCCGTCGCCAGACGACGCCTGCTTCGAAGAGGCGTCGCCCGACGCCTTCATTGACTCGGGGCCATACTCGGGAAGAGGCTCGGCAGCCGCGTCGGGAGACTCCTCCCTCGTCTCCTCCACGGTGGTCCCCGTGTCGTCGGGCTCGGAGGATGTCGCCGGAGGGGACGAGGGGTCGGAGGCGGTCGCCCTGTCGTCCGGCATCGCCTCGGGAAGCTCGCCGTCCTCGGCCATCTGCTCCAGCCGGTCGATCTTGTCGAGCACCGCCCGGAGGTCGGCCGAGCGGCGGAGCTGCGCCATCTTGAGGAGCGTCGTCTCCAAGGTCAGCCGCGGCTGCGGGCTCTGCTTGATGTCGTCCTCGGTGTCCGCCGCCAGGGTGAGCAGGCGCAGCAGGTCGGCCTCGTCGAAGCGCTCGGCCTCGTCGGCGTAGCGGGTGCGCGTCGACTCGGCCACCTCCTCCAGGGCCTCTCCGCCCAGCGAGCGGGCCACCAGCAGGTTGCGCAGGTGCCCAGCCAGTCCCACCAGCATCTCCTGCAGGTCGTACCCGCTGCGCACCACGTGGCGCACGAGCTCAATCATTCCGGCCGTGTCCTGCGTGGCGACGTGGTCCGTAAGTCGGAAGTACAGGTCCTGGTCCACCACGCCGAGCGCCTGGGTGAGCTCGCCGTACGTCAGCGTGGACCCGCAGAGCGAAAGGGCCTGGTCAAACGCCGAGAGGGCGTCGCGGAGGGCGCCGTTGCCCTTGCGGGCCAGCAGCATGAGGCTTTCCTCGTCGGCCTCCACCCCCTCCGTCTCGCAAATCTCGCGCAGACGCGCTACGATCTCCGGCACCGGAATGCGGCGGAAGTCAAACCGCTGGCACCGCGAGAGGATGGTGGGCAGCACCTTGTGCGGCTCGGTGGTCGCGAAGATGAAGAGGGCGTGGGCGGGCGGCTCCTCCAGCGTCTTCAGCAGGGCATTGAACGCCTGCTTCGACAGCATGTGCACCTCGTCAAGGATGTAGACCTTCTTCTGCTCTCCCTGCGGCGGAATGCGCACCTTCTCGCGCAACTCGCGGATGTCGTCGACCTTGTTGTTGGAGGCCGCGTCCATCTCGAAGACATTGAGGCTACGGCCCGCCTCGAAGGACTCGCACGAGTCGCACTCGCAGCACGGCTCGGCGCCGTCCGCCCGCTCTTCGCGCGGCGTCTCGCAGTTGATGGCCTTCGCCAGGATGCGGGCGGCGGTCGTCTTTCCCACGCCCCGGGGGCCGCTGAACAGGTAGGCGTGCGCGAGGCGCTCCATCCGAAGGGCGTTCTTGAGCGTCTCGGTGACGTGCCCCTGCGCAACGACCTCTCGAAACAGGGAGGGCCGATACTTGCGCGCCGTGACGAGGTATCGCTGGTCGTCCATGAAAGCCGCAAAAACGGATGAGAGAAGGCAGGAGGAGGGAGACGGCGCCAGACCTCCCCCGAACGAGGACGGCAGGGCGGATCTGCTCCACGCCCAATATACCGGCGCCGCCTCGGAGAAATCAACTGCGTACCGAGGCGCAAGCAGGCCGCGCGCCCGTCGCGAGGCGGCCTCACACCAGCCCGTCGCCGGCGGCCACGACCTTGGTATTGCCCAGCCGATCGCCCCACCGCCGACCAGCGGGGTCGGTGAAGACGTTGTAGGTCTCAAACAAAATAAGCCCCAGGCCCGCAAGCGACAGGAGCGACGCCAGGGCGCCGCCCACGATGGGAACAACGATGAAGGCCCCGGCCACCGAGCTGAGGCCGAGCATCCAGTTGCGCTGGACCGACGTCTCAAGGGAGACGGGCTGCCCGTCGAGGCGCACGAGGTCGAGCCCCATCACGTACTTGCCCGGCGACCGGAAGCGCAGGGGGCCCACTTCAACGCCGTCTCGTGCAACGAGGTACAGTCCGCCGATGAGTCCTCCAACCAGGGGCGCCCCGCCAAACAACGCGGTCAGGCCCGTCGCGATAATGCCGTCGAGAAGGGCCGCAACGAATCGCTCGTGCTGTGCAGGCGGGGAGGCATCTCGGGGGGACCCGTTCATAGAGGCGGCAGGCGCGTTCAAGAAAAAAAGGAACGGGTCCAGTCACGGCCCGCGGCGGCTACGCCACGTCCGACGACGGACTCGGGGTGTTCGGTTCGCGACGCTGCGGGTCTGGAGTGTTCGGCTCTCGGCGCGTCGGGCTCGGCACCTTGGGCGGCTGCGTGGGCTGCCGCTTCGGCGTACGCTGCGGGGTGCGTTGCGGCGTGCGCTGCGGAGTACGACGGCGACGGGGGTTGGCCGGGAGAGTCTGAGAACGTACGTCGGGCATGGGACAAAAACAGTGTTTCGTCCACAGTACAATCGGGAAATGCCTGTACGGGCATCCCGAACGGTTGTTGGCACTTTTTCTCTAGGCCGCCTCCTCCCCAGGCGAGGCTGCATCCGCAGGGGCCTCCGGGCGTGTCTGGTTCGTTGTCGGGTCCGCGCCGTCGGTGGACACCTCTCGCAGCGCCTCGGTGTGGGGGCGGGGGCGCGTCACCGTCACGGGCTCCGGCTCGAAGCACGCCCGGCACCGCGGCTCGTAGGCCTCCGTGGCCCCCACCAGCACGCGGTCCTCCCCCGGCACGATGCGCTGAGAGTGGTTGGCGGGCGCGCCGCAGACGACGCATACCGCGTGCAGCTTGGTCACGTGCTCGGCCACCGCCATGAGCTGCGGCATCGGGTCGAAAGGGGCGGCTCGGTAGTCCGTGTCGAGCCCCACCACGATCACGCGGTGCCCCGCGTCGGCCAGCGCCTGGCACGTCGGCACGAGGGCATCGTCGAAGAACTGCGCCTCGTCGATGCCTACGACGTCCGCCTCCTGCACCCGCTCTCGGATCTGCGGGGGGGCCTCCACCGGCGTGGTGGTCACGGAGTTCTCATTGTGCGACACCACTTCGTCCTCGCTGTAGCGCTCGTCGAGGGCCGGCTTGAAGACGCGCGTGTGCTGACGGGCGATGCGGGCCCGCCGTAGCCGGCGGATCAGCTCTTCGGTCTTGCCGCTGAACATCGACCCACAGATGACCTCGATCCAGCCGGTGGTGCGGTCGCGGTCGACGATGTGGGGCTCCAGCGCGGACATGAACAGGGCCTGCTTGATGCAAAGACGGGCGCAGGCCTTCCAAGGTAATTGCGGGGCGAGGAGGAAGTCCACACCCACTCTGTATGGAAGCGGGGAAGGCCCACACAAGAGGCGCCTGCCTACCCAACCTCTTCCACCCGAAACGAAGGCAGGTGGACCTCCCACCGCAGCGCGGCCAGACGCACGGCCGACACCGCGACGATCGTGAGGCCGGCAACCGCCGCGTCCGGAAGGGCGAAGGCCCGCAGGCCCACGTAGAGCGTTCCGCCAAGCAGGGCCGCCGTCGCGTAGATCTCCTCTCGCAAGATGAGGGGCGTTTCGTCACAGAGCACGTCCCGCACCATGCCGCCTACCGTGGCCGTGACGGCGCTCATGATCACGACGACCACCGGCGGCGCTCCCACACCGAGCGCCACCCGGGCCCCGACGACCGAGAAGACCGCGAGCCCGAACGCATCGGCAACTTCCAGCAACTGCCGCGGCGGGCGGAAGAGGGACGTGTACGTGAAGGTAAGCCCGCCCGCCCCTCCAATCACCGCGAGGTACCGCAGGTCCTGGATCCAGAAGACCGGATGCCGATCCAGAATGAGATCGCGCACTGTGCCCCCTCCCACGGCCGTCACCGCCGCAATCACCAGCGCCCCAAACAGGTCCATGCGCCGCCGCCCAGCCGCCAGCGCCCCGGACACCGCGAAGACCGCCGTGCCGAATAGGTTTGACTTCTCCCCCGGCTAAAGCCGGGAGATTCTTCGCGTTCTACACAGGCTGC
>NZ_JAZKRW010000194.1:0-3919 GCF_036626415.1 Salinibacter sp.
CGCGTCCCGTCGCCCTGCTCTTGCTCAAGCAGGCGGACGAGCGTGGGGTCGATGCGAGAGCGATGCGGGCGATAGAGCGCGACGAAGTCGTCTTCCGTCAGCGGGGCATAGAGAAAATTGTCGGCAAAGCTGGCCGTGACGAGGCCGTGGAGGCGACGGAGCTCCGCCTCGAAGCAGTCGAGGTTGAGAGCGCGGATCCGCACATCGTTGCGGGGCGGGTTGGACGGAGACGGCGCATGGCCCTCGTCGAAATCCGCCCCAATCGCCGAGACGTAGCGGGCGAGCGGCGCGAACCCGGCGTCCCGAAAGTGCTCGGGGTATTCGGGGGGGTGCCAGGGCTCCAGCACGAACGGCGGGCGGTCGCCCCGCTCCGTGACGAACCGGTAGGGCTCCCACGTGGCCCCGTCCATCGGCCCGATCGCGCAGGTACATCCCTCGTCCGCCAGCCGTCGACAGGCCCGATCGAGCACCGCCCGGCCCGCATCCGCTGTGGCCGCCGCGTAGTGCCCCACGAGCCCGACCGTCTCGTCTCCGTAACCCGGCGTGTCGGCCCACCACACGCTGCACCGCGCCGCACACCCGGCCCCGTCGTCCGGGACCGCCAGGTGCAGGTCGGGTGCCTGGCGCGCAAGGGTCTCCGGGTCGAGGGTCGATGCGCTCGGCGGGCCGTCGAGTGAAGCAATGGCTGCTGGATCAGTGAGGGAAGTGATGTTCGACATGATAGACGGCGTCTTTACTGAAATGGGTGTTGCTTTCCGAAGACGTATTGCGTGGTGCGTATTGCGTAATTGTGCACTGCCAGGTGTAGACCTCCGCCGCCGGTCGGTACGAAATACGCAATACGAAATACATCACGACGCTTCGATGATTAGGAGGACGAGGACGCTCAGCGCCGACGTCCCCACCACCAGTGCCACCCGGGTCAGGTGCAGGAGGAAGGCATTCGGTTGATCGCGGAAGACCGGGGCGTACGCGTAGAAGATCGTGGCCGTGAGGCCCACCGCTACCACCAGCCCCACCCCGAACGGCGCCATCAGCGGAAGATTCATCCCGTCCACGAGCCACAGGAGCGGAACGAAGGGCAGTGCGCTGCGGAGGGTGCTTCCCAGGAGAAACGGAATGTCGGTGCGGGAGAAGCCGTGGGCGGTGCCCTCGTAAAACGCCTCCGTATGCTCGATCCCGATGGCCGCCACGAACGCGGCGTAGGCAACGGTATACGGGTACAGAAGCGAGGGCACATCGACGGCCACCCCCAGGAAGAGCCAGCCCAGCCCCACGGCCGCCACGCCCAGCACATTGTGCACGCGGTGGCCATGAGGCTTTTTTCGCTGGGCGGCGGGCCAGAGGAGCGTGTAGCCAAAGTACAGGAGCGCGGGCGCCGCCAGCCACGACAGGCCGCCAATCGACCACGTCACGTAGCCCACGAGGGCCGCCATGAAGGAGGCGCTCCCGTTGAGGGTGGACCGCCGGTACCACAGAAACGGAATGCTGAACAGGATCGCGATGCCGACGAGGCGGAGGAGGAGTGCCTCCGCGCCCATCGCCATGTGCGACGTGAGGAGCACGTACCCGCCGACCGGCACAAACAGGTTGTCGAGCCCGCGCCACGAGATTGCTTCGAGCGAGGTCACAAGCAGCCCCACGATTGTCGCAATGAGCACCGTCTCCGCCCGTCCTGTGTCGGTGGCCAACAGGAGAGGGACGTGCACGCAGAAGAACGCCACGAGGAAGAACCCCGCCGATCCTTCGCCGCTCTTGATGCCGTCGTCGGTGGTGTAAAGGACTTTGCCATGGCGGAGCCCGATGGCCGCGGCTGCTGGATCGGCCAGCCCCAGCAGCAGGATCGGCACGCAGAAGAGCACGGGATCGCCTTCCGAAAGCACGAACAGAAGCCCGATGGCGATGGGAAAGCAGAGCTCGCCGTACGAGGCTCGATCGACGCCGTGGAGCGCCTGTCCCATCGCCTCGTGGAGCGTCTCGGAGGCCCGAAGGCCGACCATCAGCACAAGGGCGAGCGACGAAAGGAGGACGACCGGCCAGACCGCATCGAACACCCAGGGAAAGGTGAGCGTGACGCCGCCCATCACGATGTGCACGATTTTTCGGGTCCACTCCGGATCGACCTCGGCCGCCCTCCGGTAGCGCCGCAGCCCGGCCAGCAGCGCGGCCAACGCAGCAAGAATGGTCGGAATGCCGAGCCAGGGGGAGAGCATTGGTGATTGGTCGCTATTTTCGAAATATCCGAGTCTCCTGGTCGAGGCTGCCTCCTCTTCAACTCATCGCGTGTGAGCGGTTGGCAACAGTGTGCGGCAACAGTGTAAAGTTGAGCAGTCGACCTGAGGTCTGGCAAGCCACTCTGACTGGGAGACCCGTGGCCTCGAAGAAAACGGCGTCTCGGACGGAGCGAAGGACGCAACGACCGAAATCATCGGGGTCTAAGCGAGCGTGCGAGTGAGTTTCGATGATTTCCAGAGCCTCGTCAGCCGTTTTCTTCACAGCCTTGACCTTTTCGTCCATTTTGGGTCAAGCCAAAATGGGCATCCCAAATGGATGATAGAGCAAACCTTTTTGTCCCTGCGGGCCAGCCAAACGGATTGAGAGAGCAAATGGAAGTAGCTCTGGAATAACTTTTACAGAGTGAGAAGCAATCGTATACCCCCAACACTCCCATACCTCAACAACCGGACATAATCATGTAGCAACATCCTCGAGAACGAAGTCGCCGTAGAAGAAGGCGCGGTCCTGCGCGTGGAGCTCATCGGCCCGCTCCGGCCGGGGCACCAGCCGATCCGCCATCGACTCTGGCCGCGACCGCGGAACGAACAGGTTCCAGTACGCCAGCCGTCCGCCCGGTCGCCCCACCCGGACCAGCTGATCAAGCATCGCGTGGTAGTCCGGCGTGGAGACGTACTCGAACACGTCGCTCAGGTTAAAGCGGTCGATCGTGTTGGCGTCCTGCCGCTCCAGGTAGTCCTCCAGCGAGGCGTGGACCCAGGTGAGCCGATCGAGGCGGGCGCGGATCGTCTCGAAGTGCTCGCGGCGTAGGGCCAGGGGACGCGCGGTCCGGTGGCGTCCCGTCAGGATCCACTGCAGGTACGGGTTGTCGGACGGATCGAGCTCAGTGAAGGCATAGCGGGCCCGGCCGAGAAGCCGGTCGGCGACACGGCCCTCCACATGCTCAAAAAAGTCGGGCTCGCGGCCCAGTCGGCTCATGACGAAGCGCGAAAAGAACACGCGGAAGACGAGTCGCCACCGCCAGTGGGCCCACGTCTCGTCGTAGAAGCGCCGCCGCTCGTCCGGGTCGCCCCCCTCCAGAAGTCGCCGGATCCGCTCGTCGGACTGGATCCACGGAAGCACCCACCGGCGGAAGATCCGGAAATACTGCTCGAACTGCCCGACCGTCCCAATGCCACGTTCGACGAGCTCGGGATGCGCGTCCCAGAAGCGACGCGGCGTCTCGTCTAGTGCGGATCGGCACCGGCCGTAGAGCGCGGCGCGCCGGTCACTGGGACGAGAGCCGATCAATTCGAGCAGTTCGTGATGCTCCAGTTTCCGGTACGCCGCCACGCGCAGCGCCAGGCACGCCAGCTGTGCGGGACTCATGTCGATGGCCACCACCCGCTCCGGATCGCGCGTCAGCAGCGCCAGCGCGTTGTCGCCCGCCGAGGCGATGGAGAGGCACGTGTCACCGGGCTGCACGTCGAGCCCTTCTACCAGCACGTCGGCGTCCTCCCAGCACTGCGCGTACCGAATGCCGTCGGCACTCGGCAGGGACGCATCGCGGGTGTCGTCGATAGGGTCGGTCGTTTCTGTCTCATTCATGACTGATGTCGCTGGATCAGTTGGGGAGCGGGCCGGCTGCATTTTGAACTGCAGTTTCCACCGAGGAAAATCCGAGCCGAGCGTCGCATGCGAAACC
>NZ_JAZKRW010000195.1:0-3874 GCF_036626415.1 Salinibacter sp.
GAGGGGGTGGTGACTGTGCTCGTCATCCCGGCCTCCGACCCGAACCGCCCGGACGCCCCGACGCCGGGCAAGCTGTTCCTCGACACGGTCTGCGAGTACCTCGACCGCCGTCGCCTCGTCACGACGGAAGTGCACGTGCGGGGCCCGAGCTACCAGGAGGTTTGCGTCTCCATCGGCGTCGACGTGGTGCCGGGCGCAGAGGCCCCCCCGGTCCACGACCGCGTTCGGTCGGCGATTCGCACCTTTCTGTCGCCCCTAAAGGGGGGATTTGAAGAGGAGGGGTGGCCGCTGGGTCGTGCCGTCGAGAAGCGGGAGCTGCTCACGGTTGCGGCCCGCGTCTCGGGGGTGGCGAGCGTTGATGAGATACAGCTGGCTGGGCCCTCGGGGGGAGGGGTCGACCAAGAGGTGTCCCTGACTGGCGTGCAGCTGCCACGCCTTACGGGGCTGGCCGTGCAGAGCGGCACAGCGAAGCCACTGGGCGAGTTCTGCGCTCAATCCGGGCCTGAGGTCTCCGGGGACAGGGCGGGACGAGCAGAGGAGGACGAGACCGAAGACACGTTCTTCCCGGTTCCGGTCGTTCCTGAAGAATGCTGAGATGAAACCGGTTGAGGGGGGAGCCGAAGAGCTCACGACTCATTACTCGTAACTCCACGTTGCCCATGCGCGACGTAAACGATACCGGGTTTAAGCTGGTGCTCGGCCGCTCGGACTGGCGCAAGCGGTTCGGGGTCGAGGCCACGGCGACCGACGATGCCGACGCGGATGTCGTCTACGACGCCGAGAACCGGTGCGTGACGCTCCGACCGCTCATCGAGCGATTTCCGCGACAGTCCGCCAAGCCGGCCCTCAGGCCCTCGGACCGGACGTCGGCGGCGCGGGACCGGTACGGATCGTGGTACTGGATCGACCCGGCCGATCCGACCCGCATCGTCGTTCGGAACGCCGGGGACGATGAGGTCGACACATTCTGGTCGATCATGACGCTGGGTGCTGCCGAGGACGAGTCGGAGGTGAAGTCGAGCGGGGCATTTCGGCCGGTGCCCCGTCGCGAAGAACTGGAGAACGAGGAGAACGAACCGTCCCCGAAGCTTGGGGGCCTGATGATCACGGCGGACCACCGGCTCGTGGTGGGACGCACGTTGCCGGACCAGCTGCTCGTTTTCGACCTGCACGCGGGCGGGCCGCCTCAGCGCATTCCGTGGTTTGGAGGGACGGCGTTTGCCCCGGCTGATGCAACCCCGCGCCCGGACGGGGGACTGTACCTGCTCGAGAAGCCCGAGGACGGTGATCCCCGCATTTGGGCACTCGATCAGACGCTCCAGCCGGAACGACCGGTGGAGTCGGGAGGAACGGGCTCCTCTTTCCGACCAGTAGACGCGAAGGGGGGAGACAGCAACCTAACACCTCCTGCATCCTCGTCTACGCAGCGTTCCCTTCCGTCGGACCTCCAGCCACAGGCCGTCGAAGCCCTGCCTGACGACACCGTACTGGTCCTGTCCGTGACGGAAGACGGGGGCTGTGAAGCGCAGGATACCGGTAACGGGGACACGGACGTCGGCAAGACGTCGACGGTTCGCCGCTACCGGCTCGTGGGCACCGGCGCCCCCTCGCCGGTTGAGGTCGGATGCGTCAATCTGACGACTGAGCTAAAACCCGGGGAAGAGGCCAATGCCGACTGGGAACCCTGGCGCGCCCACGACATCGCCTTCGTGCCCGGCTCGCCCGGCCTGACCGAAGTGATTCAGGGAACGCTCTACGTCATAGGGGCGGACGGGAACCAGGCCTATGCGCTTCGCCTCACCGGTGATGCAGATGAGGTGGACGCCGAGGCAAAACCGCAATACCTGCCGCTCCGGCGCTTTTCAGGCAAAGATCTCGTCGAGGCGGACGGCACGGTGTATTATGATCTGGAAAACCGCTGGGTCCCCCTTCGGAGTCAGCACAAACCCCGTTTCGTGGACGGAGGTCAGATCGAACTGGATTCGTCGGAGGACCGGTTCGACAGCGAGATTGTGGGGTGCACTTGGCATCGCCTCTTCATAGATGCCTGTATCCCCCCGGAAGCGACCGTTCGTGTCGAAAGTCGCGCGAGCGATCACGAAGACCGGCTGTCCGACCAGTCCTGGAAGTCTGAGCCGGAGCTTTACCAGCGGGACACCGGGTCCGAACTTCCCTACTACGAGGCCTTTCCCGAGACCGACTCGGATCGGGAGGGACGCGGGACCTGGGAGCTGCTCCTGCAACACGCCGAGGGCCGCTACCTGGAGCTGCGCCTCACGCTGGAGGGCAGCGGACGGGCCTCCCCGCGACTCCACGCCCTTCGCGTCTACTTCCCGCGGTTCTCGTACCTCGAGGAGTACATGCCGGACGTCTACCAGAAGAACGAGGCCTCGGCGCAGTTCGTGGAGCGGTTCCTCGCCAACGCCGAGGGCATGCTCACGGACATCGAAGGGAAGATTGCTACCGTCAAGGCTCTTTTCGACGTCCGCACGGTCCCCGACGAGTACCTCGACTGGCTTGCCACCTGGTTCGGCGCCTCGTTCGACCCGGCGCTCGACACGCGCCGCAAGCGGCTGTTTCTCGACCACGCCGTCGAACTGTTCAACCAGCGGGGCACGCTCGCCGGGCTGGCCCGCATGCTCACGCTCGTGCTCGATCCCTGCGCCGACGAGTTTTTGTTCACACCCGCCGGGATCGCCGACGCCGTGGGGCGTCCCCAAGACGCCACCGAACGCACGGCCCGTCAAGAACGTGTCCGCCTCGTCGAGCAGTTTGCGGCGCGCGACGTGCCGCGTGCCGTCGTGGGGGATGCCCGGATGCCCGAGCAGCCGACCCAGGTGCGGGTGGACGAGCCATGGACGCCGGAGAAGGGGGCCGATACGCTACACCGCCGCTTCCGTACGTTCCTCGACCGAGAGCGCTACGACACCCCCAGCGATCGGGAGGCGGTGTGGGGCGAGCGGCCATCGTTTCCGCCGCTTTTACCGTCTCCCGACGACGAGCATGCCGACCAGAAGCGGGCCGACTGGCGGGTGTTTGTGCGTCGCGTCATCGATGGCCCCTACGCCCCCATCGACGCGGGAACCGTGCGGCCCGGGATTGGAGACAGGGCCGATACGGTCACCCGCCGGTTTCGCGCCTTCCTTGCGCGCCGTTACGCCACCACCGATCGGCTTCCGGCGCCGTTCAGGGAGGAAGGGGGCCGCTTCGACGCCATCCAACTTCCCGATACGCTGCCAAGCGGAACGGCCCTCCAGGACTGGATTCAGTTCGTCGGCACTGCGCTGCCCGTCCATCGTGCCGCGCACCGGTTCCGTGTGCTCGTGCCCGTGGATCCCGACGCCGACGAAGCCGCGCAGCGGCAGCGCCTCAAGATCGCACGACGGGTGGTCGAGACGCAGAAGCCCGCCCACACTGCCTTCGAGGTGCTTCCGTACTGGGCTGCGTTCCGCGTCGGCACCGTCCGCACCGGGCTCGACACGGTGCTCGGCAAAGGAAGCCGATACAGCCCGCTCCTCCTGGGCGACGGCGCCCTCGCCGAGGAGACGGTCGGCGCAGCCCATCCGGGGCACGTGGATGACCGGCGGGTGGTGGGGCGCGATGCCGCCGACGCGCCGCGGCCCCTCTGATGATGCGCGACCAGAACGTCCAAAACCGACTGCCAGCACGCCCAGCAATTTTTGCCCTTTCGATCCGACTTCGTTCGACCCATGAGTGACTTCACATCCGACGCCCCGACGTCTTCGGTTTCCGATCTCTCGAAGCGCGTGCGCTACTCGACGGGCCTCGTCCTGGGGGTCGACGAGTTCACCCAGGACCAGGCCTACTTCATGGAGCGCGACCGACTGCTGACCCGGGCGCTGCACGGCTACGG
>NZ_JAZKRW010000196.1:0-3851 GCF_036626415.1 Salinibacter sp.
CCCCGACCGACGCCTACGAGGCGGACGAAGAGGAGGAGCTGACGTCGGCCCTCAAAACCGCGTAGCGACGTCACTTAGGGCCCTGCTCCACGCGCACTTGTGGAAACAGGACGTTCGTATATGTTCAGTAGAAGGGCCGCGGGCCATGTCTCGTGGCCCTTTCTCGTTGTCAGCTGCGTTCTCTACGGTCGAGGTGGCCCATGGTCGAGATTGTACACGGGGATCTGTTCGACGCGGACGTGGCAGCGCTCGCGAACCCGGTCCACTGCGCCGGTCTCATGAAGCGCGGGCTGTGCCGCCAGTTCAAAACGCGGTTCCCCGACAATTTCGAGCAATACAAGGCGGCCTGTGACGCCGGGGCCCTGGCGCCGGGCAACGTCCTCGTCCACGATCGCGGAGGGCTCTTCGGCGACGTTCAGCGTCCCCGCTACGTCCTGAACGTGGCCACGAAGGACCACTGGCGCGACGCCTCGTCCGCCCCACACATCAAATCGGGCATGGCGGCCCTCGTCGACGAGGTCACCGCCCGCGACATTGCGTCGGTCGCCGTGCCGGCACTGGGCTGCGGCGGGGGCGGGCTCGACTGGCCCACGGTGCGCCCGCTGCTCACTGCCCCACTCGCAGCGCTCGATGGCGTCCAGGCCTGCGTCTACGCCCCCCGGTCGGCAGATGCACAGGGCGGCCCCGACCCAGACGAGCGGCCCGCGATGACGCGGGGGCGAGCCCTCCTCCTCTCGGTCTACGCCGCCTACGCCGGGCCGAACGGCGTCGTCAGCCCGCACGCGGCCCACAATCTCGCCTTCCTACTGCAGGGCCTGGGGGAGGACCTGCATCTCACCTTCGAGCCGGGCCCCCACGGCCTCCGGGCCGCGGGCCTCACGGCGGTCCTGCGTCGGATCGACGCACACTTCATCACGGGCTACGACCCGTTGCACCAGGACTCTTCGTTTCGTCTTCGTAAGCCCGCGGTCGGTGTGGCCCGGGACACCCTTTCGGACTACCCGACCGCCGGTGAGCGTCTGAACCGGATGCGGGCCCTCACCGAAGATTACGACGCGCCCGACCCACTCGAACTGCTCGCCACGGTGGGCTGGCTCACGCGACACGACGCGCAGGCCCGACGCCGCCCCGAGGCGACCGTGCGGGCCGTGCAGGACTGGAGCCGCCGCAAGGCGCAGCGCTTCGCGCCGGAGCAGATTGCAGCGGCCTGGACACAGCTGCGACAACACGACTGGCCGGAGGCAAGGCCCTCGGCCCGTTCCTCCTGACGCCGTCCCCTCCTCAAGACGCCTCCGCCCCCTCCCCGAGACGCGTCCGGAATTGCTGAATCCCGTCCTCGGTCCCGGCTACGATCACCTCATCGTTCGCCTCGAAGGTGAAGCGATCGGCGTCGGGGTCGGTCAGAAAATCCCCGTCCCGGTAGACCGCAAGCACCGTGTGGTTGGTTTGTGCATCGGGGTCCACCTCGTCCAGGGCGCGCCCGGCCAGCCCGGCGGCTGGGAGCCGCACCACGTTGATCTGACGGTCCCGGGCAAAGTGGCTCTCGTCCTCGAACACCGTGGCGGCCAGCATCCGCCCACAGACCGTAGGGAGGGCCTGCACAAAGTCGGCACCGGCCCGATAGAGGTTTTGGACGGCCGTGTCGTCGTGGGCCCGCACCAGGATCTGCACCTCCGGGTTCAGGTCGCGGGCAATGAGGGTGGCAAACGTGGCGACGGTGTCGTCGTCGACGGCAATGATGAGGGTCGAGGCCTCCTCAATCCCGCAGGCCCGAAGCGCGTCGGGATTCCGCACGTCCCCCACCACGTCTACGCCCTCTCCCTGTTCGAGGTCGAGCACCGTCACGTCCGCGTGGACCTTCTGGAGGGACTGCCACGCAGCGTGGCCCGAGTCGCCGTGGCCGGCCAGGATGATGGACTGCGGCGTGAAGGCCCGCACGTAGGGGGCCATCTCGTCCCGGAGGGCGTCCAACTGCTCGGGCGTCCCGGCCAGGAACAGACGGGTGCCCGCCCCGAGGGGGGCTTCGGCCTCAATGGCAGGCTCGAACCGGCCGTCGAACCAGGCCCCGACCACGCGCACCCCGAACCGTTCCGTGAGCTGGAGGTCACGGAGTGAGTGGTCGTGGGACGGGCCGTGCCGGGTCACGATAAGCTCCGCAAAATCGATCTCGGCACCGGTCGTGGCCTGCTCCTCTACGTTGGCCGCCGCGGCCACGGGCACCTGTGCGGCGAGGCTGCGCCCGAGCAGCTGCCGGGGCGAGAGGGCCACGTCGGCCCCGGCCGCCCGGTGATACCGGGTCGCGGAGGCGTCCTCGGCGAGCGTGATGATGCGCCGCTCCGGACAGGCCTCACGGGCCGCGAGCACGATGCTGGCGTTTTCGTCGTCGGCCACGTCGACCACCAGGGCCTCTGCCGCCCCGACCGAGGCACGCTCTAGAACATCGGTTGAGGTCGGGTCTCCCTCCATGACCTCGTACTCCTGCTCGTAGAGGGACGCGGCCCGGTCCGCGTCGGGCTCGATCAACACGTAGTCCTGGCCCCGCTCTTCCATCTCCTCAATGAAGATTTCTACTCGCGGCGTGTAGCCACACACGATGACGTGGCCCGAGCGGGACGAGAGCGTCGTCGGGGCCGTGGGGCGGAGTGCCTCTCGAAGCCAGGGCACGAAGAACACGTCCACGGCACTCAGGATGAACCCGATGCCCGCCAGCTGGATGACGATGACGAGCAGGTTCATCTGGGGGCTGCTCCACGGCGCATCTTCGCCGTATCCGGTCGTCGTGAACGTCTGCACCACCACCTCCAGGGCCTGGTACCACGGCCGCGGCCGCCCTTCCCAGAGGCTCATCCCCAGACTGTACGCCGCCGTCAGTCCCGCAGTGGCGGCCACAAGTACCAGGAGATAGTAGATCGTGCGGCGTGTGAGCGACTTCATCTCAGCAATCGGTCGTCAACAAGGGACGCGAGCCGGTTTGGCATTCAATTTGATCGGGCGAGGTGGGATTCGGGGACGTGCCACGCCGGAGACTGAAGACGGATTCGGCACGGAACGCGTCCTGCGTGCAGGGATGAAACGGACAGCCTACCGCCGTGCGCCCCATATCATTGACTCGACGTGATGGAGAGCTCAAGTTCTCCGTCCTCGGCCGACCCGGAGCAAACCTGCCAGAACTGTAGGACGCCCCTCGTCGGCGAATACTGCCACCGCTGCGGACAACGACAGGTGCCGGTGCTCCGGGTCCGTCACCTCGTACGCCGGTTTCTCGAATCAGCCTTGGACCTCGAAGACCTTGAGCGGGGCGTCGGACAGACCTTCCTCCAGGCAGCAAAGAATCCCGGGCGCGTGGCCCGCCGATACGTAGAAGGCGAGCGCAAGCAGTTCGTGAACCCCATCGGCTACTTCTTGCTCACGGCCACGATGACGTTTCTCGTCTTCCTGATCTTCCGGGACACATGGGTGCAGGGACAGGCGCAGGTGTACGAGTCGTTGTGGCGGTCCATGGGCACCGATCCCTCCCAGGTCTTCCGTGCCGGGTCGCCCCTCCGCGCTGCGTTCGGCTGGACCTCCGCCCAGGCGCTTGCGGGATCGATGTTCGACTGGTTTCAGCAGCTGCAGACCTACGTGGGCCTCCTCACCTGCGTGATCGCAAGCCTGCTTCTTCGCTGGGCCGTTCCGGACTGGACGTTCGCCGAGATCTTCGTGTTTGAGCTCTACGTCACGGCCCAAGCAACGCTGTTTCTGGGGCTGCTCAGCCCGCTGTGCTTCTGGGGCGCCCCAGCTTTCATCGGCGCTCTCCCGATCCTCCTCCAGACCGGCCTCCACGCCCATGGCGGCTCGTCCTTCTTCGGCCC
>NZ_JAZKRW010000197.1:0-3831 GCF_036626415.1 Salinibacter sp.
GTGATAACGAGTGCCGTGTGCAAATGGCGAATCAAGCGAGCGGACTGCGCCTGTGCAGAACGCATGGTGTTAAGAAGCTTTGTTGGCAAGTGAAGACGATAATGAGGAAGGAATCGGTCGATCGGAAGGAAGGATAGCTGGAGATTCGGGCGCGCGGGCGCGGCCTATCCGTTCAGCCCCCATTCGAATGGCTCTGCCGCGCGATTTTCCTGAGGATCGCGTGCGCTGTTTGCGTTCTCGTTGCGCCCACGCTCGCCGCCTCCATTGCGGGCGTCCTGCAGCACGAGCCCAGTCAGCAGCAGGAGGGCCAGCCCGGTGGCGCATCCGGCACACCACGGAACGTAGGTCGCACAGGCCTCCAGCACCCGGCCCAGCGCCTCCAGCTGCTGGACAAGCGGAGAGAGGGCGGTCCAGAACAGTTCCGATGGGGAGGAGGGAGGCATGGCGTCGTGCTGGTTGTTACCGGAGAACGCGAGCGAACGGGGGCATTGAGGCTCCAGCGATGCTGCGTCATTCGACGGTGAACTGCTTCACCATGTCCTCCGCGGCGGAGCTATACAGCACCCATGCGTAGCGTCCGGGCTCTAAGTCCACCGTGAAGTAGCGGGTCTGTCCGGCTGGGACCCGCCCAACGCCGCCCCGAAACGCGGTCGCGTGCAGATCCTCGTCCGTAAAATCGCGTTCCCGGAGCTCCTCTACACTTGTCTCCGGGCCGAAGGGCGCGACGAAGGCCCAGTTATAGGGAGATTCCAGATCCTCCGGCGGCTCCTCGACGCGCAGGGCGACGGTCTGCTCGCCAGGACGAGGCTGGCCCTCGACGGAGACCTCCCGCCCGGCGCTCCGGAGCGTCACGTCCGCTTCCGGCGGCTCCGCCCCGGAGGAGTCCTCGGTCACGGTGATTCCCCGATTCATGCCCCGGAAGGAGTGGGTGCGCCCATTTGGGGACGAGATCAAACAGCTTATTACGTACCTGCCCGGCTTCAGCCTGAGTGTCGCCCGAGCCGTCTGGCCGGGGCCGAGCGGGCCCCCACCCCCGACACTTTCCGCTTCGTCTTCCCACTCGGGAATGACCTGCTGCACCGCTTTCCCGTACGCCGTTGAGTCAATGGTCCCTTCGACAAGGCGCTGCTCAAGGCTGTCCGCCAATTCGATGATTCCACGCGCGTCCTCGTAGGTCTTGCCCTGGGGCAGCCGGGCCAGGGTGAACTCGTGCGTCTCCTCACCGACGTTTTCCATCTGGAAGGTTACCCACCCGGAGGGGATCGAGTCAGGCGTCCCGAACGCGTAGTCCGCCATGATCATCTGGGCCGTAGAGGAAGGCGTGTTCTCCCCGGTGGCCTCTCCCCCGGCGTCGGCCTTCGTCCCGTCGCCGGAGGACTGGCAGCCCACCAGTCCCGCCGTAAGCAGAAGGGCGAGGAGCACTTTAGGGATTGGCGCAAATGGGGGCGACGGGGCGGGTCCGGAATTGGGATTCATAGGGACTGTGGGGTTGATGAGTGAGACGGTGCAAATCAAATCGCGTCAGCGCCGCGGCGACGAGCGCACCTCGGAAAGCGCGCCAGGCCGGCTACTGGCCGGAGGAGGACCGCCCGAGGTGCTCGTCGAACCAGTCCAAATTGCGGTGCATAGCGTCCATGCTCTGCTTCGGCTCCGAGAATCCATGCCGCTGCCGCGGGTAGAGGACTAGCTGTGTCGGCACCCCTTGCCGCTTTAGGGCCCGGTAGAACTCCCGGCCCTGCGAGGGCGGGACCCGCTGATCCTCAGCACCGTGGTAGATGAGTGTTGGCGTGCTCGCGTTTTTCACGTGGTAGATCGGCGAATGGCGCTCGTAGGTATCGTACCGGCCCCACAACTCGCCGCCCATGTCAGCGAAGATTGCATCGGGGAGATCCGTCGTGCCCACCATGCTGATCAGGTTGGACATCCCCGCATACATGTGGGCCGCCGCGAACCGGTCGGTCTGGGTGACGGCCCAGGCGGTCATGTAGCCCCCGTAGCTCCCGCCCATGATCGCGAGGCTGTCTGGATGCGCCACGCCGCGGTCGACCATTAGATCGACGCCCGCCATCAGATCCTCAAAATCCCCAAAGCCCCAGTCCCCGATGTTTGCCCATCGGAAGTCCTTCCCGTAGCCGGTGCTCCCGCGCGGATTGGGCCGGAGGACGGCATAGCCCCGCTGAGCGAAGATCTGCGGGAAGTCGGTGAACGATCGGGTGTGGACGCCCGCCGGACCGCCGTGCACGTCCAAGACGAGCGGTACCTGGTCGCCTTCTTCGTAGCCGACGGGATAGGTGACGAGGCCCTCGATCTCCAGGCCGTCGGGCGATTCCCACGTGAGCACGTCCGTGCGCCCCATTGGAGGAGTCGGCACGTCTTCATGGACGTTCGTAAGCCGACGCTTCTGGAAATTATCCGTGGACGAGAGGTAGACCTCCTCGGGCGTGTTTACATTCTCATAGGTGAAGGCCATCCGCTGCGCGTCGGCATCGAACGAGGCCTCTCCGTGCAGCCCATCGCCCTGCGTGACGTTCTGCGGCGCCGCGCCATCGCTCGGAACGGCCAGCACGTGCGTCGAAGTGCCGATGTGCTCGACCACTAGCACGGCGTTGTCCATCCAGCCGATCACGCTGCCGTCGCGGTTCGGCGTATCGGCTAACTTCTCCGGCGTGCCGCCAGATGCCGGCACTACGTAGACATCGCTGACAGCGCTCAGCCCCACGATCTCGGGCTCCCCGCCGTGGCTGGAGAAGGCAACCTGCTGCCCCTCGGGCGAAAAATGTGGGTGGGCGTCGACACCAGGGCGTTCGACGAGCGACCGGACGGCCCCGCTGTCGGCGGGGACGGTGGAGAGGTCGGCTTCTTGAATGTAGGCGTTGATGTCAGGCGTGGGCTGGTGAGCGAAGACGACGGTCTCGCCGTCGGGCGACCAGTCGAAGCTGCGCACGTGAAACGTGCCCTCCGTGAGCCGCTGCACCCGACGCGTCGAATCGTCGGCCTCGGCCACGTCGGTGGTGTACAGATGGCTGAAGCGGTGCTCCTCATCGACCACCTGCACGTCTCGCTTCTCCTTTTCCCGCTGCCGTTCGGCCTCCGGCTTCGGGTCGGTCATCGTATAGGCGATGCGCTCGCCGTCGGGCCCCCACTGAAAACTGTTTACGCCCGTCTCGGCGTCGGTGACCGGAAAGGGTTCCCCGCCCCGCAGGCGCATCACGTGGACCTGCGGCTCTTCGGTGCGGGTGCTGATGAACGCGAGCCGGTCGCCTGAAGGCGACCACCTCGGGCGGAAGCTGGAGTGCTCCCCGTAGGTAAACTGCTCGTCGAAAGAGCCGTCTACGCCGGCCACGTGGATCTGCTGGCGGTACTCCGAGGTGGTCTCGTCCATGACGGCTTCCCGGACGACGTAAGCGACGTGCCCCCCGCCGGGCGCAATCTCCGTGTCGATGATCTCGTCGTACTGCATCCTGAGCTCCGGCGTCCAGCGGGTGGTGTCCGGCTGGGCGTAGAGACTGTTCGGGGCGAGGCCGCCAGTGAGGAGACCTCCGGCGAGGAGGCCGGCGAGCAGAGGGGCGAAAAGCGCAGAGAGTCGGCTTTGCATCGGCTCGGGGGATCCGATGAGAGAGAGGCGAGCGGGAGACGCTCCCCGAAGCCCGGCGGGGCGGCGCCATTGCCGCGCCTGGTCGGCCCCGGATGTGGACGTGGGGGCGCGTCTCGGCGCAGAGAGGCTTCGGGCGAGGCTCCCGGAGCCAAAGCGTCGGTCGGTGCTGCGGGACCGCGGCGGAGGCTGTGCATGGGGGCTTCGGACCCTGCGGTCGTCGGGATTCCTTACGACGA
>NZ_JAZKRW010000198.1:0-3816 GCF_036626415.1 Salinibacter sp.
GAGGCCGACGAGACGGGCACGGGGGCGACTGTGGCGCACACCTTCCCGGAAAGCGTAGAGAACACGTACGGGGAAGACACCCGCTACGAGGTCACCCTTACCGTGACGGACGACGACGGCGCCACCGCCACGGCCTCCAAGGTGGTGCGGGTTTCCCCCACGAGTTCAACTGTGAACTGGACGCAGGTGTGGGGCGACGAGTTTGAGGGACAGGGCCTCCCGAACTCGGAGAAGTGGTCCTACGAGACCGGCGGCGACGGCTGGGGAAATCAGGAACAGCAGTACTACACCCGCGACGACACGGACAACGCCCGCCTGGAAAACGGCCACCTTATCATTGAGGCCCGCAAAGAGTCGTTCAAGGGCAACGACTACACGTCGGTCCGCCTCAACAGCGAGGCGTCGTGGAAGTACGGACGTTTTGAGATCCGCGCCAAGCTGCCGGCGGGCCGCGGCACGTGGCCGGCCCTCTGGATGCTGGCCGACGAGCAGACCTACGGCGACCAGTACTGGCCAGACAACGGCGAGATGGACATCATGGAGCACGTGGGGTACGACGAGGGCGTGATCCACGGCACCATCCACACCGAGGCCTTCAATCACATCGACGGCACGGACAAGGGCAGCACGATCACCGTGCCCGACGCCACGTCCGAATTCCACGACTACGCCATGGAATGGACGCCAAACGAATTCCGCGTCTTCGTCGATGGGGAGCAGTACTTCACCTTCCAGAACCGCGAGCAGTACGACTGGCAGGAGTGGCCCTTCGACCAGAAATTTCACCTCTTGATGAACATCGCGGTCGGCGGGTCCTGGGGCGGAGCCGAGGGCATTGACGACTCGGCCTTTCCCGAGCGCATGGTGATCGACTACGTGCGGGTGTACAAACCCGAGTAGTGATCCTCCCCGCGTACGCTGGCAGATTTTTGCCGCCGACACGGAGTCCGTCAATCTCCGCCTCGCTCCAGCGGGGTCTGGAGCGAGGCGCTGATCAGGGCAGCTGAGCAGAACTTGTAGACTGATTCTCCCCTTGAATTTTCCCCACCTCGAATCGGATGAACGTCTCCTTGCCCACAACTTGGGCACGTTTCCTGCTTGCCGCGTCGGTGCTGCTGGCAGGGTGTGCCGATACACGTTCCACCACCACGAACAGTACGATGGCCGACGCCCCCCCTCCCGACACGACGACGCAAACCGACGCCGTGGGACAGACGGGGCAGCAGGCCGACCCCGAAGGGCGCCGCATGGCGCTTGATCGCGACATCTCTCTGCTAAAAAGTCCGGAGCCCCCCGTTGACGCGTCGGCTCGAAGTAGTGATGCGTTTATCCAGAGCGTTGTCCGTGACTCCGCCACGACCAGCGTGGAGAACGTGGATGCGAGGGTCGACTCGCTCCTCAACGAGATGACGCTGGAGGAAAAGGTGGGGCAGATGACCCAGCTTACCCTCAGCACCATCTCGAAGGAGGCCCACCAGGACAATCCCTCGGCCATCCGGGACCACGAGCTAAGTCCGGAGAAGCTGCGTGATGTGGTCGTGGAGCACCACGTGGGCTCTATCCTGAACGTGACGGGACAGGCGTTCTCCGTCGATCACTGGGCGGAAGTGATGTCCCAGGTCCAACGGACGGCCACAGAGGAGACGCGGCTCGGCATTCCCATTCTTTATGGCATCGACGCGGTGCACGGCGCCAACTATACGCGAGAGGCCGTACTTTTCCCGCAGAACCAGGGCCTGGCGGCCACCTGGAACCTGGCCCTCGCCGAAGAGACAGCGGCCATCACGGCCCGGGACGTGCGCGCTTCCGGCATTCCGTGGAACTTTGCGCCTGTGCTGGACCTGGGGCGCGAGCCCCGCTGGCCCCGCCTCTACGAAACGCTCGGCGAGGACGTGCACCTGGCGACCGCCATGGGCCTGGGCCTGCTTCGGGGCTACCAGGAGACCGACGTGAGCGATTCCTCCCGCGTGGCGGCCACCCTCAAGCACTACGTAGGGTATTCTGCCCCAGAATCTGGGCTGGACCGCACCCCGGCGCGGATCTCGGATATCGAGATGCGCGAGCATCACCTGAAGCCGTTCCGGTCCGCCATTGAGGCCGGCGCAAAGTCGATCATGATCAACTCCGGCGAGGTGAACGGCGTGCCCGCCCACGCCAGCACGCATTTGCTCCAGAAGGTGCTCCGCGACGAGCTCGGCTTTGAGGGCGTGGCGGTCAGCGACTGGCTCGACATCAAGAAGCTCGTGAACGTCCATCACGTGGCTGCCACGGAGCGGGAGGCCACCAAAATGGCCGTCATGGCTGGCGTGGACATGAGCATGGTGCCGTCGGAGTTGTCGTTCTACGATCACCTTCTGTCGCTGGTGCGGGACGGGGAGGTGCCCGAGTCGCGCATCGACGAGGCCGTTCGGCGCATTTTGCGGCTCAAGTTCGAGGTCGGCCTCTTCGAGGATCCGCTGCGCGGGCTGGAGCAGGCTGAAGAGGTCGGGAGCACGCGCGACCGGCGGGTGTCGCTCCAGGCGGCCCGCGAGTCGGTGACGCTGCTCCGCAACCGTGAGACCGAGCGAGGGGACTTCCTTCTGCCCTTGTCCGACAGCCAGAACGTTCTCGTGACCGGCCCCACGGCCCACTCCATGCAGTCGATGCACAACGGCTGGTCGTACACGTGGCAGGGCGGCGGGGCGGCGCAGAAGATGTTTCCGGACGGGCGCCCGACGCTCATGGAGGCGGTTCGTGAGCGCGTGGGCACAGACAGAATGACGTATGTGCCCGGCGCCACCCTCACGGCCCCCGAACAGATGGAGGAAGCCGTAGCCGCCGCCCGGCAGGCCGACGTGGCCGTGGTTGCCCTAGGGGAGGGGGCCTACGCGGAGACCCCCGGCAACCTTGACGCCATGGCGCTCCCCGAGGCCCAGCGCCGGCTGCTACGACGGGTGGCCAACACAGGCACGCCGGTGGCCCTGGTGCTCATTCAGGGCCGCCCACGCCTCCTGAATGATACGGCCGACCTGCCGGACGCCGTGCTGACGGCGTACAATCCAGGCCCGGAGGGCGGGCAAGCCCTCATGGAAGTGCTGTACGGCGCCGTGAACCCGAGCGGACACCTCCCCTACACCTACCCGCGCTCGTCGGTGGGCATGCGGACGTACGACCGAAAGTACAGCGAAGACCAGGACACCGAGGGGGGGATGAGCGGCTTCGATCCGCTGTTTGCATTCGGGGAGGGACTCTCTTACACGCGCTTCGCATACAGCGACCTCACCGTGAGTCGAGACTCCATGACGACCGGCTCGCTCCAAAATGGCGGGCAGGTAGACGTGGAAGTCACCGTCACCAACGCCGGCGACCGGCGGGGCAAGGACGTGGTGCAGCTCTACCTGAGCGACCTCGTCGCCAGCATCACGCCGTCCGTGAAGAAGCTCGTACGCTTTGCGAAGGTGGACCTGGCCCCGGGCGAGAGGACCCGGCTCTCGTTCACCCTGACCGCCGAGGATGTTAGCTTCATCGGACGCGACGGGGACCCGGTGGTGGAACCCGGAGCCTTCCGCCTCCAGGTGGAAGGGCTCAGTGAGCCGTTCGAGTTGGTTGGCGGCCGGTTTTCGAGGGCGGAGCACACGGGGGACACGGTGTCCTCTGCCGAGTAGGGGGGCCAGCGAGGCTCCAACCGCACCCCAGGGCGGAGTGTGGGCGCAGCGCGCTGGAGGTGTGCGTGGCAGGAGTCCTTGAGGCTGATGCCCACGCGATCTCCATTCTGCACCACTCCTTTCGGTTGGGGGCGATCTTCGTTTAGTTGAGGGCGATCTTGACACAAACACG
>NZ_JAZKRW010000199.1:0-3793 GCF_036626415.1 Salinibacter sp.
ACCTCCAGAAGCTGTCGGTCAAACGCGTCGATGCCTCCGACCTTGGTGCTGCCGACCGAAATGAGGCCGCGGGACCCCATCGGCACGTATGCTGTCGCCCGGATGTCTCCGCGGTCCAGCCCCTCGGCCTGGGCCGAAAGGTCGTCGTAGACCCGCGACGTTCCGGTGCGGTACGCCCGAGCGGCCGGGGTGTCTCCGTCGATGTCGTAGGCAGGGCGCTCGGGCATGTAGTCCTGGACCGCGGGGAGGACGCAGGTCGGCTCCAGCCGGTCGCCTTCAGCGAGGCGAATGGTCGTCGCCGGGTACCCGAGCGCATCGTCGACGATGGAAGCAAGGCGGCCCGGCACCTCTCGCGTGTCCTCGGCCCGGAGCAGCGTTCCGGTCGCTTCGTAGAGGGCTTCGATTTTTTCCTGGCGCTCCCGCAGCACCCACTCTTGCCGCTTCCGCTCGGTGATGTCCTGAGTCGTGCCTCGGATCCGAGCGATCTCGCCGTCATCACCACGCTGGGCTTCCCCCCGCGTACGGATCCACCGCGGCTCTCCCTGCTCTGTAATGAGGCGAGCTTCGATGTCGTAGGACTCCCCGTCTTCAACGGCCCGACCGAACAGAGACGCGACCTTGGGGCGGTCCTCCGGGTGGTAAAAGGCGAGGGCCTCCTCGGGCGTAAGCACATGACCGACGGGGAGGTCATGGATGCGGTACACTTCCTCCGTCCAGGTGAGCGCCTCGGCCCGCACGTCGTACTCCCAGGCACCGACGTCGGCGATATCCTGTGCCTTCTCAAACAGGTCGTTTTGCCGCCCCAGCTCTCGCTTCCGTTGCTTCTGCTCGGTGATGTCCCGGCCGATGCCGACCACCTGGGGCTCTCCGTCCGGGCGCTTTACGAGATTCCCCATAAACTCGTAGGCCACCCTCGTCCCATCCTTCCGCACGAGCGGCACCTCTATCTGAACACGTCCGCTCGTGAACGCCTCTCCGATGTTCTCGGCGACGCGTTCGCCGTCTTCCTCCGGCACAAGGTCGAACGCGCTCATCCCCTCAAGCTCTTCGTCGGAGTAGCCGGTCACCTCCGGAAGACGATCGTTCCACCGCTGCAGGGTTCCTTCTTTGCCCAAGACGAAAAAGAGATCGTCAATGGCATTCAGGAGGCGGTCGGTGTACTCCCGGTAGCGCTCCAGCTGGTGGCGGCCTCGCTCCCGCTCGGTGATGTCCAGGCCACAGCCCACCACGCTCGTGACCTCTCCCGCCCTGTTGGTGATGGGCTTGTGAATGCGGACGTAGTGGAGCGGGCCCTCCTCAACGCCATTTGCCTGAGCCCCCTCTGCCTCGGCGCTGATCGTTTCTTTAATCCGGGTGGTCCTCTCTTTCCGAGCCGCCGCCTGGACCGCCTCGTCCCGGCGGCGCCCGAGATCGACGACATCAGTGCCCCCCGGCCGCTCACGGCCATCCGCGCAGGCGTACTTGCGAAAATATTCCTCGTGGGTGTGGCCCTGAATCCACGCTCTTTGTTCCGGGTCGCCAAGGGCCTGTGGGTTGACGTACTGAAACCGGCCCTCGGGGTCGAAGATTGCCAGTTCGACGGGCAGTTGATCGAGCACCTGCCGGTAAAAGTCCCGCGTCTCCCGGAGGCGCCGCTCATCGTCCCTCCGGCGGAGGGCACTGGCGATTGCGTCGCTCAGAACCTGAAGGACCCGGGTCGTCTTTTCGTCCCACGCGGCCGCATGGCCGACCGCGTCGAACCCGACAAATCCCGTCAGGGCTCCTTCCTGCGTCATCGGAAGGACCACCAGCGACTCGATGTTCTGGGCATCCAGGATCTCTTGCTCCGCCGAAGCCGCCTCCGGAAGATCCGAAACCGACGGAATCCGAAGGGGCTCCTTTTTCAGCATCTGCTCGGTCCACCAGGGAATCTCAGAGCACGGAATGTCCTGGAGGTTTTCCTTCTGGGGCGCGGCGCCGCCGGCGCACCACTCGTGGGTGTTGCTCTCCGTGACCTCGCCGGGCTCTTCGGCCTCCGGATCCCCGTCGTACAAAAACACGTAGCTCCGATCCGCGCCGACAAACGAGCCGACCGCGGCGAGGGCCTCCTCAATTTCCGTGTCGAGACGTTCGGTGGGCGCGTCGATAAACCGGGCAGAGATCTTGACGATCATCCGCTCAAGCTCGGACTGCCGCTGCAACTGGCGCCACGCCTTTCGCTGGTCGGTAATGTCGGTGATGGCCCCGTCGTAGCACTTGACGTCGCCGCCGTCTTCTCGACCACCGCTTCCTTGGACGACCGTGCCACTGACACGCCCGATAAATGTCGACCCGTCTTTCCGCCGGAACTCGATTTCGTGGCCTCGAAAATTGCCAGCCTCTTGGAGATTCTGCAGGCGCCGTTCGCGCTCGGCGGCGTCGGCGTAGAGGGACGCTGCCGGGTCGACCTGAAGAATCTCTTCGACACTCTCGTAGCCAAACATCTCGGCAAAGGCCTGATTGGCGTAGACGATTCCCTGCTCGGGAGTCGACCGGTAGATGCCCTCCGAGACGTTTTCGGTAATCGAGCGGAGCTCTCGCCGGGCGTGCGTGCTCTGCGCCTGAAAGTAGCCGACGAGCGTCCCCGCAAAGGCCCCGGCAGACGCTAGCGTGTATACCATCGGCGCAGCCCCTCCTCGAATTTCACGGAGGAGGAGAAGGACGAGCCCAACGCCCAGTGCACCGGCGAAGCCGACCAAGCATCCCTTCGCGGTGTCGACGCGGTAGACTTGGCCCTCGGAACGGGCCGACACGTGGACCCCAAGCGCCAAAACAGCCGTCGCGGGCCCAATCCCCAGCACGCTCTCGGCAAGGGAGGCCCAGAAAAGGGGAGTCCAGAGCGTATGCCCCGGATTCCCCAATTCCAGAAACAAGTCGTAGAGGTGCATGCCCGCAAGCAGTCCCCCGATTCCAAACAAAATGATGCAGGACACCGGCGAGGGCCACGGGCGTGCCCCCGTTTGATCGGGAAGAGGACGAGAGGTCATACGTGCGGATGAAAAGCCGTTGAGGAGAGTCGGCCTGTCGCCAGTAACATGAAATGCTTAACGCTGAGCACCCGGCGTCAAGCAATTGGGGACGCTTCGGAAGGAGCGGTGCTCAGCTCCGACTGCAAACTGCCGCTCGCAAACCGTCCATGGCCTTCTGTGTCTGGCGTGTCCACTCTTGGTGCATTTGATCTCCAGGTGTGAACCAGGTCGTGAGGACAACACAGGACCTGTAAGGACACAGGTCCTGTTTCATTGATTGTTATCGGCACCCAGGGGCGCAGTTTTGAGACCACTCTCGGACGCGGGAGAGACGCGGGAGAGTGGAATGGCGCTCCGGCGTGCGCTCCCGATCGGCAGCGCCCTCCTCACGGCCCTCGAGGAGCCGCCCCAGATCGAGGGCCTTGATCGGGGCGGTCCCTCCCCGAACCGAGACGCCAGCGGCACGATTGGTCCTGAGAGCCTCGGACCTACGGCCGAGACGCGTCTCCCCGAGCGTCGTCCCCCTTCCGCTCGCTTCGTGGAAGCCGCACGGTGAACCGGCTGCCCACGCCCTCTTCGGTATCGACGTCGACGCGTCCGCCCATCTGATCGATGGTCTCGCTTGTCACTGCCAGTCCCACACCGGTGCCCTCATACGTGCGGGACAGGCCCTCTGAGGCCTGTCGGAACGGCTCAAACAGGTCTTCGGCCATCTCCGGGTCCATTCCAATCCCGGTGTCCTCGACTTCGATGACTGCGTGCCCGTTTTCCAGATACGTCCGCACCTCCACCGCTCCTTCCTCGGT
>NZ_JAZKRW010000200.1:0-3778 GCF_036626415.1 Salinibacter sp.
ACAGTATTTATCGAACCGGAAAGACGTTCTTCCCAGTCGTGCTCCTATTATGCCTGGTCCTCTCCTTTTGTGGAAATGTGATTAGAGATAGTTGCCCGGATCGGACGGAAAGGAGAATAGTTATTGGGCGGCTACGTCTCTGGATGAAGGTCGAAGCGTGAAAAGGCCCAGGGACGCATCGTTGTTGCCCACAATGACGACGGGGGCGTCTGGCATGGGCACGAGGAGAAGGCTCCGCACGTCCCCGGACGCGAAGAAGCCGCTCTCTCGAGCCCGTAGGGCTTCAAATGACAGTCCCTCCCGATTCAGTAAAAGCACACCCTCGCCCGCATCCGACGGGCCCCACGGGTCGCGCACCGTGAAGTCGTTTCCGGCCATCAGCAAGTCTGGTCGCCCATCACTATTCACATCGTGGAGTACGAGGTCACGGGTCGGGGAAAACTGTGCTTCGACAGGCAAGTCGTGGCGCGTGAAGGTGCCATCCTTCTGCTGCTCGAAGAGGCTGGTCGTGAAGGTGTGGGCCTTGAAGCGCCGGGCCCTCTCCCACTGCTTCTGCGTCAGAACCTGCTCCATTGTCGCCTCGGCGTAGGCTTCGTAGGACTGGAAACGGGCGCGGAGGAACGGCAACTCGCCCATCAGCAGATCGCGCCGCGGTAGTGGGTACTCGGTGCCGTTGAGGTAGTGGCTCATGATGGGTTCGATGCCGCCGTCCTGGTCGAAGTCGCCTGCGTACACAGACGCTGGAGCATCCGGCCGGGCGTGGAACTGCGCGTTTTCGCCCCGATTGCCAGCGACAATGTCATCGTCGCCATCGCCGTCAAAGTCAGCGATCTGGAAGGCATACCACCATCCGCTTGAGCGCTCCAGATCAAGGTCACCTGTGATTTCGGCGAAGGCGTTCTCGTGGTCGGGCTGGAACACCCGAAAGCCCATCCACTCGCCGGCCAGGATCAACTCGTGGGTGCCGTTACCGGTCAGGTCGTGCCAGCGAGCATCTGTTACCATGCCCGGCCGCAGGAGAACCTCGGCGGCTTGGTCGGTGACGTCCTTGAAGCGCCCACCGGTGTTTTCCAAGAGGTAGCTGCGGGGAGGAAGGGGATAGTCATTGGGCCGAACCCGTCCACCTACAAAGAGGTCCGGATTTCCGTCCCCGTCGTAGTCATGGACGGCCACCGTTCCTCCACTGCTCTCGATGGTAGGAAGCACGTCGGAGGAGGCCACCTTGAAGGCACCGGTCCCGTCGTTGAGGTACAAGCGGTCCTGATAGGCCTCGGCCCGCACCTCAGAGCTTCCGCCACTTACCACGTAGAGGTCCAGGTCCCCGTCTCCGTCCGCATCGAAAAAGGTGGCGTCTACGTCCTCGAAAGACCGGTCGGCAGCAAAGGCCTCTCCCGAAGTCTCCCGAAACGTTCCGTCCGGCCGCTGCAGGAAGAGGAGGCCGCTCTGCCCCCGCGCCCCGCCCACAAACACGTCCTTGCGTCCGTCGCCGTTGATGTCGCCCCGGGTCAGCGCCGGCCCGAGTCGAGAAAGCTTATGCGGGAGAAGCGGCTCATGGTGATAGTCCTCAAATGCGTTCTCCCGATGGGAGAAAGAGAGTCCTTTCTGATCGGACGAGACTGCAAATAGGGGCGTCTTTTGCGCCGTGTCCGAGGCGGGGCCAAGTGGGGTTGCCTCTTCCTGATACAGCGTGACCGTCTGGTCGACGCGCACATCTGAAATGCTTTGGCGAGTTTGGTCGGGCCACCTCACAGTGAGGTCGACCTCCTCGGTCTTTCCCAACCCGAAGGTCAGCACCGGTTCAACGGAGGACTGAAAACCACGGACGGGCATCATCTCCTGATAGTGCGTCTCTCCCTCGGGTGTTTTTAGCGTTACCTTCGCGCCGATGCCAAAACGATTCTTATCGGTCCCCTCCAGCTCGACCCGGAGAGAATGGCGGTCGGTCCGCTCGGCGGCGTTGTTGCGGTAGACCCAGGCCCGCTCACTGACGTTGCTGACGATGAGGTCTAGGTCACCGTCCCTGTCGAAGTCGGCGTAAGCGGCGCCATTGGAAAAGCCCTTCTTTGCGAGACCCCAGTCCGTACTCACGTCTTCGAACGTGAGGTTTCCCTCGTTGCGAAAGACGTAATTTGGAATCGGAGTTGAGGGAATCTTTTGTGCCAGCTCATACAGGTCGGACGGCGTACGGCTCTGTTCCCCCCGCACCTCGGCACGCCTCCCATACTGAAAATCAAGATTCGTCTGGTCCCGTGGGACGCCGTTTGTGACGTAGAGATCTTTGAGACCGTTGAGGTTGAAGTCGGCAAAGAGGGCGGCCCAACTCCAATCGGTGTTCGACACGCCGGCGAGCTGTCCAATCTCGCTGAACGTACCGTTTCCATTGTTGAGCTGAAGCATGTTGCGCGTATACTGGGGCGAGTCCCGGTACAGGGGCGTCGGTGATATCGCCAGCAGCTTCTGGCGCCGGTTGCCCTTGGCCAACATGTCCAGGACAAAGATGTCAGGGCGACCATCATTGTTGTAGTCGGCGATGTCGGCCCCCATTGACGAGGTCGACATGTGGTCCACCCAGGAGTGAATGGCGTCCGTGAAGGTTCCGTCGCCCTGATTGACGTAGAGCCGGTCCTCCCCTTCGAAGTCGTTGGCCACGTACAGGTCTAGCCACCCATCTCGATTGATGTCGCTCACAGTGGCACTCAGTCCATGACCAATTGGATTTTTCGTTAGCCCCGCCTGCCCGCTGACGTTAACGAACCGCTCGGGTCCGGTCGCACTCGTATCGTGGCGGTAGAGCCGATCGCCGCCAAAGCGCCGCTGTGTGTCCGGGCCTGGAGACTGGTTATTAAGCACGTACACGTCCAGGTCGCCGTCCCGGTCGTAGTCGAAAAACGTAGCATGGGTGGTGTAGCCGGGATCGTCGATGCCGTATTCCTTGGCCCGCTCCTCGAACTGAGGAACGCCATTTCCGTCGGGCCCCTGGTTGAGGTAGAGCTTGTTTCGCCGCCGCTCCACAGGGGACGGGCCGGCGTGAGAGACGTAGATGTCGAGTAGTCCGTCGCCATTCACGTCGGCCATCGTCACCCCTGTCTTCCAGCCGGTGGAGTCGCGGACACCAGCCGTGCCGGTTACCTCCCGAAACTGAAGCTCCCCCTCGTTCAGGTAGAGCGCGTTTGCGTCCTGATTGGCGGTAAAATAGATATCCGTAAGGCCATCGCCGTTCAGATCCCCTACTGCGACCCCGCCCCCGTTGAAGAAGTTTTCGTAAGTGAGCAGGTTCGCCTCGGAACTCCCCACCACCTCGTTAACGAACCTCACGCCTGTTGAGTCAGGTGGTAGAAGCGAAAAAAGGGTTTCTCGCTGCGACGAAGGGCCACAGGCGACGAAAACGACCGTTGTGAGGACGAAAATGAGAAGGGCAATAGGATTCGGCCCCGGAGCCCTTTGCTTCGAAGGAGGCTGGCAGTTCAATACCGAGCAGTGCCAATTCCAATTCATTCGTGAAACCTTCTCGTGTTGGGGAAGCTACCCATCGGAGAGAAAGACCGCATCCAGCGAAAGAGCCCTCGTTCCCAGACGCTACACGTGCGGGAGAGCACTCCCTCGCCGTGTGCATCTGCTCGTTTTCGAGAGAAGGGAACCGCCAGCCCTCCTCGACCAGAGAGCAAGGCCTCTATGAACGGCCTGGGCTCAGCGTCCAAACTCCGGGGGACTCAATTCCGAAACGCCTCCGAGAGGCGGGTCAGGCTCTTGCGGACGGACGCGGCCGGCTCGGCCGTGC
>NZ_JAZKRW010000201.1:0-3738 GCF_036626415.1 Salinibacter sp.
GCCTCTCCGTTGGGCTGGATGGACTTCAGGCCCTCCAGGTTGTCAGGGTTCAGGACGTTGTCCACGAGGCCGTACGCCTCGGCCTCCTCTGCACTCATCCAATAGTTGCGATCAGCGTCCGCCTCGATCTGGTCGATGTCTTTGCCGGTGTGCAGGGCCAAGATCTCGTAGAGGCGCTCCTTGAGCCACATGATCTCCTCCGCCTGAATTTCGATGTCGGTGGCCTGGCCTTCGGCCCCGCCCATCGGCTGGTGAATCATGACGCGGGAGTTGGGAAGGCACGCGCGGCTTTCGTCCTCACCGGCCGCCAGCAACACCGACCCCATGGAGGCCGCCAGGCCCACGCAGATGGTAGACACCGGGGCGCCCACGTACTGCATCGTGTCGTAGACGCCGAGGCCGCTGTAAATGACGCCCCCCGGCGAGTTGATGTACAGGTTGATGGGCTGCTCGGAACTCTCACTCGTCAAGTACAGGAGCTGGGCAACCGTCAGGTTGGCAATCTGGTCGTTGATCGGGGTGCCGATGAAGACAATTCGCTCCTTCAGCAGGCGGCTGAAGATGTCGTAGGCACGCTCGCCCCGGGTCGTCTGCTCCACGACCATCGGTACGAGCCCCGACATCGGCTGGTCGCCCAGGTCCCCGTCGTAAATGCCTCCCGGAAGGGACGTCAGGCCTCTGCTAAACTTGACAAAGTCGTCAACCATAGAGTTAGTACGCGTTCCTAAAAGTCTTAAGTCAGGGCGTTTCGAACCCTAGATTTGGGGGAGTGGTTCCCCTTCGGGTTCGCCGTACAAACGGAGGGGCGCAGGACTACGGGGCCACGCGCTGTCGTTGCTGCTGCTGTTGCTGCATCTCCTCCTCAAACTGCTCACGGCTCTTGGACTGCACGTCAAGGCGGTCGAGCAAGAAGTCGTACACCTTGTCGCTCAGGATCTGCTGCTCCACCTTCTCCATCATCTGCGGCATGGTCTGGTGGAACTGCTCGATCTGCTGAGCGGTCACCTGCTCCTCGCCCCCGGACTGTTCGGCGAAGAACGTCTGGATCTCCTCGTTGGAGACCTCCAGGCCCTCTTCTTCGATGATCTGGTCCCGGATGAGCATCCAGCGGCCCTGATCTTCGGCGTCGCGGCGGTTTCGCTGCCGGAAGTGCTCCTCGTCGAAGTCTTCGGGCAGCTCGCCGTCGTTCTCCTCCTCCACCTGTTTGACGAACGAGTCGAGGTAGCCCTCGATGACCGATTCGGGCACCGGCACCGGGTGGAGCTCCAGCATCTTGTCGATCACCTCGCCCTGCGCCATCTCGCGGGCCCGCTCGTCCCAGGCCTCCTGTAGTCGCTCCCGAATGTCGTCGCGGAACGCCTCAACGTCGTGAAGCTCGCCCTCAGTGACGCGGCGGACGAACTCCTCGTCGAGCGGCGGCAGGTCGCGGCGCTTCACGTCGTTGACCGTCACCTCGTAGAGACGGTCCTCGCCGTCGCCTTCATGCTCGTGCGGGTGCCCGTGGCCCTCGTGTTCGTGGGCCGGGTGCTCCTGGGGCAGCTCCACGCGGAACGTGTCCCCTGCCTTCCGGCCCACGAGGGCCTCGCGGAGCTCTTCTTTGAGGCGGTCGTCGTCGAGGAAGAAGGTGAGGTCCTCGTCCTTGTCCCCGATGATGGGGGTATCCGTTTCCGGGTCGATGCGCTGGAGGTCGATGTTTACGTAGTCGGTGTCTTCGGCGGCCTCCTCCTCGAGGGGCAGGAGGTCGGCCTCCTCCTTGCGAAGGCGTTCCACTTCGTCCTCCACGTCCTCCTCGGTGATCGTGGGATCAAGCATCGAGAGCTCGACCGACGCGAGGTCTTCGAGCTCCACCTCGGGCCGAACGCCGAAGCGAAGGGTGGCCTCCAGGTCTTCGTCGAGCTCGTAGTCCAGGTCCACCAGCGTCGGCTGGCCGAGCGGCTCGATCTCGTCGCTCTCTTCCACTTCCTCTTCGAAGGCCTCCTGCACGAACCGTTCGGCCACGCGATAGCCGATCGCCTCGCCGTGCATCTTCTTGACGAGGCCGAGGGGCACTTTGCCCTTGCGGAAGCCCTGCACGTCCATGTTCTTTCGCTGGGCCTCCAGGGCCTCCTTGAGCTTCGGGTCCAGCTCGTCGGCCGGGGCGTGCAGGTCCAGTTCGTATTCGACCGGAGAGGCCTTCGAGAGTGTGGTGTCCATGAGCGAAAGGGCGTTGCGCTAAGAGGGCGAGAGCAAGAGCGAGTCGCCTGCGCTCCAGAGGGCTCTGAGGCAGAGGGCCCTGGGGCGCAAGCGCTCGCTTAACAAAGGGAACGTCTTTAGAATGCGTGGGGCAACGAAAAGATCGGCGAGACCGACCCCCACCGGCGGCTGGACGCCAAAGACCCCACAAATCCCGGATGAAAAGCCGGTGCGGACGTCTTGGCTACCGGTATGTGGCCCACCGGGCAATCTCGCGCAGGCTCGGGGTCTTTCCGTATGAGAGAATGCCGACCCGGTAGATGCGCCCGGCAACCCAGATCATCCCGACGAAGGTGCCCACCAGCAGGACGAACGCCGTGACGATTTCCCACACCGGGACGGTGGTGATGGCCATGCGCAGCACCATCAGGATGGGGGAGAAAAACGGGATGATCGACGTGACGACTGATACCGTCGCGTTCGGGCTCTCGATAATGAAGACGAGGAAGAGGATGGGCAGGATGAGCGGCGTCATGACCGGCAGCAGCAGGTTCTGCGCGTCTTGCTGCTGCTCGACGGCCGAGCCCACGGCGGCGAAGAGGGAGGCATACAGGAGGAAGCCGCCCACGAAGAACAGGATGAACCAGACGACGAGGTCGAGAGGAATCGTCGGAACGGAGATCCCGGCCGCCTCCCGCATCGCGTCCGGGGACGCTCCGGGAGAGGCGCCCAGGTCGGAGGGGGCAAAGAAGAGGGCCAGCACGGGCCCGACGACCGCCATGCCGCCCGCGGCGAGCGCGGCCCAGGTCACCATCTGGGCCAGCCCCATCGCCCCGATGCCGAGCACCTTGCCCATCAGCAACTCGAACGGCCGGACCGACGAGACGATCACCTCCACGACCCGGCTGCTCTTCTCCTCAATCACTCCCTGCATGACGTACTGGCCGTAGAAGAAGACGGCAAAGTAGATCACCAATGCCATCACGTAGCCGATGGCGGTGTAGGCCAGTGTGGAGTCGTCTGTGGTGCCCGATCCTTCGCTCAGCTTGCGCGTGGCGAGCGCTACGTCCGAGTCCACGATGGACAATACGTCGGCAGAGGCGCCAGCCGTCTCGAGGCGATGGCGCCGGAGCACCCGGTTTACCCGAGAGTCGAGGTCCGATCGAAGGCTCAGGCCCCCGCCCTCCATCGAGTAGTAGGTGGCCTCCCCCGTGCCGTCCAGCAGCGACGCGGGCAGCCGGAGGTATCCGTCGTACTGTCCGCGCCGCACGGCGCTGCGGACCGAGTCCGTCGAGAGGTCGACGGGGCGAAAGGTGAGGCGCTCCCCGCTGGCGGCCACGAGCGAATCGGCGAGCCGGCCCGTCTCGTCCATGACGGCGACCGTTCGATCGTCGGTCTGCTCGGCGAGGTACCCGAACAGGGCGGGCGCGGCGAGCACAAGAATGGCCCCGAACGGCACCAGGAGCGTCGCGAGCACGAACGCCTTGGAGCGGACGCGGCGCCAAAACTCACTGCGGAGGATAAGCCAGATCTTGGAGAGCGACATTCGAGATCCGTAGCTGAGTT
>NZ_JAZKRW010000202.1:0-3736 GCF_036626415.1 Salinibacter sp.
CGGGCAGGGTCGTGTCGCCGGGGGCGGCCTCGAACCGACCCGGAAGGTCCTGCTCCGCCTCCGGCGTCGGCATGGAGGGCGTAAGTGAGCAGCCTGCACTCATGAGCAGGACCGCCAGGAGAATAGCTGCGGTTGAACGAAGAGTCTTCATCTGAAAACGTTAAACGTTGCAACGTTGAACGGACCTGCCGAAGTGCAGTCCAAAACTACTTCCTTACTGCGGTCGGGGCGCGAGGCCGTTGTAGATCAGGTCGAACAGGTGGTCTTTTCGCTCTTCCACAAATGCGCCCCAGTCGTCCGCGGCGGCGGGATGCATAATCTCGACCGTCGGTCGTGCCACGAAGAAAAAGAGGCAGGTCGAGACTACGGAGAGCACCGTGTGCTGCGGGTCGACCGTCCGGATTTCTCCGGCGTCCACCGCCGCCGCGATGGTCTCCACCAGGATTTGAGGGGGGGTGTCCCCGGAGCCGGTGGCCTCCTGCAGGTGTTCGCCGAGCAGGCTGCCCCCGGCCAGGTTTTCCTGCACCATCAGCCGCATGGCCGCCTCGTCGGAGCGCACGAATTCGACGTACCCGTCGATGAACACGCCCAGCGTCTCCTCGAAGGTCGGGGCCTCCTTCAGCGACTCGCCGAACGAGGCCATGAAGCGGCGCATCGTGTAGTCGAAGACCTCCTCGTAAAGGGTAGCCTTGTCCCGAAAGTAGTAGTGCAGCATCGCCTTGTTGATGTCGGCGGCGTCGGCGATGGCCTGCATCCGGGCCCCATGGCGCCCCCCGCGGGCGAAGACCTGGAGCGCAGCGTCGAAAATGTCCCGCTCCGTTTCGGAGTAGTCCGCGTGCGGGTCGGCGGCGTCGGCCATGAGGGAAAGGGTGGCTGGCGTAAATACGACTGCACCAACCGTCTGGCAACTGACTGGTTCAACCAAATGGTTAACCGTCATGTAAAGACCGCTGTGCAAGTCAGGTCCACAATTCCGGTACGGGGCGCGCGAAGGGCAGCGATTGAGCCGCCCGGCAAGGCGGCGGGCAATGGGGCACGACGGGGAGCCCACCATACACCATGAGGGCGTTCACCACAAGGGCGTCGATCTTGTTGGGCCAGCTCGGTACGACAAGCGCGCGGCCCTGCATCCCGGCGCGGTGCACGAACGCCGTTTGGGTGCGGGGGGAAGGCAGGTGACGGCCGTTACGTTCACCCGGATCCCATCGACCTGCCGCCGGGCGTCGGGCTCGGCGAAGCGTCCGCGGGCCCCGAAGCCGGCGTTTTTGGCGAGCACGGATGGGGAGGCCTCTTGCTCCTGAAGCGTCGCTAGAATCTCGTCGACCACGCCAGGCGCACTCAGGTCGGCGGAGAAGACGTGGGCGTCATGAATTCGGAGAAGTTAAGGGACAGAACCTGGACAGATTCACGCCCGTCTCGAACGGCGCACATTCCCGTTCACTTTCGGGAAAGATGAAGGCCGGTCCGAAACACCGAGTCGTGCCCGTCGTCGGACAGCCGCAGTTCCGCCTGTTCTTTTCGCCGACCCCGCCGTTTTCCCATGGCCGATCACCCACAGTGGGACGCGCCTCCCGACCTCCAGATCGACACGGACGCCGTGTACGAGGCAGTCCTCGAAACCAGTAAGGGCACGATCGAAATTGAGCTCTACCCGGAGTACGCCCCGAACACCGTTAACAATTTTGCCTTCCTCGCGGAGGAAGGATTCTACGACGGGATTGCGTTTCATCGCGTCATTGAGGGCTTCATGGTGCAGGGCGGCGATCCCACCGGCACCGGCCGCGGCGGCCCCGGTTACGAGTTCGACGATGAGATCGACGGCAATCCGCTCTCGCACGAGACGGGCGTCCTCTCGATGGCCAACGCCGGGCCCAACACGAACGGCAGCCAGTTCTTCATCACGCGGGCGCCGCAGTCGCACCTCGACGGCAAGCACACCGTCTTCGGCGACGTCACCGAGGGGCAGGACGTGGTCGACGCCATCGAAGAGGGCGATATGCTGAAGGCGGTGACGGTCGAAAAGCAGTAACGAACGCGAAACGCCGCCCCGAACGCCCGTGCCCTTGCTCCTTCTTCACACAGGAGCGTTGACATTGAGAAGAGCAGCGCCTACCGTAAGCGCTGTAGTTATGACATACTGTTGCTGTTAGCACCACATTCATCCAGAAGGGTGGAGGGAGCAGGCCCTCTGAAGCCCTGGCAACCGCCGTCGATGTTCATCGACGGAAAGGTGCCCCATCCTGCCTCGATCGCTGTCGAGGAAAGATGAGTGGGACCCGCGACCTCTTGGTTGTTGATCCCCATCTGCTTTCCCGGCGGCTGGGGATTTTTCTATGCCCCCGGTCGCGCATCGGTGCGATGACCCCGGGCACTCGTGCTCGCTCGGCTCTTCTGGATGATTCCGTGTATCTCCTCATCCAGAGCGCCGATATCTTATGAGCACCGAGAATGGACAGCACGACCCCGACGAGTCGCCCCGCTACGAAACCCTTCAGCTCCACGCGGGGCAGGAGCCGGACCCGGCCACCAACGCCCGGGCCGTTCCCATCTACGCCACCACCTCCTACACCTTCGACGATGCGGAGCACGGGGCCGACCTCTTTGCCCTCAAAGAGTTCGGCAACATCTACTCCCGCATCATGAACCCGACGAACGACGTCTTCGAGAAGCGGGTGGCCGCCCTCGAAGGCGGCGTGGCAGCCGTCGCGACGGCCAGTGGACAGTCGGCCCAATTCCTGGCCCTCAACACGCTCTGCGAGCACGGCGACAACATCGTCTCCACGAGCTACCTCTACGGCGGGACCTACAATCAGTTTAAGAACTCCTTCCCCCGCCGCGGCCTCGATGTCCACATCGCCGACGGCGATGATCCGGACTCGATCGAACGTCTGATCGACGAGGACACGAAGGCCGTCTACCTGGAGACGATTGGCAACCCGCGCTTCAATATTCCCGACTTCGAGCGGATCGCCGACATCGCCCACGCCCACGGCGTGCCCCTCGTCGTCGATAACACGTTTGGTGCGTGCGGCTACCTGGGCCGTCCCATCGAGCACGGGGCCGACATCGTGACGGCCAGCGCGACGAAGTGGATCGGCGGGCACGGCACCACCATCGGCGGCGTCATCGTGGACGCAGGGACGTTTCCCTGGGACAACGGCCGCTTCCCTGAGTTTACCGAGCCGAACCCCAACTACCACGGCCTCCAGTTCTGGGAAACGTTCGGCCCGGACGGTGTGCTCGACACGAACGTGGCCTTCGCCATGCGGGCCCGGGTGGAGGGGCTGCGCGACTTTGGCCCGGCCCAGAACCCGTTCGGCTCCTTCCTGCTGCTGCAGGGGCTCGAAACGCTCTCCCTGCGCGTGCAGCGAAGCTGCGACAACGCGCTCGCCCTCGCCGAGTGGCTTCGGGCGCAGGACGCCGTGGAGTGGGTAAGCTATCCCGGCCTGGAAGATCACCCCTACCACGAGCGCGCCAACAAGTACCTGGAGAACGGCTACGGCGCGGTGCTCACCTTCGGCGTAGAAGGCGGGGTCGAAGCAGGCAAGCGCTTCGTGGAGAACGTGGACCTGGCCAGTCATCTCGCCAACGTCGGCGACGCGAAGACGCTCGTCATCCACCCCGCTTCTACCACCCACCAGCAGCTGAACGAAGAGGAGCAAAAAGCGTCCGGCGTAGCGCCCGACATGGTGCGCGTCTCTGTGGGCATCGAACACATTGACGACATCAAGGCGGA
>NZ_JAZKRW010000203.1:0-3650 GCF_036626415.1 Salinibacter sp.
GGCCGGCGCGTCGCCCAGCGTCAGCGAGGTGACCACGAGGATCCCAATGCAGAGGGCCGTGAGGAGGCCAGCGATGATTGTGAAGTGCAGGTCGATGACCCCCATCTGGCTCAGCACGAAGACGGCGAGCGAGAGCGCGTGGCCCCCGATCAGGGTGGCAAACGCGCCGTCGCCGTTCGTGCGCGGCCAGAACACCCCCAGCAGGAAGATGGCCACCACGGGCGGCACCAGGTACGAGAGGACGGACTGGATGTAGCTCCAGAGGCCCGGGAAGTAGCGGATCATGGGCGCCCAGGCCGCCGCCACGAGCATGAGCACGATGGTGGCAATGCGCCCGATGCGGCCCGTCTCCTCGGGGGACAGGTTCTCCCGGTTCGGCTTGATAAAGTCGATCGTGATGAGCGTAGACGCCGAGTTGAGCGTGGAGTCGATGGTGGACATGATGGCGGCGATGAGGCCGGCCATGACGATCCCCACGACGCCCACCGGGAGCAGGTCCGTCACCAGCGTGGGGAAGACCTGGTCGGGGTTGCCGAGGTCGGGGTACAGCTGCAGCGCGAACGCCCCGGGCAGGACCATGATGAAGAGGGGCAGCAACTTCAGAAAGCCCCCGAGCATGGCGCCCCACCGGGCGTGGTTCAAATCGCGCCCGCCCAGGATGCGCTGCACGATGTACTGGTTCAGGCCCCAGTAATAGAAGCCGAGGATGGGCACCCCCACGAGGGTGCCGAGCCAGGGCAGGCCCTCCGCGTCCATCGGCCGCATCAGCGACAGGTGATCTTCGGGCAATTGCGCCGTGGCCTTCGCCCACGAGAAGTCGAACTCGGCGAACGTGATCCCGGCGATGAACGTGGAGCCGACCAGCAGGATGATGGCCTGCAGGATGTCGGTGTAGACGACCGCCGCGAGGCCGCCCGCCGCCGTATACACCCCCGCAATGATGGCCAGCCCGAGGGCCGTGGGCACGAACGGCAGCTCCGGAAAGAAGGTGCGGAGCACCACGGTCCCGGCGTAGATGCCCCCCGCCGTGTCGATGATGACGCTCGTAAAGATCGTGAGCCCTGAGAAGTACTTTCGGGAGCGCACGTCGAATCGCTTCTCCAGGTACTCCGGAATGGTCGTAAGGCCCGACCGGATGAAGAAGGGCACGAAGAAGATGGCGATGAACACGAGTACCACCCCCGCCATCCACTCGTAGTTCGAGACCGCGATGCCGGTGCGGTAGGCGTCCCCCGCGAGGCCAATCAGGGTGGTGCTCGAAATGTTGGACGCGAAGAGGGAGAACCCGATGGTGCCCCACGCGAGCGTGCGCCCGGCCAGAAACAGGTCTTCTCCGCTCTCAATGCGCTGGGCCACCACATATCCAATGATCCCGACGACGACGAAGTACGCGCCGATGATGGCCAGGTCCAGAGTTGCGAGGGGAAAGTCGGGGGACATAAGAGGAGAAGAGGTTGACGGAAAGCAAGAGGCATTCGCAGGACGCCGCACCGTCGCGTGGGGGAGAAGGGGTCACCAAGAGGGCGCCTCGGCCGACCGCGCACGCACACCCAGTTCGGCCGTCGTTGATGTAAGCGGTTTCGGGAAGGTAGCAAGGGCGAAGAAAGGACGCAAGACGAAGCAATCGTTGTACGGGAAGGGGCACATCATGCTGGGGGCGTGGCGATCCGGCCGTCGCCTTTGTACCGAGCCGTCGGATGGGCGGAGGCGAGCCTCTTCGGGCAGAAGCCCACCGTGATGGGGGGCGGTGCGCCCGTGTGCCCGTCAAAGAGGGCAACGCCCTGCCGGCGCCGGGCGTGCTTGGGGCGTGCAAGGAGGTGAGCCGGAAAAGGCAAACACGGGCCTGGAGGGAGGCGTCCCACGAAGGGATCAGACGACCTGCGTGCCATTCACGGAATCATAGACCCGCTCTGGCTTGACATTGCATTACGCCAGTATTACCGTGTAAGCGCTTACGTGACGAAAAGCCACCGTGTCTCCCCCGTCCTCCCCACTTGTGTCGACGACCATTTACGACATTGCGGAGCGGGCGGACGTGTCGACGGCGACCGTGTCCCGGGTTTTCAACGATGAATCCGGGGTCAGTGAGGAGACGCGGCAGCATGTGCTCGACGCGGCAAAGGCCCTAAATTATCGTCCTCACGCCTCGGCACAGAATCTGGCGCGGCAGCACACGAACCAGATTGCCGTCGTGGCGCCGGTCGTAGCGAACTACTTCTACATGCACGTGATGCGGGGCATTCAGCATGCGCTTGCGGACCGGGACATGGACCTCATGGTGCATGCGCCGGCAAACCCGCAGGACCGCATCCACGAACAGCCCGACCCGGAGTCCCTCAGTACGTACATGGCTCGGGCCTTGCAGCCGGGACGAAACGACGGAATTCTTCTGCTGTCGATGCCGCTGACGGACGAGTGGGCCGACCGCTTGGCGGAGACCAGCCGGGCGGTCGTGCTCGTGGACAGCGAGCATCCACGGTTCGAGTCGTTCTCAGTAGACAGCCGGGAGGGGGGGTACAGGGCGACGCAGCACCTGATTGACCTGGGGTACGAGCGCATTGGGCACATTACTGTAGAGTACGATCCGCCCCCGGCTCGCTACCGCCGAGAAGGCTACGAGCAGGCGCTCCGGGAGGACGGGCGGGCAGTGCGAGACCCTCTCATTGCCGCGAGCGACGAGCGGCCGTTTGCATTTTCCGAAAAGGGTGGCTACCGCGCCATGAAAACCCTCCTCGACCGCAATCCCCGGCCGGACGCGGTGTTTGCCGCGTCGGACATGCAGGCGCTGGGGGCCGTGCATGCGGTCCAGGAGCAGGGACTTCGCGTGCCGGAGGACCTTGCGATCGTTGGCTTCGACGACATTGAGTTGAGCCGGTGTGCCGGAATCACCACGCTTCGGCAGCCCGCCCGCACCATGGGCGCCCGAGCGGCCCGAACCCTCCTGCGACGCATCGACGACGCCAACTCAGCCCCGGTGTCGAGCACCGTGTTCTCCCCGAAACTCGTCGTTCGGCAAACGTGCGGCGGCCATTCTGAGCAGGAGGACGCGTCCGCCGGGTTCACGTGGCGGGAGCCATGAGGGGGAAGACGACAAGTGTGTTGTGCTTCGTTCCTTCATCTTGATGTAAGCGCTTTCCCGATGGAGTGCCATAGAGAGCAGCGCGGAGCGCCGCCGTGCACCGCCGGGGCTGCCCGACGGCACATGCCCAGCGGCGTTTTGCGAAGCGGTTTCAGCACCCGGGCCTGTGTGCTACACGAGGCCCGATGCACCGGCCGTTTCCCGATCCGATCCTGAATCACCGACCCAGCATTCGACTTATGCAATACCGACACTCGATCCTCACGCTCGTGTTTTTGGGCCTGGCCCTCTGTGTAGGGGCGGTCCAGGCGCAGGACCGGCAGGAAATCACCGGCACCGTGACGGCGGCCGACGACGACTCGCCCCTACCGGGCGCGAATGTCTCCGTGCCGGGCACCACCGTCGGGACGGCCACGAACGCGCAGGGGCAGTACAGCCTGCGTGTGCCCACCGACGCGGACTCGCTGCGCTTCTCGTTTGTCGGGTTCCAGGCGCAGACCGTCGCCATCATGGGGCGCACCACGGTCGACGTGGCTCTGGCCCCGGCCGCTCAGCAGATCGACGAGCTGGT
>NZ_JAZKRW010000204.1:0-3642 GCF_036626415.1 Salinibacter sp.
CCTCGGCCTCCTGGAGCTGCTGGAGCGCGGGCTGCTGCCCCGGTCGATGCGGTCGTAGCGTCGGTCCGTGGGAGCGAGAGCGAGGGTAGGGAAATGGGAGCGTTCCCATCGCTGGAGATCGACTAGAAACCCGCGGCTCGTTTGGCTGTGTACAGTCTTGGGGTCCGCACCTGAAATTGGGCGTAACTTGCCTCTTCGATCCGTGCCCCCCGAAAGACACCGCCCGACTGTCCGAGGTGCTCGACACCGAGCATCGGAGGTGCCGCCTGCGGATGACCGGCAGCCGAGCCACCGGCAGGTGTCCGTGGATCTCGATCGCTGCCGTTGCGGTTGGGACGTTTCTGGTGGTATGTCAACTACCATCTGGCGTATCAAGCCCGCGATCTCAACTCAAGTCGCTGCCTCTGACCCACGTCGTGCGTGCCATGACGACAGACACCGCTTCTCCTGGCGACCGACTCGGTCGGGCCGTGCGCTTCTTCCGGCGGGGCGATGACACGGACGCAGCACCGACGCAAACCGTAGAACCACACTCCAAGGGGCCATGGTGTCTTCCGTCTCCGACGAGGACCAACCCGCAGACGAAATCGATTTCTGGAGTTCCTATCCGATCAACTGGCCGAGCCTCTACGCGGTGGCGGTGTTGATGCTCGGGGGCGTGGGCCTCAACCTGTGGGTCGGGGAGTACGGGCCCGCCGCGACCACGGCCCTGATCGCCGCGGGCGGCGCAGGGGTCGCCTACGACGCCATTCTCGACCACCTCGGGCAGCGAGTGGACCGACGGTGGTACTGGGCGGGCCTCGGGATGTGGGGACTGGTCACGGTCTGGAATCTGGCCTGGCTCACAGTGGCCTGGTTCGCCCGCGGGGGATAATCCCAACCCCGCACGCCTCGCTGGAGGACGGACGGGAAACGTCCCTCTACGCTCGTCTCTTCTGTGTCCGAACACCGACTTGAACGCCGATGCGTACCGACACCGTTCCTGGCTGGCTCAGCCCCACCACCAACTGGCGGAAGGCCCTGCGGACCGCCGCGATGGTTTTCGCCGCGTTTGCGGGCCTCCACGTCCTGATGTGGGCCCTCTCCCTTGAGCCCTTCGCGTGGACGGAGATCCTGCAGGCCGCGCTGCTCGGGCTCTTGGTTGGAGGGCTTCGACGAGCGGCGCCGCTGTCCAGGAGGCGCCTCCGGACAGTCGCCCCCGAGCAGCTGCGCGTGACGCTGTCGGCGCTGGTGATCGCAGGACTCTTCGTCGTCCTGTTCGGAATTATGAGCATTGGGGAGCCGGGCTCCCTCCTGGACGGCTGGCCGGTGTGGCTGGGCCTGAGCCTGGTGTTCGGGTTTGTGCTCGCGATGGTCGGGGCGGTGGACGAAGCGGCCGACGGCCGGTTGGAGACGGGGTAGACGCTAGCTCACGGATCGGTCGCCCGGAAGCCCGCCGCCATCGCGTGGCGCTGCCGGCGCAGCCCCTCTCCAATCCACCCAGTCCAGGGTGGAGCCGTGGCACTCCCGAAAACGCCAAATTCCAGTCCCAAACGACCCGCAGCAGGCTGTTTGCGAACTGGGTGGGCATCACGACGAACAGAAGCCCGACGTACGCCGCGGCGATCACGAGGAGGATCACCTTCACGAGGTGCCGGCCCCAGGTCGTCGAGCGCCACCGCTGCCTCCACTGATGACGGAGTACGTCGACCATCGTCATGACGGGAATCGGGTGCGTTCAGCAGCACGATCTGCCCGATCACCGTGCCGGTGCCCCATCCCGGATGACGGAACCAGCTCGTCACGCGGTGTCGGAGCAGAATGCGGAGCGCGTCCATCGTCGTCCGGAACAGCTCAGAAGAATCAGCCCGCCCTACGCCGCTTCGGCGGCCGCTCCGTCCGCCTCCTTCGGACGAATCGCCTCGCGGAAGTACCGCGTCAGCTCCTCCAGCGTATCCGGATCCGTCGGCTCGTCGCGGACGATCTCTCCCGCCTCGAGGATCGCGATCCGGTCGCTCACGTCGGTCACGTGCCCGAGGTCGTGGCTGGAGATAAGCATCGTTGTGTCCCCGCGTCGCTCCTGCAGGAGTTCCTTGAGCTGAATCTGCGACCGGGGATCGAGGCTCGCGAACGGCTCGTCGAAGACCAGCAGATCCGGCTCCGGCAGCAGCGCGGCAATCAGGCCCGCCTTGTTCTGGTTGCCGGTCGAGAGGTCGCGGATGTACTTCGTCGTCTCCCCGATCGGCTCGTCGACGTAGAAGTCGTCGAACTGGGCGAGCCGCTCGTCGATCGCCGCCCCGCTCAGCTCGTAGGTCTGGCCCACGAAGTGCCAGTACTCGTCGGGCGTCAGGAAGTCGATCAGGAACGAGGAGCCGAGGTACGAGCCGGTGCGCGTCTTCCAGTCAAAGGTGTCGGCGACGACCTCGCCGCCCAGCCGGACCGATCCCTCGTCGGCGCGGATCAGGTCAAGGACGAGGCGAAGGAAGGTGGTCTTGCCGGCGCCGTTGTTGCCGACGAGGCCGAAGGCCGTCCCCGGCTCGATCGTAAGCTCCGGAATCGAGAGCTCGAAGTCGTCGTAGCGCTTCGTGAGGGCGTCGGTCTCGAGGCGCATTGGGGAAGGAGAAAAGATTCAGAACAGCGCGCAGGTAAAATTTATCATAACCGCTGTCCTCAATGGTTTCAACTCTGCGGGCAGCCGCCTGCCCGAAGGGATCGGTCCCGCGACGCCCGGACGGATGCGGGACCCGCCGTGACGGCGCGACCGCTGCCAAATCGCCGTGATTTCGGGGACGGTGCCGAATAGATCGGCCCGCCGTCGCGTTGACCAATCTGCAATCTCTATGCCGCTGTTCGAATGGACGACGGACCGCGGACCGCCGCGTCGTGGCGCTTCCCGCCGTCCGGGGCGGAGCGAAGCCCTGCCCGTGGTGCCGTCTGCGGTTCGCCGTCGTGCCGAGAATAGCGCATAGGTTGCAACTTGGGTTCCCGACTCCGTTTCGTCCACCCCCCTTCTGCTTCCCATGAGCGATCCCATCGAGGCGCTCCGCGCCCACCTCGCCCCCATCGACGACCTCGAGTCCGCCGCCGCGGTGCTGGCCTGGGACCAGGAGACGTTCATGCCCGACGGCGGGGCCGAGGCGCGGGCCCACCAGCTCTCGACCCTCCAGTCGACGGCCCACGAGCGGTTCGTGTCCGACGAAACCGGCACCCTGCTCGACCGGGCGGCCGACGCGACGGCGGACGCCGACCCCGAAAGCCTTCGGGACGACGCGAGCCTCGTGCGCGTCACCCGCCGCGACTACGAGCGCGCCCGCCGGGTGCCCTCGTCCCTCGTGGCCGCGCTCTCGGAGGCGACCTCCCGGGCGAAGCAGGCTTGGAAAAAAGCGCGCGCCGAAGACGACTTTACGATCTTTGCCCCGCACCTGGAGACCCTCGTCGACCTCTCGGTCGAGAAGGCCGAGGCGATCGGCTACGAGGACGAGCCCTACGACGCCCTCCTTCAGGAATTTGAGCCCGATCTCACGACCGCCGAGGTCGCCGACACGTTCGGCACGCTGCGCGAGGACCTCGTGCCGCTGGTGGACGCCATCGCCGATTCGCCGCAGCTTGAGGACGACGTACTCCACCGGTCCTACCCCCAGCCGGCGCAACGGACGTTCGGCG
>NZ_JAZKRW010000205.1:0-3495 GCF_036626415.1 Salinibacter sp.
GCAGCGCCATCGCCCCCCATCGATGCCGGGGCCCCCGGGGCGACGACGTCCACGGAGGCAGGGAGGTCCTTGGAGACAGGGAGGTCCTCCGAAGCGCGTTCGCCGGCGGGCAGGGCCTCGCCCGGCTCTTCGTCGGCCGGGATGGGCGTGAGGCAGCCGAGGCGCCACGCCCACACGACGGCCACCGCCGCGGTGACGCCGGCCAGCAGATACCCCCACATCGCGGGCAGCACGCTCATCAGCACGGCCGCGCTCCCAAACCAGGTTCCAACGCCGTACAGGGTGAGCACGGCGCTTCGCTCGGAGCCCCGGGCGACCAGGCGATGGTGGATGTGGGAGCAGTCCGGGGCGAAAATGGTCCGCGTGGAGGCAAAGCGCCGAAGGATGGCCGTTCCGGTGTCCAGCACCGGGACCCCCAGAAGCATAGGCAGGATGAGGAGGGCAATGCCCGGGTCGGCGTGGAGCGGGCCCTGAAGCGTGTATCCGGCCAGCAGGTAGCCCAGGAAGAGGCTCCCGGCGTCGCCCATGAAGATGGAGGCGGGCCTGAAGTTGTGCGGCAGGAAGCCGATCAGGGCCCCCGCCATCACGACGCCGACGGCCATCAGGCCGATCTCCCCTTGGACCCCGAAGAGCGCCGCGCACGACAGAAAGGCAATGCCGAGGATGCCCGTCGCCAGGCCGTCGAGGCCGTCGATCAGGTTCACGGCGTTGATGATGCCCACGACCCAGAGCATCGACAGCGGGATGACGTAGAGGGCCTCGCTGAAGGGCAAGGTCTCCGCAGCAACAGCCGCCGGCAACGAGCCGGTCCCCGCCCCCGACACTGCCCCCGGCATCGGAAGGATCGTGCCGGAGTGGAGCAGCAGGTAGGCGGCGACGAGCTGACAGGCAAACTTGCCCTTCGCGTCGAGGGCGTGCCGGTCGTCCCAGAACCCCGTGGCGAGCATCACCGCCGCCCCGCCCCAAAACGAGAGGGACTGAATGGCCCCGGGAAACGGCCCCCAGAAGCCCCAGAGGAGGCCAAGCCCCACCGCCAGCCCCGCCGCGATTGCGAGGCCCCCGCCCGTCGGGGTGGCCTCCCGGTGCACCTTGCGGGCCTGCGTCGGGCGGTCCAGCAGGCCGAAGCGAGGGGCCTGCTGGGAAACGGTGGCGGTGAGAACCGCCGTGACCAAAAACCCGGCAATAACGCTCCCTGCAAGTCCGAGAAGCAAAGGGGTGGCCATAGGACGCGAGGTGTATTCGGGGAAGTGGCGCGGGGCCGCAACAACAAGGAAATGCGATGCGAGGGCGCATCCACGCCCGGCATTGCTGTGCGGAAGCAGAACAGCTCCAAACAACCACTACAACGATAGCGACCCACGCGCGAGAACGAGTAAGCATCTAGAGAGGAGGTGCGCCTGCCTTTGGAGCATAGACCCCTTCAAATTCACCCGCTGAGGGTTATAGATCTGGATCTCAAAAAACAATCTTTTGGATGATAAAAATCGACAGCAGTGAGGGCCGGGCGGGGGCACGGTAGACGGGCCCCGAGGCGACCTGCCGTCGCGCCATTCCCAGACTGCTCTCGTTTCCGCAAAAAATACCCCCCGTGAACGCCCGCAAACGAAGGCCCAGTCCGGTGAGAGGGGGATTTCAAAATGAAAGCGCCCCGGGCAATAGGAAATAGACCGGGCCCCTGTCCCCTTCCCGTGAGAAATCTTTTGGATGAAAGGGTTGGAATACCTGCGTAGTCCCTACAGGCGCCGTGTCGCCGGTCTACGCGGGCTAGGAGGTGAGAAAGGCCCCACTTGGCTGGGGGCCTGCGTGCCGGTTTCCCAATTTTCCGGTGTTGAACGGGATATTTCGTTCTATAGGGAGTATCCGGAACAAATATTGTGAGCTTGAAGAGTGGAAATTGATAATCCAAAAGCTCATAACACGTAATGCAGCCTCGGCCGTCGTTTCTGGTGTTTGCCCTTCTTCTTGGGGCTGGCGTTTGGCTGCCCGCCCCGGCGCTTGGGCAAACATTCACCTACGCCGAGGAGTGCGTCACGAATGTGGACAATGCCACCGTCCACGTTCCGGCGGAGGCCGACCCGTCGCTTCCGGGGGACGTGCCGGTCGAGGCCGGCGATACCCTCGCGGTGTACACGGCCGGGGGAACGTGTGCCGGGTATGGGGTGTGGACGGATGCCGGCGGCGCTACGTTTGCGGCCGCCGGGTCCGACTCCATCGACGTGTCGCCGAACGGGTACGCCCCCGACGACTCCCTACGGTTCGAAGTTTTTGACGAGTCCGCAGGGACCGCCGTGGACGTCGGGGCGGACGTTACCCTTTCGTCCTGCGAAAACGTGGGCGTGCCGGTGTGCGCTGAGGGAAGCTACGCGGACGGGACGTTCCACCGGGTGACGGGATTCCAGCCGGCCTCCACCGAGACGGTGACGCGGACGATCGCGCTAACGGACGGCTGGAATTTCACCGCGGTGCCCGTGGTGTCGGACGCGCCGTTCGACACGCTTTTCTCGGAATGCTCGGAGGGGTTCGCTTACACGCCGGGGGACGGGTACACGGCGCTCTCCGGAGACGACCCCGTGCCGGTGGGAACGGGGCTTGCCGTTCAGTGCCAGGCGGACAGCACAAGCGTGACGGGACCGACGGCGGACTCCACCATTGGGGTCGAGGCGGGATGGAATCTGATCGGCAGTGTCGAGGACACGGTCGCGGTCGACGCGATCACAACCTCGCCGGCCGGCATTGTGTCGTCGGACTTCTACCGGCTGCCGCCGGGGGAGGGGTACACCTCCGCCACGGCGCTGCATCCGGGGGAGGGCTACTGGGTGAAGACCACCGAGGCGGGAACGCTCGACGTGTCGGGGGCGGCAAAAACGCTGGCCGCACGGTCGAAGGCCTCCGAGAACGATCCGGCGGACGTCGCCCGCATCTCGTTCGTGGACGCCGAGGGGCAGCGGTCCACGCTTCGGCTCGAGGAAGGATTGACCGACGCCCAGCGCGGCCGGTCGGAACTGCCCCCCGTTCCGCCGGGCGACGTGTTTGACGTGCGCTTTGCGAGCGGGCACGCGGCGGCCGCGTTCGCGTCAGGCAAGGCGTCGCCGACGGAGCGCGCCGTGCAGATCCAGGGCGCGACGTTTCCGGTTGAGGTCCAGTTGGAGACCACAGGGAGCGACCGGCGGCTTGAGGTGTCGGCCGGGGACGAGCGGCGGACACTGTCGGCGGAGCGGCCCACCGCGCAGATCCAGCAGTCGACGGACCGGATTGGCGTCGTGACGGCTCCGGCCCCGGGCGCGTTTCGGCTCGGAAAGGCCAGTCCCAATCCGCTCCGCGGACGCGCCGAGCTGGAGTACGCGCTCCCGGAGCGGTCGGAGGTCTCGATTGCGGTCTACGACGTGCTGGGACGGCGCGTCGTGCGGCTCGTGGACGCGGAGCGGGAGACCGGGACCCACCAGGCCCGGCTCGATGCGGGCACGCTGCCGAGCGGCAAGTACTTCGTGCGCATGC
>NZ_JAZKRW010000206.1:0-3475 GCF_036626415.1 Salinibacter sp.
TGGCGGACTCCAGCATGACGGCCCCGCTGGAACCGGGAGACGCGGTCCAGTTCCGCCTCGCCGTCGGCGACAGCGCGAGCATCATCGCTGTCCGTCCCCTTCCGGACACGGCGGTCGCCCGAAATCCGGCCCGCACGACCACGCCGATCACGTCGGCGGACACCGAGGGGCCGCAGATGCTCCAGGAGGGAGACCGCGTCCCCGCGGGCCTCACGCTCGTGAACCAGGCCAGCGAGTCCCTTCAGATTGGCGACTACCGCGGGCAGACGCTCGTCCTGACGTTCATCTACACCCGGTGCCCGCTGCCGAACTACTGCCCCCTCATGTCGAAGCAGTTTGCGGCCCTCCAGCCGCAGCTCCGCGAGCGGTACGGGGAGGAGGCCCAGCTGCTGTCGATCAGCTTCGACCCGGCCTACGACACGCCGCAGGTGCTCCGCGAGTACGCGTCGAAGTACACGGATCGGCTCGACACCTGGACCTTCGCGACCGGCGACTCGACCCAGGTGCAGCGGGCCACGGAGCTGTTTGGCGTCTCGGCACGCAAGACGGCGGAGGACGAGATTACGCACAACCTCACGACGGCCCTGATCGGGCCGGAGGGACGGGTGCGGCGCCTCTGGCGGGGCAACGACTGGGCCCCGGCGGACGTGCAGCAGGCGGTCGCACGGGTGGTGGGCTCCTCCTGACCCCGCGCTTGACCTGACGGCTGCACCGCTCGCGGGGCCGTGCGGTTGCAGATCCAGGCCGGAACCCGTCGCTGCGGTTCATTTATGAACGCATGCTCATGTAATCATAAAAATGGGGCAGGGCCGAGTGCCCCGGCCTCGCCCCGTCGTCGTCATGTCCGATCACGTCCGGCTCGACCTTCCGGTTGTGTTGCCTGAGGTTCCCGACGCGGACGACGCGTGCGTGGGCCGCCTCACGGAAAGCCTCCAAGAGCAAGCGGGGGTAACCGAGGCCCACGTGGCGACGGCCCCGAACGGGGCGCCGGCCCGGCTCTGCGTCCACTACGACCCGGACACAATTTCGCTTCCCCGCATTCGGCAGCGGGCACAGGGCCTCGGCACCGAGCTGACCGATCAGTACGGGCATCTCTCCTGGACCGTGGAGGGCGTCTCGCGGCCCCGGCGGGCCCGCACGATTGCCCGGCGGCTGCGACGGATCGACGGCGTCGTGGAGGCGGAGGCGAGCGCGGCCGGGCAGATTCGCGTGGAGTACGACCGGGCCAAAGCCGACGAAGACAAGATCCGCGACGGGCTCCGGTCGATGAACGTGCAGGTCCAGGGGGATGTGCTACACGCCCGCGGGCCGGCCGGGGGGACTGGCGGGAAGGCGGCGGGGCACGACCACGAGCACGGCGGCCTCTTCGGGGCGCAGACGGAACTGGTGTTTGCGATCCTTGCCGGCGTGTGCGTGGCCGCGGGCGTCGGGGCCTCGTTCATGGGCGCCGTGCCGGACGGCGTCTCGTGGGGACTGTACGTCGCGGGCTACGTCTTTGGGGGGACCTACACCGTGCGGGAGGCGATCGACACGCTCCGGGCGGGCGAGTTCGAGGTGGATTTCCTCATGCTCGTGGCCGCGGGGGGAGCGGCGGTGCTCGGGAAGTGGCTGGAGGGCGCGTTCCTGCTCTTCCTCTTTTCGCTGGGCCACGCCCTGGAGCACTACGCAATGGGCCGGGCGCGGCGGGCCATCGAGTCGCTGGCGGACCTGGCGCCGGACACGGCCCTGGTCCGACGAAATGGGACCGAGCGGGAGATGTCGGTCGAAGAGTTACGGGTTGGCGACACCGTCGTCGTGAAGCCCAGCGAACGCATTCCGGCCGACGGGGTCGTCACGAAGGGCGAGAGCGCCGTCGACCAGGCGCCCGTGACCGGCGAGAGCGTGCCCGTGGACAAGGCGCCGGTGGAGGACCCCGAGGCCGTTGGGGAGGCGACGGACGTGGGCGCGGCCCACCGCGTCTACGCCGGCACGATCAACGGCCGTGGTGCGCTGGAGGTGCGCGTCACGAAGCAGGCCGACGAAACGACGCTTTCGCGGGTCGTGCAGATGATCACCGAGGCGGAGGCCGAAAAGGCGCCCACCGAGCGCTTTACGGACCGCTTCGAGCGGGTCTTCGTCCCGGCGGTGCTCGGGCTCGTGGGACTGCTTCTCTTCGCCTGGGTGCCCCTGGAGGAACCCTTTGCCGACAGTTTCTACCGCGCCATGGCCGTGCTCGTGGCCGCCAGCCCGTGCGCCCTCGCCATCGCCACGCCGAGCGCCGTGCTGAGCGCCCTGGCCCGGGCCGGGCAGGGCGGCGTGCTCGTGAAGGGGGGCGGCCCGCTCGAACGCCTCGGGCGGCTCGGGGCCGTCGCGTTCGACAAGACGGGGACCCTCACGGAGGGGAAGCCCCGGGTGACGGACGTGTCCCCGTACGGGGGCACGTCGGAGGCCGAGCTGCTGCGCGTTGCGGCGTCGGTGGAGCGGCGCAGTGACCACCCGCTCGCGGAGGCGGTCGTGCAGCACGCGACGGGGCGTCTTGATGGGACGCCGCTCGGGGAGGCCCGCGATCCAGAGAGCATCACGGGCCGGGGCGTCAGGGCCACGGTCGACGGCCAGCCGGCACATGTCGGCAAGGCCGCGCTCTTCGACGAGGTCGACGGCCCGCCGCTCCCGAACCCGCTCCGCGACGCGGCCGAGGCCCTGGAGGCGGAGGGGCGGACGACGATGATTGTGCGGCGTGGGGACGACTACCTGGGCGCAATCGGCCTCGCGGACACCCCGCGCCCGGAGGCCGCCGAGGTGGTGGATCGGCTCCGTGAGATCGGCATCCGGCGGATGGTCATGATTTCGGGGGACAACCAGCGGGTGGTCGACGCGGTGGCTGCGCGGCTCGGCCTCGACGAGGCCCGCGGCGATCTCCTGCCCGACGACAAGGTCGAGACCGTGCGCCGGCTTGGGGCGGAAGAGGACGTCGCCATGGTGGGGGACGGGGTGAACGACGCGCCCGCCATGGCGAACGCCACTGTGGGCGTTGCGATGGGGGCGGCGGGATCGGACGCCGCCCTGGAGACCGCCGACGTGGCCCTCATGGCCGACGACCTCTCCCGCCTGCCATTCGCGGTGGGCCTGAGCCGGCAGACGCGCCGCATCATCACGCAGAACCTGTGGATCGCGCTCGGCATGGTTGCGGCCCTGGTTCCGGCCACGATTTTTGGGCTCCAGATCGGCCCCGCCGTGGTGCTGCACGAAGGGTCTACCCTGCTCGTGGTGGCCAATGCGCTGCGGCTGCTCCGGTACGACCCGTAGCCCCCGACGACGGAACCGGAGTCGGGGCGTGGTATAGAGGGACAGTCCGCCCCGCCGTATTCTTTTCCGCGTCCCTACGCACTACCCATGCCCGGCAACACCGCTTCTGGCGATCCGACGGAGACGACTGAGGCGACCTGCGGAACGGAGGTGCCCCTCGCGGAGGCGCTTCCTGGAAATTCGGTGACCG
>NZ_JAZKRW010000207.1:0-3465 GCF_036626415.1 Salinibacter sp.
GGCTGGCATTCAGCATGGCGGGCGTGTTCGTGCTGCTGGGGGCCGTGCTCGTGTACCGTCTCCGGCACTCTCTCGAGTCCGACGCGGCCGCCGGCTCGTCGGACCGGCCCGATCCTTCGTCGCTCGACGCGTCGGCCCCGGGATGAGTCCGTTTCGGAGCTGCCCTCTCTCCTACTCCAGCTCGGAGAGGTGCGCCCGGGCCTCGCGCTTGTACTCGGGGTCGAACGGGTCGGCCCGGGGCGCCTCCAGGGCCCGGCGGTACTGCTGGACGGCGTCGCCGCGACGGTCCATCTTCTCGTACGTCTTGCCCAGCTCCAGGTGGTGGTAGGCCCGGGTTTCGAGGCCGATGGCCGTCCGGAAGTCCTCGACGGCCCGTGCAGTCGACGCGTCCGGGAGTCCCCCGTACACCGTCTTGACGACGAGCCGCTGCACGAAGTTGAGGTCCCCCACTTCCCGGTGCCAGCGGGCCCGCACGTGGTAGGCCGCTCCCAGCTCCGAGTCCAGGGCAAGGGCCCGGTCGGCGTGCTCCTTTACCTCCCGGGACAGGCGAATGCTCTCCCGGTTGCTGTTCGTCATCGTCGCCATGCGTCCGGCCGCCACGGACTTCGCGACGTGGGCCCACGCGTGCGTCGCGTCGGTCTCGACAGCCGTTTCCGCCACGTCGAGCGCCTGCCGGTTGAAGGTGAGGGCCCGTGCCTCGCTGTCCGACGCCTTCGCCAAGTCCGACCAGAGGATGGACTGCCGCCAGAGCACTTGCACCGTCTCGTCGACCCGCCGGGAGAGCTCGTCGAGCCGCGCGAGGGCCGCCCGGAACTCCCGGGCCGTCCGTAGGCTGTCGACAGTCGCGAGCGCCTCCTGTTCATCGGTGGGGCCAGGATCGGGCGAAGGATCCTGCCCCAGCGACGACGCGCCCACGACGAGAAGCGCGCACAGGCCCCAGACAGCATAGCCCGGGAGATGCCTCATTGGATTTGGGGCATCTTGGGAAAGAGCAAACAAAGCGGCTCTGGCAACCAGTGACGCAGTCGGATTGTTCGTGGCCGACCCCGACGAGCCTCCGTCCGGGGCTCTACCGCGGAGCCGGAAGCGATACGCGGAGGTCTACCCCGAGGGTGTATCGCCCCCGCGCCCGAGAGCGTCGGTGTAGGGGGTGCCCGACAGTCCTACGTTCACCGACGTGTACGGCGGCCGGGAGGGCCGTCGTGTACACGGAGTCGAGGGGGCGCGCAATTTCCCCGTTCACGTAGGCGCCGAGATCGCCGTCGTAGACCGTGGTCAGCCACTCGTCGGAGAGGTAGACGCCCTCGGCCGTGACCTGCGTCCGGACCGGCCGCAGCACCTGACTATCGGCGCCCCGACGGACGCCGCCGAGGTCCGTCATGCTCGCCGCCAGATACGTGTCCGGGCGCAGGCGGCAGGTGGCCCCACGTCGATCCCGACGCACACTTGGTTAGGAGCACAGACTGGTCGTCCGGCGCGACCGAGAAGAGGGAATCCGTCCCCGCCCTCGTCGTGTCGATTAACGGAATACGGTCCGTCGAATCCGGGCCGACGAGCACAAAGGACTGTCTTGTGACCAGCGGGGCCTCTACGCCCGGCGAGACCGAAAAGTCGGGCGCCTTCGTCGTGAGGTCACCCCCCAGGACGGTCCCGAGTACGAGACCGAGGAGGAAGTCTTCGAATGGAGACGAAGAGCACGCTCATAAACACCATACGAGGAGCAACCAACGGAAGCTCGGCCCCTCCTACGAGGTCGTATTTCGGAGAAGCCGAATTTGGAAGTGAATCATCTCCAGGTAGTTATCGATCCGAATTCGCTCGTCGGTACCGTGGAGACGCGTCCGGTCCGACGGCCGAGCCCGAATGGGTCGGAACCGGTAGATGTCGCGCGTGAGGTCGTGGAAGTGACGGGAGTCCGTGGCCGCTACAAACATGGACGGAGCAACAGGGATCTCTCCGAACGTCTCCCAGATCGATCGCTTGAGCTGCTGGTATGCCTGCTTGTCGAGATCCGACACGAAGGAGGCCTCCCGAGCGCCGTCGAGCCGATGCACTTCGACGGTTGGGTTATCGATGGTCGACCGCACGTGGTCGACAACAGCCTCAACGCTGTCTTGGGGATGAATTCGAAAATTGATCGTCGCCTCGGCGTGTGCGGGCAGCACATTGGTCTTCATGCCGGCCCGGAAAATTGTGGGCGCGATGGTCGTCCGCATCGCGGCGTTGGTGTGCGGCACCTGTGCGAGGCGACGTTTAATTAAAGGCCCGAAGAGCCAGAGATTGGACAATCCCATCCGGTAGACGAACGGAAGCTCCGCGGAGATGGGCTCAAACGTGCGCTGCAGAAGATCGCCGAACTGGGCAGGCATCGGATTTTCTTTGAGTTCATGAACCGCACTTGCCAGTTCTCCAATGGCCGTCTGCCGCGGGGGCATCGACGCGTGGCCCCCTTCCCGCACCACCTCCAGTCGCAACGTGAGACTGCCCTTCTCGGCCACCCCGATCATAGCCAGGGGCGACTCGATGCCCTGGAGAATCTCTTCGGCCACCGGCATCCCCTCGTCCACCACAAAGTCGAGGGACTCATCCCGCTCCTTGAGCAGCTTCGCCACCTCAGCCGCGCCGCGCCGCCCCCCAATCTCTTCGTCGTGGTGGGCCGCGAGGTAGACGGTCTGCTCCGGCTGGTAGCCCGTTCCGAGCAGGTATTCGACCGCCTCAAACGCCGAGAGCGTGCCGCTCTTGTCGTCGAGCGTCCCCCGCCCCCACAGGTACCCGTTGGTCCGCTCTCCCCCGAACGGGGCGTGCTCCCATTCCTGTCGGGTCCCCTCTTCGACCGGCACCACGTCGTAGTGGCCCATCAGCATGACGGGATCCTGCGTCGTGTCGCGGCCCGCCCAGCGATACAACAGCGTGTACCCGTTGCGCCCGACCCGCTCGCGCTCGAGCCGGCCGTGGATCCGGGGATAGCTTCGTTCCATGAAGTCCACGAACCCCTCAAACGCCTCGTGATTCATGTCGGACGAGTCCTGGTAGGAAACCGTCGGGATCTGCACCGCCGCCGACAGCCGGTCGACGGCCGCCGCCTCGTCGACGCGCGGGGGCTCGACCGGATTTACGCCCGAGGGCTCGTAGCTCATCTGGAGGGTCCGGACGAGCACGGCGGCCGCCAGACCGGCCAGGAGCAGGGTCCCGGCAATGAGACCGCGTTTCATCATGGGGGAATGGGTATTCGGCACGGAGAAAAGAACCCGGTCCTTTCGGGTGGGGCATCCATCGCGCTCTCGTGACGGAGACCGGAGGCCGCATTTCGTCCGTCTTACGCGTCGGTCGCCGCGGGCGGGCCGTCAGACGTCTCGACCACCTCGACGGGAAAGGGCTCGGTCTCGGCCCCGGTGTAGAGCGTGCGGTGGGGGAACGGAATCTCGATGCCGCGCTCGTCGAAGGCCTCCTTGATCTCGACGGGGA
>NZ_JAZKRW010000208.1:0-3432 GCF_036626415.1 Salinibacter sp.
GACTGCCGCAGCACGCGCTCGGCCACGCTCCCCATCAGCATGCGGTCCAGGCCCGTGCGGCCGTGGGTGGCGATGACGGTAAGGTCCACCCCCTTCTCGTCGATGTAGTCGAGGATCTCGTGGGACGGGTTGCCGGTGCGGGCCTCGATCATCACGTGCTCGTAGCCGATCTCCGACCGGGCCAGGTCGGCGAGCTCCTCCTCCACGCTCGCGACGACCTCATCGGTCGGGAAGCCCGCGCCCCCGAGGCCGTAGGCCGGCGGATAGAACGGCTCCTCCACGACGTGAAGTAGGTCGATCTCCGCGCCGTAGGTCAGGGCAATTTCCTTCGCGTGCCGGATGGCCGACTCCGAGGCGTCGGAAAAATCGACCGGGACGAGCACCCGACGGACGGCCTGGTCTGGCGCCACGTCCGCGTCGGCCCGGATCGTGAAGGTGGGGCAGGGGGCCTTCCGCACCACCTCTTCGGTGGTGCTCCCGAACAGCATGCGATCCACCCCGCGGCGGCCGTGGGTGCCCATCACGATCAGGTCGACGGCCGCGTCCTCGGCGTAGGCGATGATCTGCTCGGCCGGCTCCGCCGACTCGATCTGTTCCTGCGTGATGGGGAGCGCCTCCAGGTCCGGCCAGTTGGCGCCCGTGATGGACTTTGCGGGGCGCCGCAGCCACTCGGTGAGGGTGTCGACGGGAACGGGAAAATTCGCCGTTGCCTCCTCGTAGTCGTGCCGGTGCCGCCCCGTCACGTTCAGGATGTGAAGGTCGGCGTCGTGCCAGTCGGCCAGGTAGGCGGCCTGGGGAAAGGCGCGCTTCGCCCCGTCCGACAAGTCGGTCGGAAAGAGAATGCGCTGGATGGAGAGCATGGGAGGGGGGAGAGTTGTGAGAAGAGTGAGAAGTGAAGGGAGGGCGTCGTCCGCTGGCTACTGCGCCGTGAGGCCGCCGTCGAGGACCATTTCCGACCCGGTCATGAACGTCGACTCGTCGGACGCCAGGAAAAGCACGGCGTACGCCACGTCTTCCGGCTCGCCCATGTGCCCGATCGGGTGCATGGCGTCCAGCTCTTCTTTGGGGGTCCCCAGCGTCTCGGCCCCGTAGTCGGCCATCTGAGTGTCAATGTAGGCGGGATGGAGCGAATTGACCCGGACGCCGGCCTCCGCGAGTTCGATCGCCGCGTCCTTCGTCATGGTCCGCACCGCGCCCTTGCTGGCCCCGTAGCAGGTGTGCCCCGACAGGCCAATGATGCCGGCCACCGACGAGAGGTTGATGACCGATCCCTGTCCCTGCTCCCGCATGAGGGGCGTGCAGTGCTTGAGCCCCAGGAAGACCCCGGTCACGTTGATGTCCATGAGGTTCTTCCAATCGTCGACGTCTATTTCGTCGACCGGCTCGATCTGGTAGATGCCGGCGTTGTTCACGAGCACGTCTGGGACTCCAAGGGTGTCCTGTACCTTGTCCACCACGCGCTCCCAGTCGGCCTCGGAGGTCACGTCGTGTTCGAAGAAAGCAGCCTCGCCCCCGGCGTCTGTAATGTGCTCGACGGTCGTCGTGCCGGCGTCCGCGTCGATGTCGGTGACGGCGACCTGCGCGCCCTCTTCGGCCAGCAGTTCGGCGGTCGTCTGACCGATGCCCCGCCCGCCGCCGGTGATAACTGCGATTTTTCCGTCTACACGGTCCATGGTTGAAGTGTCTGAGGGTCATGAGTGAGGGGAGTGAGCGTTATAAGTTTATCACATTTCAATCGGAGAAATTGTGGGGGTTTTCCCGGCATGGTTGTAGTGCATCCTCGGAGCGAGTGAGGAAACCCGGCGAAGGAGGGACGGGAGGGGATCGGTCGTCAAGCTTGGAGATATAGATGACCCGTTTTTGGCCCACCCAAACCACGCTGCTGCCGCCCATGCGTTGTCTTCGATCCATCGCCATCGTCCCGCTTCTGCTTCTGCTCGCCGCGCCGGCGGGTGCCCAGGACGCCGTGCCCACGCAGGTGACCGTGCGGGCCGTCTCCAATGACGCCAAGCTGATTCAAGACCCGGTCGGCGGGGCCCACATCACCATCGAACACGTCGAGACGGGCGAGGTGCTGGCCGAGGGCCGTCAATCCGGAGATTCTGGCAGTACCGAGAAAATCATGCGCCAGCCCCACGAGCGTGGTGCCTCGATCTACGAGGCCCCCGGCGCGGCGAAGTACGAGACCACCCTTGACTTGGCAGAGCCCACTCGCGTTCGCGTTACCGCCGAGGGCCCACTCGACTACCCGCAGGCAATGCAGACGGCCTCAAAGACGGTGCTCCTCGTGCCGGGCGAGGATGTGGCGGGCGACGGGATTACGCTTACGCTGCACGGCTTCATCGTGGAAGTGCTGAGGCCGTCGGCCTCCGATGTGAACCCCGGAGGAGACGTTCCTGTCCGGGCTCGCGTGCAGATGATGTGCGGTTGCCCCACGAAGCCGGGGGGGCTGTGGGACGCGACCCGCTACACGATTCGTGCGCAGCTTCTGCGGGAGGGGGCCGTCGTGGCGGAGGAGCCCCTCTCCTTCACGGGAACCACGAGCGAGTACGAGGGCGCTCTGTCGATGCCGGACGCGGGGGCCGATCAGGTGCGCGTCACGGCGACCGATGCGGACCGAGTCAACTTTGGAATGGGGACGATGTCCCTCTAAGCCGAGTAGATTCGCCTGCATTTTTGCCGTTTCACTTCCTCCGATGCCGAAGCCCGCTGACTTCTGGAACGACCGCTTCGCCCGGGACGAGTACGTCTACGGCGAGGCGCCTAACCAATTCGTCGCCTCTGCCGCCGAGACGTGGCTTCCAGACGCCGCCGAGGTGCTCACCCTCGGGGCGGGGGAGGGGCGCAACGCCGTGCACCTGGCCCGGCAGGGCCATGCGGTGACGGCCGTCGACTACGCCGCGGAGGGACTGCGCAAAACGCGTCGCCTCGCCGAGGAGGCGGGGGTGGCCGTGGAGACGACGCAGGCCGATGTGCGCTCGTGGACGCCGCCGCGAACGTGGGATGCGGTGGTGACGACCTTTCTGCACTTGCCGCCCGACGAACGGCCGCCCTTGTACCGCCTCATTCAGAACAGTCTCCGGCCCGGCGGGCTCCTCATCGCCGAGTGGTTTCGCCCCGAGCAGCGGACCGATGGCTACACCAGTGGCGGTCCGCCGAACGTCGACATGATGGTCACCGCCGAAGAGCTCCGCAATCACTTTGACGAGTCGGGCATCGAACAGCTAGAGATCGCTGAGCCGATACTCGACGAGGGGATGCACGAGGGGCCTGGCGCAACCGTTCGCTTCGTGTGGCGGCCCTCAGCGTAGCTGTCCTTCTCGTCCCACCCGAATAGAGGACGAGATGGTGCACGGATCGTTTAGCCTGGGCCGTCGTAGGGCTGTGCTGCCTGTTCTATCACTCCTGGGAAGTGCGAACCCGCATGCTGTC
>NZ_JAZKRW010000209.1:0-3417 GCF_036626415.1 Salinibacter sp.
GGCGGGCCTCTATCGGGCGGCTTGCCGTTTCCAGGCGGGTCGCCGGGCGGGCCGTTGCCGACACCGGCGGGGGGACCGCCCCCGGGAAAGGAGCCCTGGAAGAGGCTCTGGAGGACCGACGTGGCCGGCGTTCCCTGCGCAATGGCCTGGGCGGTGCCCTGGGCGAGGGCGTCGATCGGCCGGTTGCTGTTCTGGCGGGCGCTCTGGAGGGCAGAGGGAAGCTGGCGGAGGGACTCCGGGTCGTATCCGGCATCGAGGGCGGCGGTGAGCAGCCGATTCGACGTCTCGGGGGAGGCCCCATTTCCCGGAAGGTCCGGAAGCACGTTGACGGCCGCGGCCACCGCCCCCATCGACACGGGCCGGCGCTCCACCCCCTCTGGAAGGCCCGACAGAAACGACCGGACCTGCTCGGAGGGCACGCCCTGCTGCCGCGCTTCCGTGACTGCGGTGGTCAGCTGGGCGCGATCGTCCGCCTGGGCAGCGGTCGCGGACGGGTCCCTCCCCTCCGTGCCGAGCATCTGGCGCACCCTGTTGTGCTGCGCCCACTGGGCGACGAGTTGGCCGGCTTGCTCGGTGTGGGTGCGGTACTGCTGGAGCACGGGCTGCATGCGAGAGGGAGGGACCTGCTTGGCGAGGCCCTCGAGCGTTTTGGAGAGCAGGGGATTCGTCGGGAGGTTCTGCTCGGCGAGCGCGACGGCCGGGTCGAGGAGGGACGCCGTCGCCGCGTCGCTCAGGCCGGCCTGCCGCGCCCGCTCGACGACCGTGCGCATCTGCTCAACGTCGACGCCGGCCGTCGCCCCCCGGTCGAGAAGGGCTTGCACGTCGGCCGGTTGGGCGGCTGCTCCGTGGGGGGCGCCGGCCCCGAGCACGGTGGCCAGGAGGGCCGCGCCAAGCCAAAACCAGGCGTCCGGGCGGATCCGGACGGGACAGGAGAAGCGAATCATGGGACTAGGGGACTGTGCACACGCCGTTGGTGCCGCCGAACGCGTCGTCGGCGGTTTCTGCGTAAGAAGGAAGGTCGAGCCAGCGGCGCTCGTCGCTGTCGACGACCCGTATCCGGTACGTGTAGGTGCCGGAGGGTAGGGAGAGCGTCGTCGTCCAGGTGCCGTCGTCGGTCTGAGTCAGGGGCGTGCCGGGCAGCGACCAGCCGTTGAAGTTGCCGGTCACGTGGGGCGTCCCTGAGCCACTGTAGGGAATTTGGACGCGGGCTCCGTCGTCCACAGCCTGGCAGGCGCGGCGGCGCGGAGGGGAGGGAGCCGTGCCTCCCAATACCTGCTGGGTCCGCAAGCGGAGGCCGGCCGACACGTGCACGTCCGCGGTCGATGCGTCGGTCTGGGCCAGGCGTGCCGCGGACGCCCGGGTCCGGGCAAAGACTGTGACGGAGGCCCGCGGGTGCCAGGCGACCTTCAGGCCGCCCCGCCCGAGGCGGTCGCGGGCGGTGTTGGCGGTCGCCGTCTCGTAGCGCACCTGCTCCAGCGCCACGTCCGCCTCCACGGACCACCGGCGGGTGGGCCAGTACGTCCCCCGGAGGGACGCGCCGGTGCCCCCGAAGTTCGTCTCCGCGAGGCTCGTGCGGCCACTGCTCCAGTACGCTCGTCCTTCCGCACGCACCCGGTCGGTGAGCCACGATGCCAGGCTGATCGCGGCAAGCCCGCTGGTCTGGCGGTCCCTGCGCTCCAGGTCCGTGGCGACTCGTTGTTGGGTGAGGCCCCCTCTGGCCGTGAGGGTGGTGTTGGAGGCAGGGGCCCACCGCAGGGACGGAAGGGCCCACCAGCTGTCCCGCGACCGGCCGACGCGGAGCCGCGTCCCGCCGCCGCTGGCGCCCACGGTCCACGCCGGAGACAGGCGGTACTGCGCCTGGGCGTGGCCCTGCAGGAATTGCGGCGTCCCGGCGCGGCGCGGATACAGGCGCGACCGAGCGGCGACGCTGAGGCGGGTGCGACGCGCGTCCCGCGTGAGCCCCACCTGGGGCGTCAGGGCCGCGAGGGCCGGGGCCGATGAGCGGTCGTTCCAGGAGCGAAGCACAGGATCGAGGTAGGTGTTGGTCTGGTAGCCGCCGGTAAGGACGAGGTCCGCGGTGCCGGTCCACTGCTGGGCCTGCCCCGAAACGGGGAACATCCCCACGAGGCACAACAGTCCAGGAAGAAGCCGCCACATGGCACGAACAGTCTATTTGAAAAACGTGGCCGCGTGGTGGGCTACAGTTTCAGAACGGCGTTTTTGGCGCCGAATCCGTCTTCCTGCTGGACGGGGGCGAGCGGGTCGGTAACCCACCGTTCGCCGTCGATGACGAACTGATACTCGTGCTCGCCCCGAGAGACCGGCACGAGGCCGGTCCAGACCGTCTCGCCGTCCACGGTGCGTGGCGAGAGCGGGATGGGCTCCCACTGGCTGAAGTCGCCCGCCACAGCCACCGAGTCGGCCATGGCGCTCGTGTAGACGAACCGTGTCCACACCGTCCCATCTTGAGACGGCCCGGCCGCGGCGGACTGGACCGACGCGGAGGGCGAGGGACTCGACGGCGGCACGGGACCGGCCGGCCCCGACGGCCAGGCCAGCCACCCGATCGCGACCACGAGCGCAAGGGCTGCCACCGCGTGGACGGGCCGCACGGGAATGGTCACGAGCGGACGGGTCACGGCCGTCCACCAGTCGTGAAGACGGTCGGCGACGGACGGGGCCGGGGCCTCCGCCTCGTCCAGCTGCTCGACCGTGCGGGCCGCGAAGTCCGAGGCGGGCTGCGGGGCCTGCGAAGCGGCCAGGTCCTGCGTCATTCGAAGCTCAAACTGGAGCAGGGAGCGGGCCTCCGGATCGTCGGCGATGTGGTGCAGGGCCGCCTGCACGTCCTCGTCGGGGAGGTCGCCGTCGATGAAGCGGCGGACAATCACGTCAGGATCGCGATTCTTCATGGCGGGGGGCCAATAGGGTTTGGAGCTTCTTGCGGGCGCGGTGCACGCGCACCTTCAACGCACTTACCGACACGTCGAGGCGTTTCGACATGGCCTTGTAGGTAAGGCCGTCCCGGTATTTCAACAGGAACGGCGTGGCGTAGGTGTCCGAGAGTTCATCCAGGGCGGCCCAGAGGGACTCCCCCTGCTCGTCGGCCACGAGCTGCTCGTCCTGAGCGGCGGTCCCGTTGTTTGAAAGGGTCGCCGCGTCCTGGTTAGAGCGGCTAAAGGGATACGTGTCGCGCCGCGCATTCTTGGCGTAGTCGCGCCCTCGGTTGAGGGCAATGCCGTACAGCCACGACGCGAAGCGATCCGGGTTCTGCAAATCGTCGATCCGGCGATACGCCTTGAGGAATACATCCTGGGCCAGGTCCTCGGCCGCGTCGGGATGGTCGGCGTACTGGTGGGCAAGGTCGAACACCATGCCCTCGTACCGTTCGACGAGCACGCGAAAGGCCGATCGATCCCC
>NZ_JAZKRW010000210.1:0-3405 GCF_036626415.1 Salinibacter sp.
CCGTCTACAGCTTCAGCGGGGCCAGCGTCCCATCCAACCTCGAAACCATTTCGATCCCCATCGCCCAGGACAACACCTCCAGCCCTGTCAACCGGCTCGGGTCCGACCTGACAACCCTGCTCACCGACCGGTTCGTCGACCGCACGCGCCTGTCCCTCACGACGGACGACGCGGGCGCGGACGCCCTCCTTGCCGCCCGCATCCAACGCTACACGAACGAGCCCACCGGCGTCAGCGGCGACGAACGGGCCAGCTCCAACCAGGTGACCATTCGGGTACAGGTGCGCTACGTCGACCAAACGGAGGACGAGGAGCTTCTGAACCAGACCTTCAGTGGCTCCGCCAACTACGACCCCGTCGAGGCAGGCCTCGACGGTGAGCGACAGGCCGCCCAAAACGCCCTCGAAAACGTCGCCGACGACATCTTTAGCACGGCGACGTCGAACTGGTAGCGCCCCTACGCCTCGTCGTACAGGCCCGGAATGCCGACCCGGCGGACCCCGTCGGCGTCCCCCACGATCATCTGTCCGGCGCCGCGCATCTGGGCCCCGCCGAATTCTCCGTCCGTTCGCAGCGCGTAGAACCGGACGTTGAAGTTGGGCTCCCCCTGGTCGTTGAGGAGGCGCGGGACCTGGGTGTTCTCTGCGATGCGGCGACAGGCGAACAGGCACGCCTCCTCGGGCGCGTCGCCCGCCCGCATCCGCTCCACGATGAGGTAGCTCGACAGGTTCTTGAGGTTGGCCTCGCCCCGCCCCGTGGAGCCGGCCGCCCCCACGTCGTTGTCGGCGTAGAGGCCCGCCCCCACGACCGACGTGTCCGCCACCCGGCCCGGGATCTTGTAGAACAGGCCGCTGGTGGTGGTGACGGAGCCGACATTGCCGTTGGGGGCGAGGGCGGAGCAGTGGATGGTGCCGTAGTGGCGCTGCACCTCGCGCACCTTCGCCCCCAGCGCCGGGTCTTTCAGGCTGTCGGGCGGCAGGTAGTTGTCCTCCTGCGACAGGGTCTCTTTCCACTCGACCCAGATCTTGCGGGCGCGCTCGGTGAGGAGGTCCTGCGTCTCGATGCCGTGCATCCGCGCAAATTCTTTTGCCCCCTGCCCCACCAGCCGCACATGGTCGGTCCGTTCCATCACCAGGCGCGCCACCTGCGAGGGGACCGGGATGTCCTCGAGAACGGCGACCGCGCCGGCCCGGTGCGTCTTGCCCTCTACGACCCCGGCCTCCAGCTGCACGGTCCCGTCGGCGTTGGGGATGCCGCCGTACCCCACGGTAATGTCGTCGGGGTCCCGCTCGACGATGTTGACGCCCTCAATAACGGCGTCCAGGGCCTCCCCGTCGCCGGCCATGACCTCCAGGGCCTGTTCGGCGGCGGGCGCGCCGTTGTCGCTCGCCACGACGAGGGGCCCGTTGTTGCTGCCGGCGTCGAACGTGGGGGGCGTCCCCGACGCCGCTCGGGGCAGGGCGGCGGCCCCGGCCCCGGCCAGAGCGGCCTGCTTCAAAAAAGAGCGACGGGAGGCGGCAGAGGACGATTCGTCGGACATGAGATGCTGTGCTCGTGGGATGGCGGGACGCGCCCGGAAGGTAACAAACGCGCCCGGAAAGCAAAACCGACGTCCTCCGTCAGTACATGGCACTGGACCGGGCGTCGTGACGACGGGCGTACTTCACCATCGCCGGGGCGTAGTCCGGCAGCGCCGGGCACGCGATCTCTGTGGCGTCGAGCGCCGCCCGCGTGTTCGAAGAATCGTAGCGGGAGGGATGGTCGAAGTAGTCGATGAGCTCCGGCGCGATGCCGAGGAACTGCCCCACGCCGGTGCTCATGAGTCCTCGGGCCATGCTCGGCGGCACTGGCACGTACGCCACACGTTTGTCCAGCAGGTCGGCAAACAGCTCCAGGAGGGCCTGTGTGGTGAGCGGCCGGGGGTCGGTGAGGTGAAAGACCGTCCCCTCGTGTCCCTCGGGGCCCAGCAGGTGCCCCATCGCGTCCACCACGAAGTCGACCGGCACCAGGTTGACCGTCTCCGTGCCCGAGCCGACCCGGGTCATGAGCGTGTATTTTGGAAGCCTGCGCAGCGCATTTAGCACGAAGTACGGCCCGTCGAACTTGTCCGTCTCGCCGGTCTCCGAGTCCCCCACCACGATGCTGGGGCGGAAGATGAGCGTCGGAATGTCGTCCATGCGGTCCTGCACGAGCACCTCGGCGTGGTACTTCGTCTCCTCGTAGAAATTTTTGAACCCGGCATCGTGGACGAGCTCGTCCTCGCAGATCGTCCCGGTGCGCCGGCCCGACACGTAGGCGGAGCTGACGTATCCGAAGCGCTCCAGGTTGGGGCTCTGCGCGAGCAGGTCGAGCACGTGGCGCGTGCCGTTCACATTGACCTGCCAGCCCACGTCCCGTGGGATCGACAGGTCGTAGACGGCGGCGAGGTGGACCGCCCGCGTGACCCGGTCGGCCACCGCGTCGTACCGGTCCCCGAGGCCCAGATCCGGCGCCGTAATGTCGCCGGGCAGCACTGTGGCCCGGTCGGCGAGGTCGAGGTCGGCGAGGAGCGCATGGGTGCGTGCTTCGAACTTCGGCTGGACCAGCAGGAGAAACGAGGCGTCGGGCTCATCCGCGGCGAGGCGGCGCAGGAGGCGCGTGCCGAGGAAGCCGGGGACGCCGGTGAGGAAGGTCATGCGATTGGGAGTGGCGATAAAGCGGCCCGTTAAGCGATCGTGTGGTGTACGTCGTATCGCGCAGGAAGTGCCGCGGGCGACGATGTCTCCCCTGATGAGACCGGGTTTGAACGCACCTCAATCTCTCCCAATTCCCCGCAAAGGCAGGATCCTTCCCCTTCCTTCCAACATACCCACTACGGCATTTCACTCGTCTCTTCCCCCGCGGCTTCACGCCCCCGCCCTCTCATGCCCGAAGCCCTCCCGAAAACGCCCGAGGTCGACCGCGCCCTCGCCCTCGACCACGGCCTCACCGACGACGAGTACGACGAGATCCTCGACCGGCTCGGGCGCACGCCGTCGTTCGTGGAGCTCGGCATCTACTCGGTGATGTGGAGCGAGCACTGCGCCTACAAGAACTCGACGGCTCTCCTGAAGACACTGCCCACAGAGGGCGAGCAGCTGCTGGCCGAGGTGGGCGAGGAGAACGCGGGCCTCGTGGACGTGGGGGACGGGAAGGCCGTGGCGTTCAAGATCGAGTCGCACAACCACCCCTCCGCCGTGGAACCCTACGAGGGGGCGGCCACCGGTGTGGGCGGCATCCACCGCGACATCTTCACGATGGGCGCCCGCCCCATCTGCGCGCTCGATTCGCTCCGGTTCGGCTCGCTGGAGGAGTCGCGCGTCCGCTACCTGTTCGACGGCGTGGTGCGCGGCATCGGCGACTACGGCAACTCGTTCGGCGTGCCCA
>NZ_JAZKRW010000211.1:0-3377 GCF_036626415.1 Salinibacter sp.
CGTCGACTCACAATTTGAACGCGACTGGTTATGGGCACTGCTTTCGTCACCGGCGCCGGGGGATTTATTGGGTCCCATCTGGTGGAGGCGCTCGTGCGGCGGGGAACCGACGTGCGGGCCTTCGTGCGCTACGACGCCCAGAACTCGTGGGGATGGCTCGATCACGTCGACGACGAGGTGCAGGCGGCCATCGACGTGGTGTCGGGGGACGTCCGGGACCCCCACGGTGTGCAGACCGCCATGGAGGGGTGCGACACGGTGTACCACCTCGCGGCCCTCATCGGGATTCCGTACTCGTATCGCTCGCCCGACACGTACGTCGACACCAACGTCACCGGCACGCTGAACGTCCTGCAGGCGGCACGGGCCCTCGATGTGGAAAAGGTGGTCCACACGTCGACGAGTGAAGTCTACGGCACGGCGCAGTTCGTCCCGATGACCGAGGATCACCCCCTGCAGGCCCAGTCGCCCTACGCCGCCTCGAAGATCGGGGCCGATCAGATGGCCTTGTCCTTCCACCGGTCCTTCGACCTGCCGGTCGCCATTGCGCGGCCCTTCAACACGTACGGCCCCCGCCAGTCGGCCCGGGCGGTCATCCCGACGATCGCGACGCAGATCGCCGACGGCCGGCGCACCCTCCAGCTCGGGGCCCTGCACCCGACCCGGGACTTTAACTTTGTGGAGGATACGGTGGAGGGATTTCTTGCCGTTGGCAATTCTTCGCAGACGGTCGGCGAGGTCGTGAACATCGGAAGTGGGCACGAGATTTCAATCGGGGACCTCGCGCACCTGATCGCCGACGTAATGGGGACGGAGGTTTCCATCGAAACGGAGGAGGAACGCCTTCGGCCGGAAGAGAGCGAGGTCGATCGGCTGCTCGCCGACCCGTCGAAGCTTGAGGCCCTGACGGGATGGACGCCGCCGGAGTCGGGGGAGGCGGGATTGAGAAACGGCCTCGCGGTGACAGCGGAGTGGTTTTCGGAGCCCGAGCATCTGTCGTACTACAAGGTGGGCCAGTACAGCGTATGAGCACTCGCCTCGACGTCGAGGACATTGTCGCCACCCTTCGCGGGGCCCTGCCCGACGACGGCGCCGTCGGCCTGCACGAGCCGACGTTCGCCGGGCGGGAGTGGGACTACGTCAAGGAGTGCCTCGACACCGAATGGGTGTCCACGGCGGGATCGTTCGTGGACCGGTTCGAGGAGGACCTTGCCACGTACACGGGGGCGGAGCACGCGATCGCGGTGGTCAACGGCACCGCCGCCCTCCAGGTGGGGCTGCGGGTCGTCGGGGTGGAGGCGGGCGACGAGGTGCTCGTGCCCGCGCTCACGTTCGTCGCGACCGCCAATGCGGTCTCGTACCTGGGGGCCACCCCGCACTTCGTCGACAGCGACGAGCAAACCCTCGGGCTCGATCCGGCCAAGCTGCACGATTATCTCGAGGAGATTGCTGAGGTCCGAGGCAAAACCTGTGTCAACACGCAGACGGGCCGGCCCATCACGGCCGTGATGCCGATGCACACGTTCGGGCATCCGGTCGACCTCGACCCCCTCCAGGAGGTCTGCGACCGGTTCCACCTGCCCCTCGTGGAGGACGCGGCGGAGTCCCTGGGGACGCGCTACAAGGGGACGCACACGGGGCACCGGGGACGGTGCGGGGCGGTGAGCTTCAACGGCAACAAGACGATCACCACGGGCGGCGGCGGGGCGATCCTGACCGACGACGCGGCCCTCGCCGAGCAGGCCCGGCATTTGACGACCGTCGCGAAGCAGGACCACCCGTGGGAATACCTCCACGACGAGGTCGGCTACAACTACCGCATGCCCAACCTCAACGCGGCGCTCGGGTGCGCCCAGCTGGAGCAGATGCCCTCCTTCCTGGAGCGGAAGCGCGCCCTGGCGGCTCAGTACCGGGACGCGTTCGCGGACGTGGCCGGCGTGACGGTATTCGAGGAGCCGGGCTTTGCGCGCAGCAACTACTGGCTCAACGCGCTGCTCCTGGACGATGCGGTCGCCGACGAGCGGGACGCGCTCCTGGAGCGGGCGAACGACGCGGGCGTCGGGGCGCGGCCGGCGTGGACCCTGATGCCGAAGCTGCCGATGTACGAGGACTGCCCCCGCATGGACCTGTCCGTCGCGGAGGGGCTGGAGCGACGGATCGTCAACATCCCGAGCAGCGCCTCCCTCGCTCCGGCTCCCGCACACTCCTGAGGTGGTCCTGATGTCACAGCGCCGCATCGGCGTCGTCACCGGCACGCGGGCGGACTACGGCCTGCTCTACGGGCTGCTCCGCGAGGTGCAGGCCGACCCGGATCTGCGGCTGCAGCTCGTGGTGACGGGCATGCACCTGTCGCCTCAGTTCGGGGGCACAGCGCAGGCGATCAAGGACGACGGGTTCGCAATCGACGCCCGGGTGGAGATGCTGGTTTCCAGCGACACGGGCGTGGGGACGGCCAAGTCAATGGGGCTCGGGATCAGTGGGATGGCCGACGCCCTTGACCGCCTGGCCCCCGACGTGCTCGTGGTCCTCGGCGACCGCTTCGAGATGTGGGCCGCGGCGCAGGCGGCGCTCGTGATGCGGATCCCCATTGCCCACATTCACGGCGGCGAGACGACGGAAGGGGCCTTCGACGAGAGCATCCGCCACAGCCTGACGAAGATGGCCCACTACCACTTCGTGGTGGCCGAGCCGTACCGGCGGCGCGTGGTGCAGATGGGAGAGACGCCCGACCGCGTGTTCACGGTGGGCGCGCCGGGCCTCGACCAGATCCAGTACACCGACCTGCTCGACCGCGAGGCGTTCGAGCGCTCGATCAACTTCGAGCTCGGCACGCCGACGTTCCTCGTCACCTATCATCCCGCCACGCTCGGGGATACGGCTCCGGCGGACGGCGTGCAGGAACTGCTCCGTGCGCTCGACCGCTTCGACGACGCCCGCATCATTTTTACGAAGGCCAACGCCGACCCGCAGGGCCGCCGCATCAACGAGGCCCTCGAGGCCTACTGCGAGGACCGGGACGACGCGCGACTGTACGATTCCCTCGGGCAGCGGCGCTACCTCAGCGCCCTCCGGCACGTGGACGTCGTCGTCGGCAACTCGTCGAGCGGCCTCATCGAGGCGCCGGCCTTCGACGTGCCGACCGTCAACGTGGGGCCGCGCCAGCGAGGGCGGCTCCGGGGCCCCTCCGTGATCGACTGCGCCGAGCGGGCCGACGCCATCGCCGACGCCATCGCCACGGCGTGCTCGGCGGCGTTCCGGGCGAAGATCGACGGGGCGGAGTCGCCCTACGGCGAGGGCCGAACGGCCGAGACGATAAAGAGTCATCTGAAGCGCCTCCCGCTGGACGACTCGGTGCTCACGAAGCCGTTCTACGACCT
>NZ_JAZKRW010000212.1:0-3373 GCF_036626415.1 Salinibacter sp.
ACAACTAGAATAGATCCGTCGCCTCTCAATGTCAAAATCCTCGCGTCATAACGGTCAAGTTCACCTGCGGTGGGCTCGCCTGGCTCTACTTCTGAAACGTAGCAAACTGTCTCGACAAGCGCACCGCGGCAATGGAAGCTGACAAGCACACCGTCAGGTGCAACGATGGGTTATGTAGCGGGGATTTTGACCTGCCGCGCTCACAGAAACTCGACATGTCCACGCATCCCTTCCCTGCCCAGCACTTCCGCAATGAGTGTCAGCCCACGAACCGTTTCGCCAACACTCCGTCTCTGCGGCAGGTACACCACTCCGGGGTGCTCCGCCGACTGGGCAGCGAGGCGCAAAAAATCATCGTCCTGCGTTACGATGGTTCGCTCCTCCTCTCGCGCAAACGCAAAGTGTTCTTCGTCGCTCGCTCCCAGCATTCCCGCTTCAGCGAGCGTACGTACGTCGACGCCGCGACGACGCAGCCCCTTCGCAACTGCTTCTGCGATGTGTTCGTCCAGATAGTACCGAATACTGGCCATCTATCCTTTCCCTTCAAGCTTCTGCTGAAGCTTCGAGGGCGTCTGACGCCTGAGTTCCTCAACAAAAGCCTCACTCTCACGAATCGACTGGTCAATTTCTTCGCGATGAGCGAAGTAGTAGGCGAGGGCCGCGTAGATGTCGGCCAATTCGAGATCGTATTCACTGGCAATCTCGTCGGCACTCCACCCCAGACGGTCGTGCCAGATCGCGATATTCTGCACCGTAATCCGGTGACCAGCAATGCGCGGCTTGCCCCCGCACACATCAGAGGTCTGAACGATACGCTGATCGAGAGATTTGGTCGCCATGGGAGAAGAGGTCGGCTTGTCGAGCAGGACGGTGTCCAATACAACTGACCTGAACGCTGGCAGTTGCGCCCCGCGACATAACCTATAATATCAAGGTGCTCGACATAGGCACATCTTCAACCCCGTAACCCATTGAACCATTGCTGGTTACGCGAAATGCTCTGTGCATATGTCAAACGGATACGACTGGCGGAATATGTCAACTCCCTTGATATATTGAATATTGGCGATCTTATTGTCAAGCCATACGCTCTGACCGGAGTCTCTTTCCTCGGCCATGCCTGGGCCCGACCCCCACGCCCCTAAGCTCCTCGACCGGGTACGACAGGTCTGCCGGCGCCGCCAGTACAGCTACCATACGGAGAAGGCGTACGTGCGCTGGGTCATCCGCTTCGTCCGCTTTCACGACACCACCCATCCCCGCCACCTCAACGAGGATGACATCCGGGCCTTCCTGTCCCACCTCGCGTCGGAGCGCAACGTGGCGGCCTCCACCCAGAACCAGGCCCTCAATGCGCTGGTGTTCCTCTACGAACAGGTGCTCGGGGTTGAGCTCGGCGACCTCGGGCCGCTCGACCGCGCCGACCGCCCCAAACGCCTCCCCACGGTGCTCTCCCGCGAGGAGGTACGGCACCTCTTTGCGGCCCTGCCCCCCGGTCCGAACCGACTCATTGCTCATCTTCTCTACGGCAGTGGCCTGCGCCTCTCGGAAGCCCTGCGCCTCCGGGTGAAGGCGCTCGACTTTGACGGGGGCCGCGTCCACGTGCGGGACGGGAAGGGCGGAAAGGACCGCACGACGATGCTCCCCGAGCGCCTGCACGCCCCCCTCCAGCGCTATCTCAAAAAGGTGAGGGCCCAGCACGAGACGGACTGTGTGGAGGGCGTCGGGAGCGTGTATCTGCCCGACGCGATTGCGGAGAAGTACCCGAACGCAGCGACCGAGTGGCGGTGGCAGTACGTCTTCCCCTCCCCCCGGCTGTCGGACGACCCGCGCAGTGGGGCTGTGCGCCGCCACCACCGGTCCGATTCGGCCGTGCAGCGGGCCGTCAAGAACGCCGCCGACGCGGCAGACATCGAGAAGCACGCCACCTGCCATACCCTCCGGCATTCGTTCGCCACCCACCTGCTACGAGACGGCACCGACGTGCGCACCATTCAGCGACTGCAGGGGCCATGAGCAGCTGCGCACCACCATGCAGTACGTCCACGTTCTGGAACAGAGCGGCGAGGGCGTGACGAGCCCACTCGACACTCTCAATACGAATTAGGGGACACACTCCTGCGTTGGTCCTGCCCCCTATCTCGTCCCCGACGCGTGCGGCGCGTCGCCGCGGTCCTCCAGCCACTGCCACAGCGCCGGCAGGAAGACGACCGCCGCGAGCAGCGTGGTGCCCAGACCCAGCACCGCGAGGGTGCCCATCGAGGTGAGGCCGGGGTGGAAGCTCAGGAGCAGGCCCCCGAAGCCGACCATCGTCGTGAGCGTGCCCATCGTCACGTGCTCCCCCGTCGACCGCAGCACCGTCCAGAGCGCGCCGGGGCCCTCCTCCCGGTACCGGTGCACCATGTGGACCCCCGCGTCGTTGCCGATCCCCAGGATGGCCGGAAAGACGACCATGTTGTAGAAGTTGACCTTCAGCCCGAAAATCTCCATCACCAGCAGCATCCACAGCAGGCCCACCACGAGCGGCACGAGGGCCAGCCCGGCCCACCGGAGCGACCGGAAGTTGAGCAGCATCAGCGCCGCGACGATGACGAACGTGCCCAGAATCATCCAGGGCGCCTCCCGCTGCAGCAGCATCAGCATGTCCGCCGCCACGAGGGAGGTGGACCCCGCGTGGTAGGTGGTGCCATCGTCCGTCGTGATGGTGCCCGCATCCTGGGCGAAGGCGATCGACTTCCGCCCGTCGGAGAGGCCCACGGACGGGTAGATCATGACGAACTGGCCCAGCTCCCCCTCCTTGGTCGTGAACTGCTTGCGGAGCGACCGGGGCACCTGGTCGAGCGGGATGGGGGCGCGGGTCTGCGCGGCGCGGCGGAGCCGCTCCAGCGCGTCGGTGGACTCGTCGCGCAGGTAGCGGTTCTCGGTGGCGGTCTCTCGGATCTGGGCGATCCGGTCCAGCTTGGTCGCCTGGGCGGTGTCGCGGAGGGGAAACCGCTCCTGCAGGCTCTCCACCGCGAGGATGGTGGGGGAGGCGGTATCGGCCCGCATCTTTTTACGGACGGCCTCCACGATGTTGGGCACCTCGGCCGCGCTGTCCGCCACGATGTAGGCCGGGTTGCGGCGGTCGTCGTCCCCGCCCGTGCTTACACGGTCGACGTACTGGTCGCGCTGCTCGTACTCGGTGTACTCCGGCTCCAGCGCCCCGAAGTCGTACTGAAAGTCGACGCGTGGAGCAAGGACCAGGGCCGCAAACACGGCCACGAGGCCGCCAATCACGACGGGCCGCGCCGCCGCGTACCGCCGCTGCGTGTCGCCGCGGGCCTCCATGCCGGCCCCCACCCGCAGGCTAAGCAGGCGGGTCCGCTCCAGCAGG
>NZ_JAZKRW010000213.1:0-3287 GCF_036626415.1 Salinibacter sp.
CGAGCGGGGCCCTGCTCACGCCCATCGGCTACCAGACGAACCTGATGGTGTACGGCCCGGGCGGCTACCGCTTTACCGACTTCCTGCGGATGGGCGCGCCGCTCCAGGTTCTGCTCGCCCTCGTGACCTGTGGCGGCATCTGGCTGCTCTGGGGCGTGTGAGTCCCGCGGCTACGCGGCCTCGGTGGGCTCCGGGGCCGGAAGGTCCGAGGTGCAGTGCGGACAGCGCGTGGCCTGGACGGGCACGTCCGAGACGCAGTGCGGGCACTTCTTGATCGACTTTGGAGGGGGTGGGCCTTCGTCGGGCTCCCGCAGCTGGTTGATGTAGCGCACCATCAGAAAGACCGCGACCGACACGATCAGGAAGCTGATCAACGCGTTCACAAATATCCCGACGTTGATCGTGACGGCCCCGGCGTTCTGGGCGGCCTGGAGGGTGGCGTAGGGGGCCTCGGGCGTCCCCTCTTGGAGAACGACGAACAGGTTCGCGAAGTCGACCCCGCCGGTCAACAGGCCGAGGGGGGGCGTGAGAATGTCTTTGACGAGCGACTGGACGACCGTCCCGAACGCCGCGCCGATGATGATGCCCACGGCCATGTCGATCACGTTGCCGCGGAGGGCGAATTTCTTGTACTCCTCAAGCATGGCAGGCGGGCCGGTGGGTCAGGGGAGAGGAGGTCCCAGACGAGAGGGGGGCTCTAGAACAGATCCTGGTCTTCGGAGAAGGACTCCAGTTCGGTCACGACGCGCTGGAGGAAGCTCGACCCCATGGCCCCGTCGATGATGCGGTGGTCGTAGCTGAGGGAGAGGTACATCATGTGGCGCACGGAGATGGCGTCGCCGAGGCCGTCGTTCTCCACGACGACGGGCCGCTTCTGGATAGCCCCGGTGGCGAGGATGCCCACCTGCGGCTGGTTGATGATGGGCGTGCCCATCAGGGAGCCGAGGGACCCGATGTTGGTGACCGTGAAGGTGCCGCCCTGCAGCTCATCGGGCTGGAGCTCCTTGTTGCGGGCGCGGTCGGCCATGCTGGCGGCCTTGCGGGCCAGGCCCGACACGTTGTAGTCCCCCGCGTTGCGGATGACCGGGGCGAGGAGGCCCTTGTTGCCGATGGCGACGGCGATGCCGACGTGGAAGTCGTGCTTGATGACAATCTTGTCGCCCTCCACGCTCGCGTTCAGCAGGGGATGCTCGCGGAGTGCCTCCACCGCGGCCTTCACGAAGAAGGGGGTGTAGGTGAGCTTTACCCCCTCCCGCTCCCGGAAGGCCTCTTTGTTGGCCTCCCGGAGCTGGACGAGGCCCGTCACGTCGGCCTCGGCGAAGGAGGTGACGTGGGCGGACGTCGCCTTTGACCGCACCATGTGCTCGGCAGTCATCTTGCGCATCCGGTCCATGGGCTGGACCTCGATGCGGTCGCCGTACTGCTGGCGCAGTTCCTCCTCATTCGGCCCTTCGTTCACCGTGTAGTCGCCACGCGCAGGGGGCGTCTCGTCCGTCCGACTGGGGCGCGGCGGGCGCTCGGGGGCGGTTGTGGGGGCCGCGGGCGCTTCGTCGCGTTCCTCGAGATACGCCAGCACGTCTTCCTTCGTGACGCGACCGTCCCGGCCGGAGCCCTCAAGCGATTCCAGCTCGCTCATGCGAAGGCCTTCCTCCTTCGCGATCGAGCGCACGAGGGGCGAGTAGAAGCGCCCGTCGTCGCCGCGGCGTTTGATCGTCTCGTCGGGGGCACGGTCTGGCTCGTCGGTGTCGCGCACGGCCCCGTCGCCGGAGGGCGGAGAGGACGGCAGGCCCGTGTCGTCGGCGTCGGGGGGGGTCTCGTCCGGCTCCTCCGTCGCGTCGGGGTCCTCGGACGCGGGGGGCTCCACGGCCCCGGCCTCCGCCTCCGAGGCGAGGAGGGCAACGACCGTGCCCACCTCGACGGTCTCGCCCTCCGCCACGAGCTTCTCGGTGAGCACGCCCGCGGCGGGGGAGGGCACCTCCGTGTCCACCTTGTCAGTGCCAATCTCGAGCAGGGTCTCGTCGATGGCCACCTCGTCGCCGATGTCCTTGTACCAGGCGACGACCGTGCCCTCGGTAATGCTCTCGCCCATCTTGGGCATCACGACCTCCACCTCGTCGCCAGATGGGGCGGGAGACGCGGCCTCCTCCGCATCGGCCTCCGCTGCCGTCGCGCCATCGTCTTCCTTGACGACTGCATCAGAGTCGTCGGCCTCCGTCTCCGCTTCGGTGGGGGCTGCGTCGGCCGGCTCCTCCGCGGGCGGGTCGCCGTCGGTGTCCACGTCGGCCGCCTCCGCCTCGGTCTCCACCCGGGCGATGATGGTGCCCACCTCCACCGTATCGCCTTCCTCGACGAGGGTCTCTGTGAGCACGCCCCCCTGCGGAGAGGGCACTTCGGTGTCGACCTTGTCGGTCCCAATTTCGAGCAGGATCTCGTCCTGGTCCACCTCGTCGCCCGGCTGCTTGTGCCAGGCAATGACGGTGCCTTCGGTGATGCTCTCGCCCATCTTGGGCATTTCAACGTCAACGTGTGCCATGGTGTCGGTCGTGTGCCGTGCAGTGAGAGTGCGGGGGGCGGTCAGGAATGGCGCCGTGGAAGGACTTCCAATGTAGGGAAGGGCGCCCACGAATAAAACGGTCGGGCCGCCGCGGCGCCTGAGGAAAATGGGAGGACGCGGAAAGAAACGATGGCAAAAAACGAAAGAATTGGCGCTGGCGGTTGCGTTCTTCGTCGCTGGCAAAGATCCTAAGGAGGCTTACTCTAAAATAACATTCCGCGGACGCCGAGGCACGAGCATTACAGAATGAATTCAAGAGCCTCGTTGCCTGCTCGTGCTCGCTGCTTTCGTTGCACTCTCAGAGGGCAGCACCTGTCCGTGCCCGTTACAGGACCCTCGGTCGGGGCTCAGGGGTCTGTCGTTCGTCTCGCTCGAAAACCGATTAACGTCTTCCCCTCGTCGTGAAGCAGCTTGTTGTTACCAACGCTCCGTTCATTGCGGGCATTGCCTCGCTTCTGTCGCTTGCCTTTGCATTCTATCTCGTCCGCTACATCCTTCGTCAGGATGCCGGCAACGAGCGTGTGCAGGAATTGTCCCGCGACATTCAAGCCGGGGCGAAAACGTTCATGACCCGTGAGTTTCGATACCTGTCCATCTTCGCCGTCGTCGTGGCGGGGGTGTTGTACGCCATGCCGGAGACGGGCCTCCCGACGACGATTGGGTTTCTCGTCGGGACGGTGGCCTCGGGGCTGGCCGGGTGGATCGGCATGTGGATCGCCACGAAGTCCAACGG
>NZ_JAZKRW010000214.1:0-3275 GCF_036626415.1 Salinibacter sp.
GTCGGCTACCGGTCGGCGGGCGTGGTGCAGGCGCTGCAGAGGCAGGGCTTTTCCCAGGTGTACAACCTGGAGGGGTCCATCTTTCGCTGGGCAAACGAAGGGCGACCGGTTGTCCGGGACGGCGAACAGGTCTCCGCAGTGCACCCCTACGACGCGACCTGGGGCCGGCTGCTGACGGATTCCCTGCGGGCCGATCAGCCATCCGAAGACGCGGCCCTCCACCCGTGAACGGCCCCACGGCGAGCGACCTAGCGCCAGGACCGAGACCCTTCGACGCAAGAAATCGGGACTGGTTGAAATTGCAATAACGGAATCTGCCGGTGTGATTTCCGACCCGGCGCTTATCGTAGTGACGGCGCGGGGAACCCGCGCCAACGTCGGACGCCAGAGCCCGCCGCATGCAACCTACGCGGGTCGTGCCTCCGACAGCCGACCGGCCAGTTCGCCGGACGGATGATGCACCTCGGCGTCCTCGGGCAGGGCGCGGACCAGCTTCTCGACCAGGTCGTCCCCGTTCCGAAGCTTCCGGGAAAACGTCAGGGCAGGGTTCGACTCCGACGACGTGTAAACCTCGACCGTCATTCCGCCCACAAACAGACGGCGGATCTCCCGGAATCGCACCTCCGCGTCGGATTGCAGCGGCCGTTCTTGTCGGAGTCGATCCTCGGTCAGCCGGATTGTAGCGAGAAGTTCTCCGACCGACCGATGCCCGTTCACCAAGACGAGCACTAGGAGAAGCAGCGACGGGACCCAGTCCAGTGTCGGCGTCCCCGTCAGCGCCGCCCACAGAACAGCAGCGGCCAGAATGGGGATCCCTCCGACCAACATGTAGGCCAAACGTCGGAAAATCGGCCCGTGTGTGTAGGCGTTGGCCCCGGTGCCTTCGGCGTCCGGCCCGTCGGTTGTGCGTGCTGCGCTAGAAGAGGATGCCACGGCGTGTTCATCTCGTTTGTCCCAAGTGTGCGCGACGGAAATCCCCCGAGCTCTGCAGTCGGTGCGTCCCAGGCTACTGTGCTGAATCCGGCGGGGTCGGGCGCATGACCCCGTTCCCGTCCCGCCGGAGCGGATGGTCGTGCTCGGGCAGAGGGGCGCCGGGCGCCTCCTCCATCGTCACGCCGTGCTCCCAGCCGGGCGGGCAGATGGCGACGTAGCGGGCGTAGCCCCCGGTCCCTCCCTCCGGTTTGGCAAACCCGATGGCGATCAGGGCCCCCTGCTCCGGCACCTTGTCGAGGTTCGTCACGCCCTCGGCCTGCGCGTAGTTGTTGTTGAGGATCCAGTCCTCCGTGACGAGGCCCGCGGTGGTATCCGTGTCGAGCGGTTCGTGGCCGTGGAAGAGAATGTCCTTCTCCTCGTGGAGGTACTTCGCCGTCTCCAGGGCCACGCCGGGGAACGGCGCCTGGTTGTAGCGGTCCGGCTCGGTCGCCCACCGCTCGTGCCAGTCGGACCGAAACATCACCACCGCCCCGTCGGGAATCTCTCCGTGCGCCGCCTCCCAGGCCTTCACGTCGGCCACCTTGGCGTGGTAGCCCGGGTCTTCGGCGACCTTCTCGTGCACGTCCACCACCACGAGCGGCCGCACCGCGTAGGTGGGCGGCAGGTCGCTGATCGTGGCGCCGCGCTCGTTCCAGTGGGCCGGCGGGTCGAGCTGCGTGCCGTACTGGTCGGTCGGCAGCACGTAGGAGGTGGCCACGAAGCCGTGCTCGTCGTAGGTATAGGTCTCCCCTTCCTCCACGTACCCCGGGATGGCGTTGCCCGCGGCGGTGGCCTGAAACTCAGCGTTGTTGAACCCGGGCCAGACGGGACTCGTGGGCGCGAAGGCGAACGTGAGGTCCACGTACTTCGCTCCTTTCAGGTGATGCTGGTACATGGCCCAAAGGCCGTGGTCCTGGGCCTGCACAGGGCCCACCAGGACGAACGCCAGCAGAAACAGCCAGAAGCAACGGGGGACACGACGCATCGGTGAGGCAGGTAGGGATGGGGGAAACAGAGGATGAGGATCTACAGATCTTAACGTAGTCCTCACGCTGCACGGGGTCAATCCCCCGGTCTCCCGCGGCCACGGGCTCACCAGGCGACAAAGAAAACCCCTCGGCCTCCAAGAGAAGCCGAGGGGAAATATCCGGAAACGGCCTGCCCGGGAGGATTCGAACCCCCGGCCTCAGCCACCGCAAGGCTGCGCTCTGTCCAACTGAGCTACGGGCAGGTGTGGTGTACGCGCTCCGTCTTTTTTGCAAAGCGCAATATACACACGCTCCGCAAAGCACAAAAGATCCTCTCGTCGGCGTTCTTACGAAGTGTTCACGCCGGCGCTACGTCGACGGGGGCCCCACGTCCGGGTCGGCGAGCGCCGCCTCGGGATCGAGGTGAAAAAAGTGGTTCGTGGGGCCGCGCCCCGCGCCGAGCGGCAGGGCGTGACGGATGGCCCCGGTCACGTACCGCTTCGCCCGGTCAACGGCCGCCCCCAGGTCGTGCCCCTGTGCCAGGTGGGCGGCGATGGCCGAGGCGTAGGTGCAGCCGGTGCCGTGGGTGTGCTTCGTGTCGATTTTCGGGGCCCGGAAGCGCCGTGTCGTGTCGCCGTCGGCGAGCACGTCGACGGCCTCCTCGGTGCCGGACAGGTGCCCGCCTTTGACGAGCACGGCATCCGGCCCGCGGTCGAGCAGCGCGGCCGCGGCCGTCTGCAGGTCCTCCGGCGTGTCGATGTCCACGTCGGTCAAATGCTCGGCCTCGTGGACGTTGGGGGTGACCACGGTCGCCAAAGGAAGGAGGTCATTAACCAATGTATCGATGGCGTCGTCCTGCAGGAGCTTGAAGCCGGTTTTTGAGATCATGACCGGGTCGACGACGAACGGGCGCAGGTCGTGGGCCGCGACGCGGTCGGCCACCGCCTCGATAATGTCGGGGGCCGAGAGCATTCCGGTCTTCGCCGCCTGGACGTCCATGTCGGTGGCCACGGCGTCGATCTGAGCGGCGACGAGCGACGGCGGCAGGTCGTGCGCCCGCGCCACTTCCTCCGTGTTCTGCGCCGTGATTGCCGCGAGGGCGGACGCGCCGAAGACGCCGTTGGCCTCCATGGCCTTCAGGTCGGCCTGGATGCCGGCCCCACCGCCCGAGTCGCTTCCGGCGATGGTGAGAGCTACTGGTTTTGTGGGCATGACCGAATTGGAAGGGGAGAATGAAACGGACCGACCGATGGGATCAGGCATGTTCGGCGAGGGCGCGCAGGTAGGCGCGGGCCGCCGCCCGGGGCGTCTCTACGTTCATGATGCCAGAAAGCA
>NZ_JAZKRW010000215.1:0-3226 GCF_036626415.1 Salinibacter sp.
CCGCTTGGTGGAGAGGCCCGCCAATGGTGACCGTAATTGTTCGGGCATTGGTTTTATTCACCCGGCGTCCGCTCGCCCTGCATTCGGACAAGGGTGTGCAGGGTCCCACTCTGCACCTCGGCGCTGCGCGCTGCGTATCCACCGTTGTCTCCAAGCATTGCCCCTCGTGATTGATCGTTTCGCCGACGTCGTGTCTCTTGCCGCCCCCTGGGGTTCATTCTTCAAGGCGGGAGGACTGGTTCTTCTCTTCCTCCTGAGTGGCGCGGGGGAAATGGCCGTGCTCGCCCAGCAGCCGGACGCAGACCTCCCGGATTCCGTGCGGGGGGAGCTGGACGCCCGCAACCTGACCCCCGAGCAGGCGCGGCGCCGGGCGCAGCAGTTGGGGCTTGACCTGTCCAATCCGGAGCGCGCCGCCGCCCAGGCCCGGCAACGCGGCCTCCCCACGGCCCGGGTGAATGCCCTTCTCCGGGCGGTACAGCAGGGCTCGGACACGGACTCCTCCGCCCAGGCCCTTCCCCCTGCCGCCGTGGCCGAAACCGGCGTGGCGCCGCCCGACACGACCCGCCCTTCGCCCGCCCCGGCCCGGCCGGATACGGCAGAGGGCCCCGGCGAGAACGCTGGGCTTGCGTATTTCGGCTACGACACGTTCGACCGCGTTCCCGATGCCTTCGCGCCCGACCCGACCGGCCCTGTGGACGACAGCTACGTCGTCGGCCCGGGCGACGAGCTGCGCCTCGTGGTGTGGGGGGCCCCCGAGTTTCAGTACGACCTGACCGTCGACCGCCAGGGACGTGTCTTCGTCCCCGACCACGGCCAGTTCACCGTGGCGGGCACACAGCTCGACGCACTCCGGGCGGACATGAAGCAGTGGCTCGCCCAGCAGCACGCCGGCCTCACGGAGGACCCACAGACGGTCTTTATGGACCTGTCGCTCGCCCGCCTTCGCCCCCTCAAAATCTTCGTGCTCGGGGAGGTGGCCCAGCCCGGCGGCTATACGGTGAGCGCCACGGCGAACGCATTCAATGCCCTTTACAGCGTGGGCGGCCCCCTGCGGCGCGGCAGCCTGCGCCGGATTCAGGTGATTCGCGACGGCTCCGTGGCCGACACCGTCGACCTGTACGACTACCTGGCCGACAGCGGCACGCCGGCGCCCGTAAACCTTCAGAGCGGCGACTACATCCGGGTGCCCGTCCGCGGGAAGACGGTCGCCATCACGGGGGCCGTCGAACGACCGGCCTATTACGAGATGACACCGGGCGAGACCGTCCGCGACTTGATCGACTACGCCGGGGGCGTGGCGCCGGACGCCTACGGGGCCGACTTTGAAGTCCGCCGGCTCACCCCCCCTGACGCCCGCACGGACCCCCGCGCCTCCGTTCCCCGCAAGGACCTCAACTACGACCTGAACGCCGTCCTGTCCGGGGACGAGACCGTTCCCCTCTCCGACGCCGACCGCGTGCGCATCCGGGCCGTGCCGGAGCGGACCGACCCCGCCGCGGCCAGCGCCGTCGCCTCGGCCCGCATCAGCGGCGCCGTGTTCCAGCCCGGCACGTACGCGCTCGGCGACAGCCTGCGCACAGTGCGCGATCTCATTCGCCAGGCCAACGGCCTCACCGACGACGCCTACCGGCAGCAGGCCACCCTCATCCGCTTCGACGAGGACCTCGACGAGGGCGTCCGCTCCATCAATGTGGACAGTGCCCTGGCCGGTGTGCCCCAGGCCAACGTGCCCCTCGTCCCGGGCGACAGCCTCCGCATCGCCTCCGTTCAAACCCTAGAGGACGCCCGCTCGGTCCGCATCACCGGTCAGGTGCGCACCCCCGGCACGTACCCGTACCGGAGCAACATGACCGTCCAGGACTTGCTGCTGCGGGGCGGCGGCCTGGCGGACAGCACCTACCTCAAGACCGTCCTCCGCTCCCGGGCGGACCTGTACCGCGAGAGCAGCGACGGGCGGTCCGAGCGCCTCATCCCATTCAACCTCGCCCGCGCCCTGAACGGCAGCGGCCGGGCCGACACCCCTCTCCAGCCCGGCGACGAGATTCGCGTCTACCCCCTGGAGGCGGAGGTCAACCCCGACCCCTTCGTCGAGATCAGCGGGGCCGTCAAGGAGCCGGGGCGGTACGACCATCAGGAGAACCTGACGGTGAAGGACGTCATTTTGAAGGCCAACGGCTTCGCAGAGGACGTATACCTGAAGGAGATCCAGATCGCTCGGCCCAAGACGGAGGACGACGGCATGCGCACGATCCGGGTGCCCCTGCAGGGCCCGGACGCCCCCGCCGACGTGCGGTTCGCGGCGGACGACACGACCCAGGCCCTGCAGGCCGCCGCCGAGGTCCCGGTGCAGCACCGCGACCGGATCCTCGTGCGCACAAATCCGGACTACAGCGAGCGCACGTTCGTCACGCTGCGGGGCGAGGTGCGCTTCCCGGGCGACTACGCGCTGCGGGACGACGGGGAGTCGCTCTCCTCCCTCCTCGACCGGGCCGGCGGCGTCACGGAAGTCGGCTACCCGGGCGGCGGCCAGCTGACGCGAGACGGGGAGCGCTTTATCCTTGACCTTGCAAACGTCCTTCGCGACGCCGAGGACCTGACCCTCCGCGGCGGCGACGAGGTTGTGATTCCCACGACCCCAAACAGCGTCTCCGTGCGCGGGAACGTGGCCCAGGAGGGGCGGATCAAGCACCAGGACGGCGAGGACGTGGCGTACTACCTGGAGCGGGCCGGGGGCGTCCGCGACAGCACGAAAAACGTGTACCTGACCCAGGCCACCGGCGAAACCCGGAAGGTCGAGTCCGGGTGGTTTTCCCGCACGCCCGAGGTGACGGACGGGGCGGTGATCCGGGTGACCAAGGAATCCCCGCCCCCGCCCGACGAAGAGGGCCTGGACATTGGAAAGGCCGTCCGGGACGTGACGGGCATCCTCTCCAGCGCGCTCACCATCATCGTGCTGGCCACCCGGGCGTTTGACTGACGGGCGTTTCAACTGCATCGATGGGCTGATTTGAATGACCGACCCGAACGGTTCAATGTCGGAACGAGAGCCCCCTGCAGACGGGCGGTTGCCGCGGGGAGATCGGGTGTATCTCATTGACCTGCTCCTCACGCTGAGCCGAGGCCGGGGGCTGATCGTGCTCTGGGTGCTGGGGTTCGGGCTTGCCGGCGTCCTTTACGCGGCGCTTGTCTCGCCGGAGTACACCGCAACTGCGAAGGTCGTTCGGGA
>NZ_JAZKRW010000216.1:0-3163 GCF_036626415.1 Salinibacter sp.
GGCGGTCTGCCTGAAGGGGCTCGACGGTCACATTGAACGCCGTGCACGGAATGTTGGCGTCGCGGCACCGGCGGGAGACCGCTTGCTGCCGGTCTTTCGGCATCGTCGTGGTGGTAACAATCACCTCGTCGACGTCGTGGTCGCGGCAGACCTGCACGAGCTCGTCGCCCGTGCCACGCACCTTCAGTCCCTGGATGGTCCGGTCTTGCTTGAGCGGGTCGTCGTCGATGAAGCCGACGGGCTGTCGGTCGAGGGCGTCGTTCCGACGGAGCTCGCGAAGCGTGAGCATGCCCGCGTCGCCGGCGCCGTACAGCAGTACGCGTCGCCCGCCGCTTCGGGTCGCCGCAAAATACTGTCGCAGGCCCCGGAAGCCGAAGCGCACGCCCACGACGGCGAGGGTCACAGTCATCCAGTCGATGACGAGCACCGACACCGACACAGCCCCCAACCCGTGGAGGGCGATATATATCCCAAACGCCGCGCCCCCCGCCACTATTGTGGCTGTGCCCGTGCGCACCAGCTCCGGCGTCCCGGCGTGCCGCCAGATGCCCCGGTAGAGGCCCATCGCGTAGAAGATCAGCGTCTTTGCGCCCACGACGAGGGGGAGCGCCTCGAGCATGCGGGTCTCCCGAAGAGCGGTGAGGCCGCCCTCATACCGGAGGTAGTGCGCCACGACGAAGGCGGCCCCGACCAGCAGGGCGTCGACGAGGATTCCCCCGGCGGCCTTCCACCGATGGCCGAACAGGTCGTGGAGCACCCGGCGCGGATCGAGAGACGTGGCCGACCGCCCGTCGCCCCGGGCATCGCCCGCCCGCTGCACGCTGGCCCGCGCGACGTGGATCCCGAAGACGCCGAGTCCAATGCCCAGGAACGTGCTCAGGGCGTAGAAGAGCGTCACGTCGACGAAGAGCACCACGAGGGCGAGGCCGCCGGAGCAGAGGCTCAGGCCGTACAGCGTCAGGACGGCGTGCTGTTCCGAGAGCCCCAGAAAGACGAGCCGGTGGGACGTGTGGTCGCGCCCGCCCTGCGACACCGGCCGCCCGGCGAGCTTGCGCATGCAGGTGACGAGCGTCGTGTCGAGGATTGGGACCGCCAGCACCGCGAGGGGGACGAGCCCCACGGCGAGCTGCCCGACCCCGGCGGCCTGCTGCTGCACGACGAGCGCGAGGGCCGCGATCGTAAAGCCGAGGAAGAGGCTCCCGCAGTCGCCCATGAAGATGCGGGCGGGCTCGTAGTTGAACGCCAGAAACCCGAGCGCCGCGCCGCCGACGGCGCCCCCGAGGGCCACGGCCGTCGCGCTGCCCGTCAGCCCCGCAAAGACGGCCATCACGACGGCGGCGATGCCCGCGATCCCCGCGGCGAGGCCGTCCATGTTGTCGAGCAGGTTTACTGCGTTGGTGATTCCCAGGACCCAGAGCAGCGTCACCGGCAGCGAGAGCCAGAGCGGCCAGTGGGCCCCGAACGCGTAGCCGGCGTACAGGAGGAGCCCCGTGGCCACCACCTGCGCGGCCAGCTTCGCGGCCGGCTGGATGCGGGCGAGGTCGTCCACCGCCCCAACCGCGAACATGAGCGTCGCCCCGCTCCACACCGCCCACACGTCCTCGGGCGGGAGGGCGACGAAGAGGCCAATGGTGGCCGCCCCGTAGATCGCGATGCCGCCCATCAGCGCCGTGGGCCGCCCGTGCCACCGATCCTCGCGGGGATAGGCCACCCACTCCAGCCGCCGGGCGAGCCAAATCACGAGCGGCGTCAGCAGCAGCACTCCCAGGGCCGAAGGGAGCAGGGCCCATCCGAGATCACTCAATACGTGTTGTTGCAATGGGGCCATACGCGGAAGGGGTCGGGTGCGGAAGAGCGGAATCGGAGCGCCGCGTTCTCGTCACGCGGACGTCACGATCGGAAACTATGCCCCGGTGCCGTCGAATTGCTCCAGGGACGGCTGGGGATCGGGGTCGTTCTGGCGGGTTTGGACGTCCGCAATCGTATCCTGCAAAATGTTTTCCAGTGAATGGGTGGGCTCGAAATCGATCATCTCCTTCAGCTTTGAAATGTCGGGCGTACGCCGCTTCATGTCCTCGAACCCCGGCCCATAGACGTCCTCGTAGGGGATGTGCGTAATGTCGGAGGCGGACTCGGCCACTGCGCGCACCTGCTCGGCGAGCTGATTAATCGAGACTTCGTCCGGGCGCCCCACATTCACGATCTCCCCCTCTGCCTCTGGGGTGTCCAGCAGGCCCCGTACGGCACGCACGGCGTCGTGGACGTGAATGAAGCAGCGCGTCTGCGTGCCGTCGCCGTGCACCTGAATGGGGCGGTCGTCGAGGGCCCGCTCCACGAAGTTCGGAATCACCATGCCGTAGCGGCTGCTCTGGCGCGGCCCCACCGTGTTGAAGAAGCGGACGCACGTCACGGGCAGGTCGTATTCGTCGGAGTAGGCCTGGGCCAGAAACTCGTCCATCGCCTTCGAGCAGGCGTAGGCCCAGCGGCGCTTGCTCGGGGCCCCGAGGGTCCAGTCGTCCGTCTCACTCAGGGCGTCGAGCGACGGGTCGGTCTGCATCGCCTTGCCGTAGATTTCGGAGGTCGAGGCCAGAAGCACCTTCGTATCGTGGGCGCGGGCACACTCGAGCACCCCCTCGGTCCCCCCCACGTTCGTCTGGATCGTTTCCACCGGCTTCTCCATCACGCGCTTGACCCCGACCGCGGCGGCCAGGTGCACCACGCAGTCGGCGGGCGCGACCCCCGCCTCCAGCGCGTCTTCGTCGCGGACGTCGCCGACGGTGAGCGAAAACCGGTCGTGGCCGGCCCACCGGCCGAGGTTGGCGAGGCGTCCGGTCGACAGGTTGTCGAGCACGTGGACGTGGTGCCCGTCCTCGAGAAGGCGATCCGTCAGGTGCCCGCCGATAAAGCCGGCCCCACCGGTGATGAAGTAACGCATGCGGCACGAGGTGAGGATGAAGGAGGACCCTCCGTACCCCCAGGACGCGGGGGCATGGGAAGAGACAAGTCTGTAATTTACCGTAATCAGATGTATGTTAGGTGACAGCGCCCAGAAACGGAAGCCCCGCCCGGCAACATTCACAGAGGTTCTACCCGCTCGCCCTACGATCTCTCTTCGGGCCCGCTCACCAGGGTACACACGACCGTGACCGAACACCCATTCCCG
>NZ_JAZKRW010000217.1:0-3089 GCF_036626415.1 Salinibacter sp.
CGGTCACCGAATTTCCAGGAAGCGCCTCCGCGAGGGGCACCTCCGTTCCGCAGGTTCCGTCGTGCGCGTCGGCTGGTTTTTCGGACGCAACATCGGCCATGAGAGCAGAGGAAGCGAGAAAGGGTGCAGGTAACTGTGTCCTGTCTATCGGACGACGATGCGTCAGTTCCTCGGCGCCCAACTCCTGAAGGGAACGACCTCATGGACACCGTGGGGCTCTGAGCGACGGGGTTCCGAACGACGCTGTGATCGTTCCCCGACCTCGACGTGCGGACCGCTCCGGAAGGGGCCCCGTTTTCGAGCTGAAAGAAGACGCGGAGTTCGTGCCGTCCGGGCTGCTTGGGGACGTGGTGCACGCCGTCGAGTGGGAGCGCCGCCTCTTCGTCAACAGCGCGCTCGAGCGTCTCCTGGCCCGATTCGTCGGGCGAGACGAAGACATACCGGATCGCCTCCCCCGGCACCTTGGCGGGCGTGACGGACGTAGAGACCGGATCGCCCAGGCTCATCGTCCAGGGCAGCGGCTGGTCGAGATAGGCGTAGACAGTGGCGAAGAGCTGGGTCCCATGTCCCCTGGTGTGATCGGTGTAGCACGCGCCGATGTGGGTGTACCGGGGCTTTGAGATGTTGCGACGGTGGCCGGGGCTGTCCATCCAGCCTTCGACCGACGTCTTGCCGATCTCGCTCTGATCTCGGCGCCCCCCTCCTCCACGGCCCCTCCTACACGAATGTTTTCGCCGACGGTGCCGATGAGGCGGCGATGCTCGCGGTTCGCGCGGTCGTTCGGCTTCCGGCCGTCGGAGTCCTCGTGGTCGAAGTAGCCGCCTGCAATCATGTCCTGGTTGTGCAAGCAAGCACTACGGGTCGGCGTCGTGTCGGGAGTCAGCGGCGCGAGGCCGCGAGTGGTGCGCTCCCGATTGCTGTATTCAATGAGGGCCTGATTGATGACTGGACGGTTCGTGCCCGCGGTGGCGTGCTCGTCGGCCGAGGGAGGCTGGGCGTCGGAGATTGGGCATCGGAGATTGGGCGTCGGAGGCGACGGTGGGCTACTACTTCTCGTCGCGGCACACGTTGTGCTGGCAGACGTGGCCCTGCTCGCAGCGGCGTCCGCCACAGGCGAAGGAATCCAGGCCCGTGGGATCCTCTTCGTAGCCCTGAATGTGTCCGACCGACTGGGCAAAGTCCTGCATCACGCCCCACGGTGTATTGCCCGTCTGCACGCCCTGCCTCCAAGCCACGCGGGCCCACTCGCGAGACGAAGCTGGCTCCCCGTCCGGAGACTGCAGGGCAGTGACTTGGCCGGCGACCTCCACCGTCGCCGAGTCCGTGACCACGACGTTCAAGCGAACGACGGGGGCGTCGGCCCGGTCGGACGTGCCGCTCAAGGGCTGCGCACGGGTCCGGGCGTATCCGGACGTTCGACTGAGGGTATCGAGCTCGAAGGGCGATTGCTCGATCGTGCGAACGACCCGACCGAGTGCCTCTTCCTGCGTCTGTGCCTGCCGGGGCTGGACCCGGATCACATCGTCGCCCTCAAACACCCATCCCCCTTCCGTCAAGATGCCGCCGCCGCTACATCCACTGATCAGGACGACAGGCAGCAAAAGAACGACCAGGAAGAAACCGGCACTCCGGACCGGGGGGCGAGATGCTCCCCGGTCTGGAAGCAGCAACAGGGCGAGACGAGGTACTGCGGCATGTAGCTTTGAGAATTTGCGCAATGGGGTAAGGTTGTTTTCGGAAAGAATCTCTGCCGATCTGCATGCCGGTAGATCGCCTTCTGCGTTGCCGTGTCGGCAAAGCAGCCCCCTGTGTTGGGGGCTCCTACACCGACGGAGGTCCAGGTTGGCGGTCCCACCTGGAGCGCACGCTTCCGCCCTCCCCAGAGGGCCGGAGTCCGCTACGACCCAGTCAGCTCCTGCTTCGTAGCGGTATCGATGGCTTCCACCGCCTTCTCGGTCGCCTCGGTGCAGAGCGGCTGAATCTTCCCCGGCTCCGCCGTGATTCCGCCTACCGTGTTGACGTGGTTATTCGAACGGGCGGCCTGGACGATCTCCATGATTTCGTTCCCCTCCCGATCCAGCATCTCCATCCGCACGGTCGCTTCGATGTACGCCCGATCCGGGCTGACGGGCAAGAACCAGTACCAGAACGGATTGTCCTCGACCATCTCGTAGTCGGCGGACACCAGCAAAATGGCGTCGGCCGTCTCCGGCACCGCGCCAAACATCTGCTGCTGCCGGTCGCCGAAGACGCTTCCCTGTCCCACGTTGTACTGCTTGTATCCGTCCGGGACCTCCAGCCGGTTGACCCGCTGCATCCGATCGTCGCTGGACTCTTCGTCCAGGAGGGTGAAGTTCTTGTAGCGGTCGGCCTGGATGACCTCCTCTTCCGACATGACCCGGGCGGGGAGGCGCTCCGAATACGTCCCGTACGTCCGCTCCCGAAGCAGGTCCGCCATCGGGGAGAGGTCGAAGCTTTCCGAGTCGAGAATGCGTTGGACGAGGCCTCCGCCGCCCTCTCCGGACGCAACGCTTCCCCCGTCCTGGAGGTCACTCATGTCGATATACTGATCGACGGTGATGATGGGCACCGCGGCCTGCTCGGCTTCCTGGACGCCCGAGACGTCCATCGACGATTTCGACGAGCCGCACCCGGCGAGCAGAAGGACAGCGATCAGGGCGGTGCAGCAACACGTGAAAGCGCGCGTGTTCGAAAATCCAGAAATCATGGTGCTGAGTGCTGTTGTTGTGAGGAGCGTTGGTGATGGATTCCAATGGACGCTCGAAGACGCCCTGGCGTAGTCAAAACGTCCACGCAATGAAGAAGGGGGCAGGCCCGCCCGATCGAAGTGTCCCTGCCCCGAGGGACGAGCCCCTTTTCTAGAGAAGGCCCCTCTCCAGAGAAAAACCGGTGTCGATCGCGGGCGGCCATACGTCTTGGGGTCTTCCTCTCGGCCCGCAGCCAGACGAAAGAGCCGTGTATCTGTAGCCGATACGGCCGGCAGGACTACTGAGACAGGTCCGGGATCTCGCCAGCCTCCACCACCCAGGCCTCCGCGCCGCCGAAGCTCTCCGGCTCGGTCGCCTCCG
>NZ_JAZKRW010000218.1:0-2996 GCF_036626415.1 Salinibacter sp.
TCCACGACTTCATGTACACCGACGTGGGCACCGTGCCGCCGAAGGGGGCCCACTCGTACCACGCCATCGAGTCCCCGAAGGGCGAGCTCGGGTTCTACCTGACGTCCGACGGCACCGGGCGGCCCTGGCGTGTGCGCATCAACGCCCCGTCGTTCTCGAACCTGCAGGCGATGGAGGATATGCTCGAGGGGGAGATGGTGGCCGACACGGTCGTCATCATCGGCTCCCTCGATCCGGTGATGGGGGAGGCCGACAAGTAGGGGTTTCAACTTGCGAGTGTCGAATGGCGAATGCGTTCGCCCATCGGCACCGCACCAAATTCGACACTCGAAAATTGACACTCGGAGATGTCCAGTTTCGACGTTCAGCGGCCCATTGTAGAGCTCCCGGATCAGGATCCCGATTCGGCGTTCTCGGACGAGGAGCTTGTGTGGACCGACGAGGAAGAGGCGCAGATTGAGGCCTGGACGGAGCAGTATCCGGAGGACCAGGCCGCCATCATGAAGGTGCTCTGGCTGGCCCAGGAGAAGTTTGGCTACCTCGCCCCGGAGGTAATTCAGCTCTGCGCGGACACCCTCGACATGACGTTCACGCAGGCGTACGGTGTGGCCACCTTCTACCACCAGTACTTCAAGGAAGAGAAGGGCACCTATGTGCTTGACGTGTGCACCTGCTTCACGTGCCAGGTGTGCGGGGGGTACGACATTCTCCACTACCTGGAGGAGAAGCTGGGCATCCACGCCGGGGAGACGACCGAGGACGAGATGTTTACGATCCAGGAGGCCGAGTGCCTCGGGGCGTGCGGCTCGGCGCCCATGATGGAGATCACGAACGGGGTCTACGTCCACAACCTCACACCCGAAAAGATCGACGACCTCATCGAGAGCCTGCGCGCGGGGGAGGTGCCCTCATTTACGTCGATGACGCTGCCGCAGGACGAGGAAGAGCTGGAGGGCAACCGGCGCACCGACGTCGAGAACACGGAGACGTACCAGACCCAGCCCCGGGGGGAGCACACGGAGTGATGCGTGACGCGTGAAGCGTGACGTCTGAAACGTGACGTGTGAAAGGAGGGCATTGTCCTGCTTCGCGAGTCACACTCCGGTCCTTCGCAATTTTGCCTTCGCAACTTGAGACTGCACATGGAAGCGAACGGAACGCCCCAACGTCCGGCCGGCGACTGGCGCTCGTACGAGCGGATGCTCCTGCCCCCGATTCAAGACCTCCACAAGCTGAGCGTATACGAAGAGCATGGGGGCTACGACCGTCTCCGTCGCGCGCTCGAAGACGACGACATTGCCCCGGGCGACATTACCGGTGAGGTCAAGGCCTCCGGGCTGACCGGGCGCGGCGGGGCCGGCTTCCCAACGGGCGTGAAGTGGACGTTCATGCCGGAGCCGGACGAGCGCCCGCGCTTCATCGGGGTGAACGCGGACGAGAGCGAGCCCGGCACCTTCAAGGACCGGCAGGTGATGGAGTACAACCCGCACCTGATGCTCGAGGGCATTCTCCTCGCGGGGTACGCCCTGCACATCGACACGGCCTACGTGTACATCCGGGGCGAGTACACCGACTGGATCGTGCACCTGAAGCAGCAGCTGGAGCAGGCCTACGAGGCGGGCTACGTGGGCGAAGACATCATGGGCTCGGGCTTTTCAATGGACATCGTGCTCCACAAGGGGGCCGGGGCTTACATCTGCGGCGAAGAGACGAGCCTGATGGAGAGCCTGGAGGGCAAGCGTGGATACCCCCGCTACAAGCCGCCCTTCCCGGCCCAGAGCGGCATCTTTGGCTCCCCCACGACCATCAACAACGCCGAGACGCTGGCGCACGTCCCGCTCATTGTGGAGCAGGGGGGCGAGGCGTACTCCAACATTGGAGCGGGGGACATGCCGGGGCCGGCGCTCTACGGCATGTCCGGCCACGTGAAAAAGCCCGGCGTCTACGAATTCCCGACGGGCATGCTGCTGACCGACCTGATCTATGACGTGTGCGGGGGCATGGCGCGCGGCAAGGACCTGAAGGCCGTGGTGCCGGGCGGGTCGTCCGTGCCGCCGGTGCCTGCCGATCAGATCGACGGCCTCACGATGAACGACGAGAGCCTCGGCGAGGTGGGCTCGCGGACCGGGACGTTCTGCCCGCTCGTGCTCGACGAAGAGACCGACATGGTGTCGTTCCTCCGCCGCGTGGCGCACTTTTACCAGGACGAGACCTGTGGGCAGTGCACGCCCTGCCGCGAGGGAACCGGCTGGCTCGAAAAGATCCTCGCCCGGATCGACGAGGGCGACGGGCGCATGCGCGACATTGATCTTCTCCTTGAGCTGTGCGACAACATGGACGGGGGACGTACCATCTGCGCCTTTGCGGACGGCGCCGTGGGGCCGGTGCGGGCCACCGTCAAGCGCTTCCGGGAAGAGTTTGCGGCGAAGTGCCAGGCGTCCGTCCACCCGGTGAGCACCGAGGTGTCGGCCGGGGCCGAGTCGGCCGTGGCCGCGACGGAGTAGGCCCCTTCGTCCCGCTGGGCGAGCGATTCTTTGTGGATCCATGCTCTGTGCCCCCCCAATGCCCAAACGCCTCTTCGTGATTGCGCTTGTCGGGGGGGTGCTCGGGGCCTGCGGCACCGGAGCCCCCGATGCGACCACCGCCGACACGACCTACGGCCCCCCCGTCGACGCGACCGAGGCCGTTCCGGCCCCCGCCGTCGCCGCGGAGGGCAGCCTGTACGTCGGCCACAGGACGGCTCTCGACGGGCAGATTGCCGCCGTTGGAGCGGCCGGGTGCGAGGTGATCCTCGAGACCGACGGCCGCCCGCTCGTCGTGAGTGCCCCCCGCACGGACGCCACCGGGTGTGCTTGGGCTGTGCCGGAGGTGGCACGGGGCCTCGCCGTGGCCGCCGGCACGCTGCGGGCTGCGGGCGACACGCTTCGTCTGACCGCGAACGGTGTGCGGGTGACGCCCGTTCGACTGTCCGAGCCGGATTCCTAACGCCGACCTCA
>NZ_JAZKRW010000219.1:0-2978 GCF_036626415.1 Salinibacter sp.
CCCCAGAGGCTGTCGTTGAAGCTGCCCACCCTCTCGTTGTCGAGGGCGTCGTCTATCGTGTAGCGCACCTCAAAGGCCGTGCTGACCCCCAGGTCCTCGTTCACCATGTACTCTACGCCGACACTGCCCCCGCCCAGCAGCGAGGCCGTATTGGTGAGGCGGTAGGGCTCGGGGAACTGCGTGACGACCCCGCCGGACGCCCGCAAGAACGGCGTAAATTGGGCGCGCGGCGCAAAGTAGTACGTCATGTTCAGCTCCGTCGAGAGGACTGTTTCCCCGAAGTCGCCGGCCGCGCTGATGCGTCCGGCGGTGTTTTGCAGGCCCAGGGCCCAGCGCGGGGACAGTGGGTAGCGGAGGGCGAGCGCCCCGGACGGATTGAACGAGGTGCCCTGCACGTCTCCCTGCAGGATGTTGCCGCCGCCGCCCACCTCCACGCCAAGGCCCGAGCGGTTGTCGGGCTGCAGCAGGCGGTCGAAGTAGTCGCGCTGAGCGGCCCGCGCCTTGCTCTCCTCGTAGCGGTCGATCACGGCCCGCGCCGCCGCCGTGTCGGCGGGCGAGAACAGCCCGTCGCGCATGCCCTCAATCGTGAGGTCGCGCACCGCGGCGTCGATCGCCTCGGTGACGGCCAGCGTCTTCGGCTCGTTGTACGAGATGCCGGCCTCCGTCTCCAGGAACAGGTTCGGCGCGATAAACCGCGTGGCGCTGCCCTGTAGCTGCTGGGAGATGATGGTCTTGGTGGTGTGGACGGTCTTCAGCACCTCGCCCGTCTGGGTGGACACGGCGCGCAGGTAGACGGTGACTTGGTTCCGCCGGTACTCCCCGGAGCCGCCGATGGAGAAGAGCCGGAAGCCGCCCCCGCCCGAGATGACGTTGGAGTCGAACCCGATGATGCCGCCCTCCAGCAGGATGCCGGCGAAGAGGAGGGGGGAGAGCGGCTGGGCCCGGTCGCCCTCGTACTGCTGGCGGATGGAGCGGATGATGTCGCGCTCCTGGGTCAGGTTCGAGAGCCCCTTCCGCTCAATGGGCCGGAACCAGTCCGAGTCCGCCAGGGCGTCCATCAAGATGGCGGTGCCGCCCTGCGTGACGGCCCGCGAGAAGGTGGAGCCGCGCTCCTTCCGCTTGTACTGGCCCGTCTGGTCCCGGAACTGGTAGACGGCCGTCACGACCGGGCTGGCCGGCTGCGGGAGCATCGTCATGGAGTCGTGGACGGTGCTCTCAAGGCCGGGGTGGGCGTCCCGCGTCTCGAACGCGGGGTCCATGGAGGCGCACCCTCCCAGAAGGAGGATCGCGCCGGTGAGAAGGGCGAGGAGCGCAGCGGAGGAACGTCGACGGGGCATCGGTGGGCGGTGGCGAAGACAGAGCAAGACGTGCAGCGACTGTGGAGGCGAACGGACGCCGTGTGCGGAGGGCGCGCCGGCGGCGGAGTCCCGTCGGCAGAATGGTCCCTCCGCGTGCACCCCTACATGAGGCAAATAACGGACCAGAAATCAAAGCGTCCAAGACAGGGGGAAGAGACAGGGCGGCCGTGCCGACACGAGAGACGTGTGTCGGGGCGATTGCGAGGCCTGCGGAAAGAAAGGGGGCTTCGCCCGGCGTCAACCGTCCGGACATCCTTGCGGGCACAGTCCGGGAATGACGCTAGAACCGCGGCACCTCGACGGTGGTGCTCTCGCCGGTCTGCTTGTTGAAGACGCGGATGTTGATGCCGCTCGGCCCCGGCGTCACGTCGACCGTGAACCGCTCGAAGTCAAACGAGCCCTCCTGCGTGAGGTCGATGTCGCCGAACCGGTTCTGAATAACTTCGCGGGACAGCTGATTCAGCACCTGCCGCTGCAGGCGCTGCTCAAAGTTCTGGAGCGGATCGTCGCGGAAGCGGTCGAAGCCGCCGCCGCCCTCGAACGGGTTCTGGTTGTTGGCCGTGTTCAGCAGGAACTGCGTGTTGCCGGGGGAGCCCCCAAAAGCCGGGTTGATCGGCTGGTACACGAACTCCTGCCCGTGGGCCGCGGTGGGCCCGCCGAGACAGAGACTGAGCAGGCTCACGGCGAGAAGAGATCCCAGAGTGCGGGTGACGGTCGTCATCGGACTGTGGTCGGTGGTGCGAGTGAGCACGTCAGCATGTGGTGGATCGTCGAACAGAGGGCGTCCCCAAGAGACAGTCCGGTCAGTAGACCTCGCGCGGCTCGTAAAACTCGCGGAGGTAGTACCGGGCCCGGGCCGCGGCCCGCTGCGCCGCGCGTTCGATCTGGCGGTACCCGGGCCGAAGCTGGCCCTGATACACTGCCGTCTCGCCCACGGAGACCCGGATCTGTGAGCCGAACTGGGGGAGCGGCCGCTCGGCGATGAGAATGGTGAAGCTGGAGGCGTCCTCCGGCTTGGTCCAGTGGGTGTGGAAGGCGTCCTTAAAATCTCGCCCGATCACCGAGTGCGTGCGGTCGATGATGAGGCCGGCGACCGAGATGCCTTCCTTAACGCCCGACGACATCCCGCCCGACGATGACGCCGTCCGGGCTCGCCGATCCGCCCGTGCACCCGACCCGCCCGACGACGCGGTGCGTGCCGAGGCAGTTCGGGGCTCCTCCGGCGTGGCGTCCGCATCGGCGGCAGGAGTCGGGGCCGGAGTGTCGGGTGCCGCGACGGGGGCTTCCGCGTTGCCCTCGGCCCGGACGACCAGCGTGTCGAGCTCGGCCTCGTACACCACGACCACCGGATCCGCCTTGGCGACGTAGACCGTATCGTCGACCACCCGCGACGCGCTCCACGGCGACGCCTCCGCGGAGAGAACGCCCCCGATCGAGAGGAGGGCTCCAAGTATGAGCACCAGCGAGCGAGTCATCGATGGACCGAATCTACGTGTCGGCGGGAGTATCGTGTCTGTTTGGTGTAGAACAATTTCAGGGACGCCCTTCCGGTTCCGTTCTTCCGCCCGTATTTATCGATTGGAGAACGGTTATCAGATAGTTTGATCCAAAAGATTATTT
>NZ_JAZKRW010000220.1:0-2910 GCF_036626415.1 Salinibacter sp.
CGCGGAGGACGCGTCCGGGTGCGGGGCGCTGCGGGGCAGGGAGAGGATGAAGGTGCTGCCCTCGCCCTTCGTGCTCTCCACCTCGATCTGGCCGTCCATCCGGTTGGTGAGCCGCGACGAGATGGCGAGCCCCAGGCCGTATCCCTCGTGGGTGCGCGAGCGGCCCCGCGACTCCTGCTCGAAGTCCTGAAAGAGCTTCGGCAGAAACTCCTCGTCGATGCCGATGCCGCTGTCCTGGACCGCGATCCGGGCCCACTCCTCGTCGGCGCGGACGGAGACCACGACGTGGCCCTGCTCCGTAAACTTGATGGCGTTTTCGATGAGGTTGGACAGAATCTGGTCGAGGTACCGCTCGTCGACATCGGCGTACACCTCCTTCGAAGGGCGGTCGACCTCGAGCGAAAGCCCCTTTTCCTCGGCGGAGCGTTCGAAGTCGCGGGCCACGCGCTCAACGCGGTTCCCGAGGGCCGTCGGCTCGAGCTCGAGGTCCTCGCTCCCGGACCGCAGCTTCGAGAGGTCGAGAAGGGCATTGAGCGTGCGCTCCAGCCGCCGACTGTTTTTCTCAATCGCGTCCAGGAACTCCATCTGCCCATCCCGGGCGGAGTCCCGAAGCACGTCGACGAAGCCGAGAATGTTGGTGAGCGGGGTCCGAAGCTCGTGGGACGTGTTGGCCAGGAAGTCTTCCTTGAGCTGATTGGCCTCCCGGAGGCGTTTGTTGGCCCGTTCGAGCTGCTGGCGCACTTCCCGTTCCTTCTCGAGCTTCAGGGCCTGTTTCTGGGCCTCGCGCCGCTCCTGGTTGACTTTGTAGTAGTGGCGAAAGGCGAGCAGGAGACCGACGGCTCCGACGCCGTAGAGCAGATACGCCCAGAACGATCGGTACCAGGGAGGGCGAATGTGAAGGGTCAGGCTGCCGACGCTACTGAGGCGCCCACGCTCGCCCTTCGCCCGCACCCGGAACGTATACGTGCCCTCCCACAGGTTCGAGAACGTCACGTGCGAACGATTCGTCCACCCTGTCCAGCTGGACTGACGCCCGTCGAGCCGGTACTGATACTGCGGTGCCGTGACCCGGTCCATGACGGTGGCCGCGACGTCGATCCGAAGATCATTGTTCGAGTAGGGGAGCGTGATCGACGGACGCGCCGAGGTGGACCGGGGCGTGCCGCCGTAGACCACCGTGCCTTGCGGAAGGGCCGTAACCTGCCGCACCAGGGCATCGATCGGGGCCGTCGCGTCGGCCCGAATGTCCCGGGTGGGGTCGTACCGGATCAGCCGCTTGCCGGTGCCGAGCCAGAGGGTGCCGTCGGATTCTGGATGGAGGGGAATGCCCTCCGCCTTTGGAAAGCGGAGAGGGTCGATCTCCGACCAAGTGTAGGAGTTGTCCTGTGTACGCCGTCCCTGGTATAAGCGATTACCTAAGGCAGCCCAGAGCTGCCCCCGATCGTTGTTGAGGAACGCCTTTACGGCGAGCGTGTCCGCGCCGCCCTCCTCGGGCAGCAGGGACGAGGCGGCAAACGTCCAGTCGGACGGCGGGGCGTCGGGATTTTGCAGGTGAAACAGGCCCCGGCTCGACCGGACGGCGAGGCGCTGGTCGACCACGACGGGAGACTTGTAGCCCGCCGGCAGGCCTGCGCTCGTCCCGTATGACCGAGTCTGGTGCGCGCTCTTGCCCGATGAAAGGGGAAGATAAACGAGCTTCCCGTCCACGGTCCCGGCCCAGAGATCTCCGCTGGGCCCGACCGTCAAGGAGCGAATTTCCATTCTGACGTCCTTCACGACGCGTGACCGCCATTGGCCATTGGTTCGGCGAAGCCGAGATACACCAGACCTGGTTCCAGCATAAATTGTCTGAGAGTCAGACACTTCGGCTAAGTCGTAGGTTTGCTCGTCGGTGAGTTGCCTTGGGTCTGAGGCCACGACGTAAACCCCTTCTTCCGTCCCGGCGAGCAAGCTGCCCTGCACCGAAGTCATATCCCAGGGCAGAGGGACTCCGGGCTGACGATCAAAGCGAGCCGGATCGGTGCCTACGGCGGAGCCCCCGTCCTCAATCCGATAAAGCCCCCGGCCGGTCGCGGCGTATACGCGGCCGCGGTGCCGTTCAAGGGAGCGAAGGGTGCCTCTCAAACCGTTCCGTTCGTCGAAAAGAGTGGTGGAGGTCGTCAGACTGGTGCGGTAGATGCCGTCGTTGTTGAGGGCCATCCAGAGCTCCCCATCTCGACCGGCGTAGACGTAGTTGACGACGCCGTCCGGTAATCCCGTCGATTCATTGAAAAGACGCAAGACGCGCCCCTTCGCGTTAATGACGGCGGCGCCGCCGCCGAGCGTGGCCAGGGCGTAGCGGTCGCCCTGGAGGGCGCAGCCGTGGTACAGGCTGTGCTCGTCGAGAAACGACGGCAACTCAGAATCAGGCGGTAGGCGAAAGCGGCGGAGTCCCTCCTGGTCGAGCAGATACAGGCCCTGGTTCTCCGTAGCAATTAGAACTGCCCCGCCGGGGTAGGGGGCCATCATCCGTACCGCCGCGTCCGAGAAGATGTCCCCACCGGGTGCCAGCGTCAGCGAATCGCCCTGCATTCGCAGGAGCCCTCGCGACCGGTCGCGCACGAACAGGGTTCCCCGAACGGCGAAGGAAGTGTGGAATCCATCGTCACTGGTCCAGACGTCGATTTCGGTCCCGTTCCAGCGAAAGAGATACTCGTTGGACTGAAAATACGCGTCTCCGTCCAGCGTGTGCGTGCTCCAGATGTCGTTGAAGTCCCGGGCCGACGCCGGCACCTGCTCGTAGAATGACTGATAGCGGAGAACACCGTTTGAGTCGGGGCGGAGTCGACCGAAGTCGCCCTTCGCCCCCACGTACACGAGACTGTCCGTGGCGAGGGACCGGACAATCGTGCCCGTCGCGGTGGGGATGAG
>NZ_JAZKRW010000221.1:0-2902 GCF_036626415.1 Salinibacter sp.
GCGCCCCTTCTCCCCCACCCTCAACGCCCACGCCCACACGGATGCCCGAACTGCCTGACGCCGTCGTCTACCGGCGGCGCCTCGCCGCCGATGCCCTGTATCGCGAGATTGCCAACACCACGGTCGTCGACCCACGCATCCTCGGCGACGGGCTGGAGCCGCGTCGCTTTGATGAGCTGCTTCGGGGCCGCACGCTCACAGAGACGCACCGCCACGGGAAGCACGTCTTTGCCCGGTACGGCGACGACACCGGCTGGCTTGCCCTCCACTTCGGCATGACGGGGCGTGTGCAGGTCGTTCCGGACGGCACGATGCCGGAGTATGCGTACGTTCAGTTCCATTTTGAGGACGGGGGCGCCCTGGCCTTCGAGTGCCCGCGCAAGTTTGCCCGGGTGCGGCTCATCGACACGCCGCAGTCGTTCGTCGACGCAAAGGCCCTCGGCCCCGACGCCCGCCGCGCCGATGTCGAGACGTTTCTGGAGCCGTTCGCGTCTCGCCGCGGCACGATCAAGGGACGGCTGCTCGATCAGAGCGTCGTGGCGGGGCTCGGCAACATCTACGCCGACGAGGCGCTCTATCAGGAGGGCATTCATCCGCGGACGACCGTGCCTGACCTCTCCGAGAACGACCTGCGCGGCCTCTACGACGCCATCCAGGAGGTCCTCGACGCCGCAATCGCCGTGGACGCCGATCCCGAAGCGCTCGCCCCGGATCGCTTCATGCTGCCCCACCGGTACGGGGACGAGCACTGCCCAAAGACCGGCGTGCCTCTCGAAACCGAGACCGTCTCCGGCCGCACCGCCTACTACTCTCCCGTTTACCAGCCACCACCGGAGTGAGGACAGCCCGCCCCTTCCCTCCACGCGCTCAGACGTCTACGCATCCATGCCCACCGTCCACATCGGCACCTCCGGGTGGCAACACGACCCCTTCGCCGGTCGCTTCTACCCCGACGACATCGCGCAGGATGACTGGCTCGCCTACTACGCCGGCACGTTTGACACCGTCGAGGTCAACAACACCTTCTACCAGAGCCCCGAGGCAGACACGCTCCGTGCCTGGCGGCGGCAGACGCCCGACGGGTTTACGTTCGCGGTCAAGGCAAACCAGTACATCACCCATTTCAAGAAGCTGATGGACCCGGAAGAGCCGGTCCGGAACCTGTACCGAAACGTGGAGCCACTCGGGGAAGCCCTCGGGCCCATTCTCTTCCAGTGCCCGCCCAATTGGCATCAGAACCTGGAGCGCCTGCACACCTTTCTGGAGGCGCTCGACGACGATCACCGCCACGTATTCGAGTTTCGGGACCCCACGTGGCTCACCGAGGAAACGCACACGGCCCTCGCCGCCCACGACGCGGCGTTCTGTATCTACGACTTTGGCGGCCGGTCGACCCACCGCACGGTGACGACCGACTGGGTGTACGTGCGCCTCCATGGGGCTGGCGAGGCATACCGTGGGCGCTACTCGGACCCCGAGCTCGACGGCTGGGCCGACGCCATTGCCGACTGGCGGGCCGACGATCGGGACGTGTATGTCTTCTTCAACAACACCGCCGGCGAGGGGCACGCGCCCCGCGACGCCCAGCGGCTGCGAGAGCGGGTGGAGACGCCGTGAGCTTCTGGGAAGGGGCGGCCCTGACGGGCAAACGGACAGCATGGGGCCCGAAGCGCTGCCCTCACGCACGGGGCCGCCTCACGCATCCAGGTTGCTGAAGAGACGGCGGGCCTGGCAGACGAGCTTGTCGAGAGCGTTCAGCGAAACCCCGAGCAGGACGCCAACGAGTACGAGTTGCTTGGCCCCGAAGTGCTCCCCCCCCGGAAGGTGGAGCCAACGAAGGAGCGGAGCGGCAACGCCGGTCTGATCGGCAACCATGAAGAGAACGGCCCCGAACGCAAGGCCGAGAACGGCCGATTTGATGAAGCTCCCCGCCAGCTTTGCCGACGGCCCCTCCTCGACGGTGGAGGGCTGCTCGACAGAAGCGTCGTTGCCAGCAGACGACTCCCTGTGCTTGCAGTCACTCATGCTGATAACATCTCGTACAGATGAGCAGTCAATTCGGGGGGAAGGCCTGACGCGAAACGGGATGCAAAAACGCCCCAAAGTGACGCTTTGCTTTCAGGAGTTTACCCCAACCGATGAGACAAGAAGTAGCCTCCGGAGGGCTACGAAAAAACTATGAGGCGGGCGAGAAAAACCGCCAAGATGTAGCCGGCCGGTCCCCTTGGCGGTCACGATTGAGGGTGCTCCCCCCTTCTACGCAGGGGGCTGGTCCGTTGAACGGAAGATCGCTCCAGCGAAAGGCCGCCCGATTGTGTGCGGGGACGAGAGCGAGCTTTGGCGCCCGGCCCCCAGAAAACGAACCAACATCGATGCTCTTCGGCATGACACTCCCCGAGCGTTTCCGCGACGCTACGTTCGAGAGCTACGAGCCGCAAACGCCGAGCCAGGCCGAGGGGCTCCGTGTCGCGCGTGCATTCGTAGACGAGCTTCGTCGGCTCCCGTCGTGGGCCGAGCGACTGGGAAGGCTCTTGGGACTGGCGGACGACCGGTTGCCGCACGGGCTGTATTTGGTAGGACCGGCGGGCACGGGGAAGACCCACCTGCTGGCCGCGATGTATAACGCCCTCGCCCCCGAGGTGCCCTGTGCGTTTTTGCATTCCAGCGTGCTGTTCCGGCAGACCGAGCCGCCGAAGGCCTTTGCCCGTCGAGTGGCCGATCGGTACGCCGTCTGCTGTCTCGACGAGGTAGAGATGGACGACCCCGCCAACGAGATGCGTCTGGCGGCCGTCATGAAGACGCTGGCGGCGTACGACGTGCCGCTCCTGGCAACGAGCAACGTGACCCCGGAGCAGTCCGTGGCGACTCAGCTCGGGGACGGGCGCATCCAGCGATTCCTGCG
>NZ_JAZKRW010000222.1:0-2898 GCF_036626415.1 Salinibacter sp.
GCGTTCCATTGCTCCAACGCCTACCTGTATCATGACGCTCCGTGCACTTCGATCGGCCTCTCCCGACCGGTCTTCTCGCGCACACCCTCCCTGATCATTCACGGTCGGGCGGAGCGACGTCGGCGTCAGTGGCGATCCAAAAAATCAAAACGGTCTCGACAGTCGAACCGTCTCCCACGTGTCGATGCGGTCGTCGCTCCCGGGCCCCCGGCTGGAGAATCGGTGAGGCGGAGGTTATCCAAAACTACCGATGTCTTGTAAGGGCGGGGGGTAAGCGTAACATAGGTCCCCCCCCGACGTTGGATCTATCTGTCAATCTAAAGCGCAAAAAAAGCCGAGGCTGGCTGCTTTACCGTTCCGTAGGGACGTTTGCATATCATTTTCCGCAGTGGCTGGGGACCGTGTGCAGCCACAAGCGAAAACGGACGTAAGAAGCTTGTTCACGGATCGGTAGGGTCCCGAGCAGTGCGCCGGCCTTTTCCCTCCGCTGGACACCATCCCTGGAGACCATGACCGACACGGCCCGCGACTCTTCCACGACACGGTCCCGAACCGAACTTACCGAGCGCATCAAAGAACTGGAGGCCACGGTCCGGCGGCTGCGCGCTCGCGTCTCGGAACTGGAGTCGGACCGGGAGCACCTCCTGGAAGAGAATCAGGCGCTCCGGAAGAAGGTCACCCACGCCCATCTCGCCGACACGCTGCTCGCGACCCTGGACGAAGAGGACGGCGACGCCGCCCCGGCGCCGGAGCCCCCCTCGGCCACCACGGGGCTGCACCGGGCCCTTCCCTCCTCGTTCACGTTCCGGACCTTCTTCCGAGTGGCCGAGCGGGAGGGCCTCGACACAGCCGACGCGCGCCGGTGTCTTCGGCACCTCCTGGACCGGGGGCGGCTTGCGCGCGACGGCTCGCGGCTCACGAAGCAGGAGGCGACGTCGGATGCGCAGTGAGTACCGCGTCTACGCACGCTCGTCGAGATCGTAGAGCGCGCCGAACTTGTCTCGGGCGTACTGGAGCCAGGGGGTGGCCGATAGCGCCCGGCCGGTCACGCGCTCCAGCAGCTGAGGGGCCGTATGCTTGCGGCCGTGTTGGTGGACGTGCGTGCGGAGCCAGTCGAGCAGCGGGTCGAAGTCGCCCTCGGCCAGGCGGGCGTCGAGGTCGGGAATCTCCTCGCGGACCGTGTCCATGAGCTGGGCGGCCGTGAGGGTGCCGAGCGTGTAGGTGGGGAAGTAGCCGAACGAGCCCATCGACCAGTGTACGTCCTGCAGCACGCCGTCGGCGTCGGTGTCGGGCACCACCCCGAGGTAGTCGTCCATCGCCTCGTTCCAGCGGGCCGGCAGCTCGTCGACGGCCACCGTGCCGTCGATGAGGCCCCGCTCCAGCTCGAAGCGGAGCATGACGTGGAGGTTGTAGGTCACCTCGTCGGCCTCCACGCGGATGAGGGACGGCTCCACCCGATTGACGGCCCGGTAGAAGGCGTCGAGGGAGGCGTCGCCCACTGCGTCGGGGAAGGCGTCCTGCAGTTTCGGGAAGTAGTGGCGCCAGAACGGGCGGCTGCGGCCCACGTGGTTCTCCCAGAGCCGGGCCTGCGACTCGTGGATGCCGAGGGAGGCGCCGTCGCCCAGCGGCGTGCGGTCGAGGGCCGGATCGATGCCCTGCTCGTAGAGCGCGTGGCCGCCCTCGTGGATCATCGAGAAGAGGGCCGACGGCAGGTAGTCCTTCTCGTAACGGGTGGTGATGCGGACGTCGCCGACCGAGAAGGAGGTGGTGAACGGATGGGCCGACACGTCCTGCCGCCCGCGGTCGAAGTCGTAGCCGAGGTCGGCGAGGATCTGCTCGCCGAACGTCCGTTGCGCCGGCTGGGGGTAGGACCGGTGGAGTACGTCGTCCTCGAGCTGCGGCGAATCGGCGATGGCGTCCACCAGCGGCACGAGGTCTTCGCGAAGCGCGGTGAAGGTGTCGGCGACCTCGGCGGTTGTGAGGTCGGGCTCAAACTCCTGAAGGAGGGCGTCGTAGGGTTCCGCCTCGTAGCCGATCGCCTCGGCCTTCTCCACCGAGAGGTCGACGAGGGTCTCCAGGTGCGGGGCAAAGATCGTAAAGTCGTCCTCGGCGCGCGCCTTTTTCCAGGCCTGCTTCGCCCGGGAGGTCGCCTCCGAGAGCTCGGCCACGAGGGACGAGGGCACCCGGCGGGCGCGCTCGTAGTCGCGGCGGGTGACGCGCACGAGGCTCGCGTCGTCCCGAAGGCTTTCGGGGTCGGCGTCCGCCGTCGCGTCGGCCGCCCGGTCGAGCAGGGTGCCGGTTTCGTCGGACACGAACCGCTCGTGGGCCGTCGACTGGAGGGTCGAGAGCTGGTGGGCCCGCGCCTCGGCCCCGCCGTCGGGCATGAACGTCTCCTGGTCCCAGGCCAGCACCGCGGCGGCGGACTCGAGGTCGTCGATGGGGGCGAGGTGGGCGCGGAGCGCCTCGATGGGATCGCTCATGGGAAGCAGAAGGGGGATGGACGAAACGGAGTCGGTACCTCAAGTCGCAACCTATGTGCTGTTCTCGGCACGACGGCGGACCACAGACGGCACCACGGGCATGACGTCGCTTCGCTCGGCCCCGGACCGCGGAAAACGACACTGTGCGGCGGTCTGTGGCCCGCGGTCCATTTGAACAGCGGCATAGAGGTTGCAGATCAGATTAGTCAACGCGGCGGCGGGCGGATCTATTCGGCCCCGTCCCCGAAATCACGGCGATTTGGCAGCGGTCGCGCCGCCACGGCGGGGCCCGCATCCGTCCGGGCGTCGCGGCACCGATTCCTTCGGGCAGGCGGCTGCTCGCAGAGTTGAAACCATTGACCGCAGCGGTTATGATAAATTTTACCTGCGCGCTGTTCTGAATCTTTTCTCCTTCCCC
>NZ_JAZKRW010000223.1:0-2804 GCF_036626415.1 Salinibacter sp.
ACGATCCGGAGTCGCCCGCACTGTCGGGGCTGAGTGTGGGCGTGACGGCCCAAAATGTGCTCGGCATCGACCACCGCGAGTTCGTGGGCGCACCCGCACTCGGGCGGATCGTCATCGCCCGCCTCACCTATCGGCTTCCGTAGCCGCGATGAGAAAGACAACGTCGCCCCCCGTTCCTCATGCCTACGTCTTGTCCGTGCGAAAGACTTGCTCGCGCGAGAGGTCGATCGGGATTGATAGTTCACCGGCTCTTTGGGCGGCTGAGCAGGCAAGGCGTTGCATCCGCGACGCCTGATCTGTACCGTAGTTACCCTTGTACATCTCCCGTGTCAAAACCCTCGTCGTTTCTTTCTCCTCCGACCGCGACCGGTCATGTTTGGGGACTTCGTGCCGCTGTTTCTGATGATCGCGCTGGCCCTGGGGCTGGCCCTCACCCTGCTGGCGGCGGCCGCGTACATTGGGCCGAGCCGGCCCAGTGGGACGAAGACCATGCCCTACGAGAGTGGCATGGACCCGGTGGGCAGCGCCCACGAGCGGTACTCGGTCAAGTTTTACCTCGTGGCCATGATCTTCATCGTCTTCGACGTGGAGGTCGTTTTCATGTGGCCGTGGGCCGCCAGCTTCCATAGCTTTGTCGAGAGCGGCGCCGGGCTCGGGGTGATCGCCGTCATGTCGCTGTTTACGCTCATCTTGCTCGTCGGGCTGCTCTACGACGTAAAGAAGGGCGGGCTCGACTTTGAGCAGTGACGGCCGTTGCGGAGGGCGTGTTGCCGACGGGAACGTGACAGCCTCCGTACGTTCGCCCGCCGTATCACGGCGGGGTGAAACAGGGGGGGAGCCCGTGTCATTCAACGGGGTGGACCAAAGACGCATGGCCGTCCCGCTCTGCTGGGTGCGCCGCACGCTCCGTTTTTGAATTCTTCTGAATCGCCCGATTCTCTGTGTTATGGCTGGATCTTCTGGAACCAACGGGCAAGGCTTCTTCACGACCCGCGTGGATACCTTCCTCAACTGGGCCCGCTCAAACTCGCTCATGCCCATGCCGATGGGGCTGGCCTGCTGTGCCATCGAGATGATGGGCTTTGCGGGGCCGAAGTACGATGCGGCCCGCTTCGGAAGCGAGGCGATGCGGTTCTCCCCGCGCCAGGCCGACCTGATGATTGTGGCCGGTTGGTGCTCCTACAAAATGAGCCACGCCATTCGCCGCGTGTGGGACCAGATGGGCGACCCGAAGTGGTGCATTGCCATGGGCGCCTGTGCCTCCACCGGCGGCATGCATCGCTGCTACGGCGTGGTGCAGGGGGTGGACAACTTCCTGCCGGTCGACGTGTACATCTCCGGCTGTCCGCCGCGCCCGGAGTCGGTGCTGCATGCGCTGATGGACATTCAGGAGAAGATTCGCAACGAGTACTCCGTGGTGCAGGACTACGAGGTTGGCGCGGCCGGCGAACGGGCGCCAATCATGCCGGAGAACACGAGCAAGTTCCCGGGGCAGCTCGAAAAGCCGAAGGCCTCAGGCCTCACCCTGGAGGCCCCAGACACAGGCGCCGACGGTGCGGAAGACTCGTCTTCCCCGGCGCCGGTCGCCGCATGACGCCGCGCATTCCTGGCCGCTGTACTCCCCTTCCGCGGCCGCCGAGCGCCCACGACGCCCCGCCAAGATGATGGACCGCCGATGAGCACGCCCGACGACCCCCGCGACGCGAATCCGAAAGACCCCGAAGAGCTCCGGTTTCACTACACCCCGTCCGACGAGCCGAAGCCCGAGCAGGACACCGACAATGCCCACGCGACGGACACGACCCGCGTCCCAGAGGTCATCGACGCCCTGCGCAAGGAGTTCGGCGCGGCAGTGCTCGACGTAGAGCGCTACGCGAACGAGGACACCGTCTACGTCGAGAAGAGCCGCATCCGCGAGATCTGCCGGTTCCTCAAGGCGGAAGAGAGCTTCGAGTACTTCGTCGACCTTGGCGGCATCGACAACTTCACCGCGGAGGACCGCTACGAGGTCTTCTATAACCTCGTAAGCATCGAGCGGCAGAAGCGCATCCGCCTGAAGGTGCGGGTGGACGAGGAGGACATGCGGGTGCCGAGCGTGACGGAGGTGTACCGGGCGGCCAACTGGAACGAGCGGGAGGCCTACGACATGTTCGGGTTTGAATTTGTCGACCACCCGGATCCGCGGCGCATGTACATGCCGGAAGACTTCGACTATCACCCCCTGCGCAAGGAGTTCCCGCAGCTGGGCGTGCCGGGGTCGTTGCCGCTGCCGCCGCAGACGCCGGACGGGGAGCTGACGATGGACCCCTTCGCCGCGGCCCACGGCTCCCAGCCCGTCAAAAGCTACCAGGAGCCCGCCACCGATCCCGATTCTGAATAGCGTTGGACCGTCGGCGCGTTGAACGCTCAACGCGCCCCCCCTTCCAACGCACAACCGCAAGAACGTATGGCCCAGCCTCAGAAACCTGACTTTCCCGGGCACGACCTCGGCGACCAGTTTCGGTTCTGGCCGAAGCACAACGAGAAGATCTACGAGCGACTGGAGACCAAGCACGCCTGGCTCGAGGAGAAGCGGGCCGCCGCGCAGGGGGATGGAAAGCCAGCGGGGGCGCACGCGCCGGAGGCAGACCCGTTGGAGAACGAAATGATTCTCAACATCGGGCCGCAGCACCCGGCCACGCACGGCGTCCTGCGCTGCGTCGTGAAGATGGACGGGGAGACCATCGAGAAGTCGGTCCTCGACATCGGGTACCTGCACCGCGGCATCGAGAAGCTCGCGGAGCACAAGACGTACCAGGAGTTCA
>NZ_JAZKRW010000224.1:0-2800 GCF_036626415.1 Salinibacter sp.
CCCGTGCAGCCGTACGGGGTGGAGGACAACGAGCACTCCATCATCGACGTGGCGGACGTCGTGTACGTCAATCCCGTCAACACCGGCTTCTCCCGCGTGATCGACGAGGACACGGACCCGGAGCAGTTCTTCGGGGTGACCGCCGACGTGGACTACCTGGCCGACTGGATCGACACGTTCGTCTCGCGGCACAACCGCTGGCGCTCCCCGAAGTACCTGATCGGGGAAAGCTACGGCACCACCCGCGTCGCGGGCCTGGCGGGCGAGCTCCAGAACAGCCACTGGATGTACCTGAACGGCGTCGTCCTCGTCTCCCCCACCGGCCTCGGGATGGAGCCCGCCGGCCCGTCGCCCCGCTCCGAAGCGCTCAAGCTGCCCTACTACGCGGCCACGGCCTGGTACCACGAGCAACTCCCCAGCGACCTCCAGAACCGGGACCTCCAGGGTCTCCTCTCCGAGGTGGAAACCTACACGGTGGAGCAGTACATCCCGGCCGTCACCCGGGGCGGCTTCATCGACAGCACGCGGCGGCAGACGGTCGCGCAGCAGGTGGCCCGCTACGCCGGCCTCTCCGAGCAGTTTGTGCGCAACCACAACCTGGCCGTGCCCGCCGACGCCTTCTGGAAAGAGCTCCTCCAAGGCGAAGGGCACACCGTCGGTCGCCTCGACTCCCGCTACAAGGGCGTGGACGTGAAAAACGCCGGGGACGAGTACGACTATCCCGCAGAGCTGACCTCGTGGAATCATGCCTTCACCCCCGCCATCAACCACTACCTGCGCGACGGGCTGGGCTTCGAGACGGACCTGCAGTACAACACCTTCGGCAACGTCTACCCGTGGGACGACGAGGAGAACGACACGGGCGCCCAGTTGCGGTCGGCAATGGCCCAGAACCCCTTCCTCCACGTCATGGTGCAGTCCGGCTACTACGACGGGGCGACGGACTACTTCTCGGCCAAGTACGTGATGTGGAACCTCGGCACGCGCCAGACGATGCGCGACCGGCTGCGCTTCGAGGGCTACCGGAGCGGGCACATGATGTACCTGCGCGCGGAGGACCTGGCGACCTCCAACGAGGACATCCGGACGTTCATTGAGGGGTCGATCCCAGAAGACGGAATGCCTGCCCGGTACGGACCGGATCGGTAGGGGATCAGGGAGGGGAGACACGGCGCGGGGCCTCTTCTTGGGGTCCCGCGCCTCTACATCGCCGCCACCACCTTCAGCATGTCGAGCGCCGTGATCACGCCGCGGACCTCTCCGTCCGTGGTGACGAAGACCCGGTGGATGCCCCCACGGTGCATCACCTGGGCCGTTTGCTGGACGGACGTGTGCTCGTTCACGTCATAGACCTGCGGGGTCATGACGTGTTCGGCGGTCGTCTCTCCCCCTTCACTGATCTGAAGGTTCTCAAGGTCCTCGTCGGCGTAGTCGGCCTCAAGCTCCGACCGGTAATACGAGGCGGGACGATCGGAGGCCGGCTTGCCGGCCGTGCCGTTGTGCCGCGCGATGTCTGTCAGGGAGACCACGCCCACGAGCTGGTCGTCTTTCACGACGGGCGCACCGGAGATGCCATGGTCGGTCAGGAACTGGGCAACTCGTTCGACCGTCCAGTCGGCGTCGACGGTCTGCACGTCCGCTGTCATCAAGTCTTTGGCGCTGGTCCACTTCATGGGTGGCGAGTGGGACGGTTGTGGAAGAGACATTGAAGTACGAAGTGTAGGACAGTGTCTCTATTGATCACCCATGTCCGTGTTGCATAAGTCGCGTGGATCGGTGTCGAATTTTCCCAGCCCCCGCCCTCCTGTCGCTCCCGAAAACGGAACCCGACGGGGCGCCACTTCGTGGGCACAGCTACGATGATTGGGGGCCCGTAGCTCAGTTGGTTAGAGCCGCCGACTCATAATCGGCTGGTCGCAGGTTCAAGTCCTGCCGGGCCCACGTTTCTCCGTTTGGCAGGGCTCAGGGCCCCTTTGAGGCTGAACCCTCTCCCGGTGCCTCCTCTTTCGCAAGCGCGGTCGCCCATGTCCCGTTCCATCCAACAGATCACGTGGAAGCGCTCCTCGGAGACAGACTACACCGACGTGACCGGCGCAGTCGAGGCGGGCACCGTCTCCGCCACGCCCCACCCGAACCCGGACGTCGACCGGCCGAAGGGCTACACGGTGACGCTGACCCTGGCCCCCGACAGCACCGCCTTCGCCAACGACCTGCAGGAGGCGCTCCTCGACGTCGACCCTGCCCGTCTCACTGTGCACCTGGACGGAATGGACGAGCCGATCGAGGGCCTGCCGGTCAGCGTGAGCAAGGTCCCGCATCTGGGCACCCAGAACACGGCGGAGCTGGGCGTGCCGCCTGACGGCCACGACCAGCTTCACGGACACGTCTAACCCCCAGTGAGCCCCGAAAGAGAGGGCCTCACCGTAGACGCCCATCCCAATTTTCCGACCCTCTTCTCCACCCCTTTTCTTCCTATGGACATGGAACCGCCCCAAAGGTCTTCCACCGGCGACGGGTCTGCCCAACAGCCCTTCTCCTGCCCGGAGTGCGAGCGCACCGTCGGGTACGCGAACGTGCTCACCGGCGACTTCTCCTTCGAGGACGTGACGCCCAAGACCACGCGCCCCGACGGCACGCCGGAGTTTCAAGAAACCGGCATGGAAGGCGGTCCCCAGAAGGCCATCGAGCTGCGGTGCGACTTCTGTGGGGAGGAGTTCATGCTGGGGGTTGAGACCGGCGAGGGCGACTAAGTAGACACGCAAAAGACCCTTAACAACAAGTCATTCCGAGCGCAGCGAAG
>NZ_JAZKRW010000225.1:0-2787 GCF_036626415.1 Salinibacter sp.
CTTCAGGGCAACAGACAACGTCATCGGGGCGCTCGTTCGGAAGGACGCCATTCCAGCCCCGATCGCCTGGGTCGACGCGACGGAGATCGTGACGCGTCGGGGCGAGTAGCGCTGCCTATTTGCACTCGTCGCTCACGACCTCGCCTCCGCTCAGAACGGTGCAGACGTGCGTGGTGTACTCGAACGGGTCGCCGTCGAAGAGGGCCAGATCGGCGCGCTGACCCGGGGCCAGGGTCCCGACATTTTCCAGGTCGAGAATCTCGGCCGCCTCGCGAGTAATGCTGGCCAGGGCCGCGGTGCGGGGCAGGCCGTGGGCCATCGCGATGGCCGCCTCGTAGAGCGCGATGCGCGTTTTCGGCACGTAGGGCTCCCAGCCGGTCTGGATGGCGACGGGGATGCCGGCCTCGTGCAGGGTGGCCGCCGTGGTGAAGGCCGCGTTTTGGGTGGTGCCGGACGGCCGGGCCATGGTGGGATGCAGAATGACCGGGACGCCCGCCTCTTCGATCTCGTCGACCACGAGGTAGGCCTCCGCCGCGCCGTCCAGAATCATCTCAAACCCGAACTCGTCCTGGAGCCGGAGGGCCGTCTGAATGTCGTGGGCCCGGTGGGCCGTGATGAGGGCCGGCACCTCTCCCCGGAGCACGTCCTGTAGGGCCTTCTGCCCCAGGTCGCTCCCGCCCGCGTCGTCTCCGTCCATGGCGGCCTGCGCGTCGTGCAGGGCCTGCCGGAGCATCGACACGCCCTTGGCCCGGGTCCCCGGGCTCTCGAAGCGGGCCTGCGCGTCGGGGCCCAGCGTAAAGGCGACCGCGGTGACCGAATCACGCAGCGAGGCCTCGACCGTCGCGCCGGCGGTCGAGAACGTGGCCGTCTGCCCACTGATGAGCGCCCCCGGCGCGTGGCCGGTGTGCACGGTGGTGAAGCCCAGCTGCTGGACGAAGGACACGAGCTGCTCCTGCGGGTTGTACGCGTCGAGGGCCCGGAGCGCGGGCTGCATCGGCTCGGAGGTGTCGAGCTGGTCCTGGTCGGCGGACACGTTGTAGATCCCCGACAGGCCCACCGTCCCTCGGGGGTCGATCAGGCCCGGCGTGACGACGGACGCCTCGTGCACCTCGGCGGACGCCGGCACGTCGACCTCCGAGGCGGGCCCGACGGCCGCGATCGTTTCGTTCTCGATGAGCACCACCCCGTCCTGGATGGGCGCGCCCGTCATCGTGTACAGGGTATCCGCCCGTACGGCCCGCTGCGACTGGGCCGGGGTCGGCGACAGGCCGCCCCACAGCAGGAGCGCGGCGAGAAGGAATGACAGACCGCGGGGTTGAACAAGCGAACTCAACATGATAGAACACTCAGTTGGGAGACGGAAGCAGACGGACAGGAGGAAGGGGACGGCGTGAGCGCTACTCGTGGACGTGCTGGGCGGCCCCGTCGTAGACCCGGTACCCGCCGGTGGCAAACTTCCGGTCGTCGGGGTCGGACCGGTCGAAGACCGGCGTGCCCTCGACCCAGGTCTGTTCGATCTTGGTATACACGCTGAGCGGGTCGCCGGACAGCACGATGAAGTCCGCATCCTTCCCCGCTTCGAGCGACCCCACCTCGTCCTCCAGCCCCAGCATGCGCGCCCCCGCCAGGGTCACCGATTCGAGCGCCGCCGCCCGCGACATCCCCGCGCGCACCCCGAAGGCCGGAGACCGCAGGAACAGCCGGGAGTCCGTGATGGGGTCGTCGGTGTGGTAGGCCACGTCCACGCCCGCCTCCTCAAGCACCCGCCCCGTGCGGTAGACCAGTTCGTCGGCCTCGTGCTTGCCGCCCGGCGAGTCGAGCACAATGATGGAGGCCGGGACGTCCGCCTCGGCAATCTCGTCGGCCACCTTCCACCCCTCACTCACGTGGTGAAGCACGAGGTCGAACCCAAACTCTTCGCTGAGCCGGATCGCCGTGAGAATGTCGTCGTGCCGGTGCGTGTGGAAGTGCACCGTCCGCCGCCCCTCCAACACGTCGATCAGGCCCTCCATGCGGAGATCGCGGTCCGGGGCCTCCGACGGATCGTCGGCCTGCTCTTTCTTGCGCCGGTATTCCTGCGCCGCCACGAACTGCTCGCGGGCCATGGCCGCGGCCCGGGCCCGCGTGCCCGGAAAGGACCCGCTCGCCCGCTGGGGATTTGTGCCGTTGGCCATCTTCATGCCGCCACAGTCTTCGACCGGCCCCTCCTCACAGGCCGACAGGTCACCAACGGTCCCGCCCTCGCGCAGCTTGAGGTAGGTGGTCTGCCCGCTCATCAGGTGGCCGGACCCCGAGATCAACTGCACCGTCGTGATGCCGCCGGCGCGGGCCCGGTTCATCGACGGGTGGCGTACGTTGATGGCATCGACGGTGCGGGCGTCCGGGTGCATCGCCGCGGACTCGTCTCCGCCACTTACCTCGCCGATGTGGGAGTGCGTGTCCACGAGGCCGGGCATGATTTCCTTCCCCGCCACGTCGTGCTCCACCGCGTTCGCGGGCACGTCGACCGACCCGGCCGGCCCGACGGCCTGAATCGTGCCCCCTTCCACCACCAAGACGCCCTGCTCGATGGGCTCCTCGCTGATCGGGTAGAGGGTGGCGTTTCGGAAGACGTGGGGCCGGTCTTGGGCCTGGGCCGGCGCGCAGAGGCACAGGCCCGCGAGGGTCAGGAAGAGGAGCACCGTTCGCATGGGATGCACAACGCACTTCGAAAAGGAGCAGCGATGAATGGCACCTTAGAACGTAGGAGGCGCCCGCTACACTCGCAAGCCACTCCGGAACGCCTCC
>NZ_JAZKRW010000226.1:0-2782 GCF_036626415.1 Salinibacter sp.
TCCGATCGACGCCCCACAGGCCCATGACGACAGGCAACGCTTCTCTTGGCGACCGGGCCGTCCCCCCCCATGGACGCCGCACCGACGCAAACCGTAGAACCATACTCCCGGATCCCATGGTGCCTTCCGTCTCCAGCGAGGATCACCCCGCAGACGAGATCGATTTCTGGAGTTCCTATCCGATCAACTGGCCGAGCCTCTACGCGATGGCGGTGTTGATGCTCGGGACCATCGGCCTGAGTCTGTGGGCCGGAGCGTATAGGTCCGCCGCGACCACGGCCCTGATCGCTGCGGGCGGCGCAGGGGTCGCCTACGACGCCATTCTCGACCACCTCGGGCAGCGAGTGGACCGACGGTGGTACTGGGCGGGCCTCGGGATGTGGGGACTGGTCACGGTCTGGAATCTGGCCTGGCTCACAGTGGCCTGGTTCGCCCGCGGGGGATAATCCCAACCCCGCACGCCTCGCTGGAGGACGGACGGGAAACGTCCCTCTACGCTCGTCTCTTCTGTGTCCGAACACCGACTTGAACGCCGATGCGTACCGACACCGTTCCTGGCTGGCTCAGCCCCACCACCAACTGGCGGAAGGCCCTGCGGACCGCCGCGATGGTTTTCGCCGCGTTTGCGGGCCTCCACGTCCTGATGTGGGCCCTCTCCCTTGAGCCCTTCGCGTGGACGGAGATCCTGCAGGCCGCGCTGCTCGGGCTCTTGGTTGGAGGGCTTCGACGAGCGGCGCCGCTGTCCAGGAGGCGCCTCCGGACAGTCGCCCCCGAGCAGCTGCGCGTGACGCTGTCGGCGCTGGTGATCGCAGGACTCTTCGTCGTCCTGTTCGGAATTATGAGCATTGGGGAGCCGGGCTCCCTCCTGGACGGCTGGCCGGTGTGGCTGGGCCTGAGCCTGGTGTTCGGGTTTGTGCTCGCGATGGTCGGGGCGGTGGACGAAGCGGCCGACGGCCGGTTGGAGACGGGGTAGACGCTAGCTCACGGATCGGTCGCCCGGAAGCCCGCCGCCATCGCGTGGCGCTGCCGGCGCAGCCCCTCTCCAATCCACCCAGTCCAGGGTGGAGCCGTGGCACTCCCGAAAACGCCAAATTCCAGTCCCAAACGACCCGCAGCAGGCTGTTTGCGAACTGGGTGGGCATCACGACGAACAGAAGCCCGACGTACGCCGCGGCGATCACGAGGAGGATCACCTTCACGAGGTGCCGGCCCCAGGTCGTCGAGCGCCACCGCTGCCTCCACTGATGACGGAGTACGTCGACCATCGTCATGACGGGAATCGGGTGCGTTCAGCAGGACGGCTCAAATGGGTTCGTTTTCCCGAAAGCCCTCTACCATCTCGCGCCGGTGGCGATCGAGTTGACGCACGAACGGGTGCAGACTCCAGGATAGGCCCCCCAGCCCGAGCAGCCCCACCCCTCCGAGGGCGGCCGTGGCCGTCCACCAGGCATCGGCGAGCGCCGCCACGAAACTCCCCACAATGACGACGAGGATCACAGGGGCGAGCGCAACCCCCGCAAGATTCCCCACAGTTCCGTTGAACGAGAACGCCGAGGCCGACAGGTCCACGGGCGTCCGCATCTGCGTGCCCAGATACACCATTACCGGCACGATCACGCCCCACCAGTAGAGGGCACAGGCCCCCAGAAATGTCCCTACGCGGAGGGACAGCCAGGGAAGAAGTCCGAGGAGGAAAACGGTGCCGGGCACCAGCCCGGTCCACAAGAGAGCAATCTTCGACGCCACGACGGCCTTGAGCTGATGCGGCCGCGCAAACGTCCCCTCGATATGGCCGGCAGATACGGCGTACGCCTGCACGCTCACCCCGATCAGCGCACCTCCGAGTCCCCAGAACGCAACGTTCATTACAGCGTTGGCCCCGATCTCGGCTGACGTCCCGACGTACACCTCGGCGACGGACAGTGCGAAGAACGTGAGCGCGATCGTAATGCCCATGAGGGCCAGCCCCCGCAGCCGCCGTGTCCGCACGATTTGCCGCAGTTCCAGCGCCACGAGCCGACCGGCCGGCAGTGTGGTTTGGACCCAGCGGTAGACCCGCGCCCCCCACTCTCGGGTCGACGAGCGGGAGGACCGCGGTGCCGTCCGCCGGTCGACCTCGACGCGCGCCTCCATGCCGCGGAGCAGGACGGCGTACGTCCCGGCCGTCGCGAGGAGCGAGAGAGCCAGTCCGACGAGCGGCGCTCCGAAAATGACCCGCGAGGCACTCCACAGCAGGGAGATCCCCAAAATGGCGTCGAGCCCGACGAGGCCGGCCCCGACGAGCAGCACCCCCAGAAACCACGCCGGCTCCCGCCCGAGCAGGACGTTCAGCAACTGCATGCCGAGGGCCGGGAGCACGCCCGCCAGCAGCAGGGCGGACGCCAGCCAGGACGCCGCCTCGCCCCCGGACAGCGTCGGCCACACCTCAGCCGCCCACACCGGCCCAACGACAATGACCGCAAACACGGTGTGGACCGACAGGAGCGCCAGAAGAACCTGCCCCCGGAGCACGCCCCGTCGCCGAATCGGCAGGGCGAGGTAGGGCCCCAGGCGGCCCGACGTCGGCGACTGCAGGAAAAATCGGGCCAGCGTCAGGGCGGGGACGAGGTACAGCATTCCGCCATTGATGACCCGGAGCACGTTGGCGTCCGGGTTCACCTCGCGGATGCCCGTCCCAATCGCGTAGCTTCCCAGCCCAACCGGAAACAGAAGCAACAGCAGCAGGCCCAGCAGCACGATCTGCCCGATCACCGTGCCGGTGCCCCATCCCGGATGACGGAAC
>NZ_JAZKRW010000227.1:0-2762 GCF_036626415.1 Salinibacter sp.
CCCGCACGCTGAGCCTCGTCCACGCCGAGGATCTTGCCGCCGGCATGGTCGACGCCGTCCGGCACCCAGGGGCAGTTGGGGAGACGTACTTTCTCGGCAGCGAGCAGCCTTACGCCTGGAACGACGTGAAGCGCGCCGCTACCGCAGCCCTTGATACCTGGGCGGTGACCCTTCCGGTGCCGGGCCCGCTCCTCGGGGCCGTGGGCACTGCGGCCGAGGCCTGGGGCTGGGTGACCGGCACCCATCCGCCGCTCAACCGCGACAAGACCCGCGAGATCCACCACGCCTGTACCGCCTGTTCCAGCGAGAAGGCCCAGCAGGACTTCGGCTACGCGCCCAACACCTCCCTCGACGACGGAGTGGCCGACACCATCGCGTGGTACCGGGCGGAAGGATGGCTGTAGGAAACGCTCCCCGCTCACGGCGTCTCTCGCCCGTAGTGCACGAATGGGGCCCAGAAGCGGGGCGCGCGGAGCCGCTCTCCATGATCGCCGTCCAGAAACGCACGTTTGGTCTCCGTAAGCGCCCGGGTCCACGGCTGCCCGACGCGCCAGACCCGTCGATAGAGGGCTTCCATGAAGACCTTCGTGGAGGCATCGTAGACGGGCCAGAGCGAGACGGCCGTCGCGTCGGCCCCTGCCCGGAGGAAAGCTTGGGCGAGACTCACCACCCCTGTGCCCCGATAAATGCGCCCCAGTCCGGTCTGACAGGCCGACAGCCCCACAAAGTCAGCATCGAGCCGGAGGGCGGCAATCTCCTCCATCGTCAGATACCCGTCCAGACCGATCGTGTCGGGGCGCTGAGACACCGCTCCGGAGAGGACGAGGGCCGACCGGGAGGGGTCGTCGGGCTCCATAAGACCGTGGGCCGCAAAGTGAATGGCACGGTAGCGGCGAAGGGTGCCTCTTGCATTCAACCGCTGCAAGGTGTCTTCTCGTGCTCTGGGTCCCGTAAGAAGGCGGGACGGGGACGCAATTTGACCGATCTGCTCGACCTCCTGTAGGGATCCGGGGAGGCGGGGCCAGGGCCCCTCAGCTCTCTGCCGCCGCTCTTCGATTTTCGACTCTGTAATTTGTGACTCCGAGACGCCCCCGGTGTCCGTCGCACGAGAGGGCGTGTCGTAGACAGCGCCGCCCAGGGCAAGCAGTCCCTTGGATCGCGTCGGCGGAGCATCTGGACGCTGTTGCAGACGCCGGAGGACCCGGAGCGACTGCACGTACCGGACACTCCGCTTCTCGACAAGATACTCTCCCGCCCAGTTGACCAGCGTCTCGAACGGAAGGTATCCCAGCGCCCCGTCCGGCACCACAATGAGCTCTTCGGTGCCCATGAGGTCCTGTTCGAGCGGGGAGATGAGCAGTTCGTTCAAATACTGCCCCAGCCGGCGATGACGACCATCCGACAACACCTGGCTGGCAGACGCTACGCTAAGGTCATGGGTGTACAGACGAACGAGCTTTGCCAATCCGTCTTTCTCCGCCTCCCCTCCCACGAGTCCCTTCGCCTCCTGCAGCAGGGACAAGGACGAAGGCGCGGACGGCACGAGCTCCGCCCGCAGCTGGAGCCGCCCGAGGGCCTCTTGGTACTGGGCCACGACGGACTGGACCTGACGGGTGTCCGGGATCTCGTGGGCACGAATGGCATCGGGCGTCACGACGAGCGCCGTGAGAGGACGCTCCGTGTCGGTATTGGCGTAGAGAACCGCCGCCCGCCCCGGATCTACAGCGGCTCGTAACTGGCGCGTCGTCGGCATCTGGTCCTGATCGGGACGATCCTGCCCGGACAACCGCTCGGCCAGTAGTCGAGCCCGCCCTCGTTCAAATGCCCGGAGGGCCCCTTCAGGGGCTCCAGCCCGAATCCGTGCCGTAACAAGGGCCTGAAACGTGTGCGCCTCTCGGGCCAGGTAGTCGCGGCGGTCTGCCCCGGTGGCCGTCTTCAGCAGCTCATCCGTAATGCGAACCGCCCGCGTGAGCACCGAATCAGCGGTGGCAAAGCGCGACTCGGCGAGGTGCACTTGCCCCATTCCGTACAGGGTTTTCGCGAGTGATTCCTGACGCCCCAGTTCTCGATTCACACGGAGGGCTTTTCGGTAGAACGTCGCGGCCTGCTCGAACGACTCGGTCCGACGATGTATCTCCCCAATCGTGTAGAGGTTGGTGGCAACGCTCGCGCGGTTCCCAATCTGGCGATTGATCCTGAGCGCCTTCCGCACAGCGTCGCGGGCATCCGCGGTGTGCCCCTGCTCCAACTGCGCCTCCCCGACATTATTCAGGTTTGTCGCAATTTCTGAACGATTGCCGAGCGTGCGGTTGATGCGGAGTGATTCTCGGTAGCGGCGAAGCGCCTCGTCGTAGCGTCCTTGATCCTTTCGGACGATGCCCAAGTTATTGAGCGCGTCGGCCACCGAGGAGCTATCGCCCCGCTGCCGATGAATCCGAAGGGCCTTCCGGTGCGCCTTCGAGGCCTCGCCGTACTGCCCTTGACTCCGCAGGACGAGCCCGATGTTGTTCAGATTCATGGCTATGTCCACCGAATCATTCAGTGCACGATTGACCCGGAGGGCCCATCGGAGATTTTCGAGGGCATTTTCGAATTCTCCCTGTTCTTCTTGAATGTTTGCGATGTTGTTGCGGCCTGAGGCCACCCGGTTTCGATTGCCAAGATCGCGGTGGATTGCAACGGCTTCTCGGATGTATTCGAGGGCAACGTCGTACGTCCCAAGCTGCCATTCCACGAGGCCAGCGTTGTTCAAATTATTGGCC
>NZ_JAZKRW010000228.1:0-2707 GCF_036626415.1 Salinibacter sp.
CGAAAAGGCATCCTCCTGGCCGGCGGGGCCGGGACACGCCTGTATCCGGCCACCCGAGCCGTCAGCAAGCAGCTGCTGCCGGTGTACGACAAGCCGATGGTGTACTACCCGCTCTCGACCCTGATGCGAGCGGGCATTCGGGACATCCTGCTCATCTCCACGCCCAAGGACCTGCCCCGCTTCGAGGACCTGCTGGGGGACGGCCACCAGTGGGGCATCAACCTGCGCTACGCCGAGCAGCCGGAGCCGAAAGGCATTGCGCAGGCCTTCACGATCGGGGCCGACTTCATCGGCGGCGATGACGTGTGCCTCATCCTGGGCGACAACATCTTCTACGGCGAGGGATTGGGCGAAAAGCTGCGCCGGGCGGCCGGGCAGGGCGAGGGCGGCACCGTGTTCGCCTACTACGTGAACGACCCGGAGCGCTACGGGGTCGTGGACTTCGACGACGCGGGCCGGGCCCTCACCATTGAGGAGAAGCCGGACGCGCCGCCGTCCAACTACGCCGTGACCGGCCTCTACTTCTACGACGCCGACGTGGTCGACATTGCCGAGGGCCTGGAGCCCTCCGGGCGGGGGGAGCTGGAAATTACGGACGTGAACCGCCACTACCTCCGGCAGGACCGCCTCCACGTCGAAACCCTGGGGCGGGGCATGGCGTGGCTCGACACCGGCACGCACGGCTCCCTGCTGCAGGCGGCCAATTTCGTGCAGACCATCGAGGAGCGGCAGGGGCTCAAGATTAGCTGTCCGGAAGAAATTGCCTGGCAACAGGGCTGGATCGAGTCCGACGAGGTGGTGCGCATCGGCCGCTCGATGGACAACAACGCCTACGGCCAGTACCTGCTCGACCTCGTGGCGCGCGTCCAGGACGACGCGGCCCCCGCCTCCAGCTCGTGATATTCCCTCAAGACCCGTTCTCCGATGACGGTTTCCGAAACTGCCCTCCCGGGGGTGCGCCTGATCGACCTGGACGTCTATGAGGACGCCCGCGGCGCGTTCGCCGAACTCTGGAACGTCCGCGACCATGGACACCACGGCCTCGGGACCACGTTCGTCCAGGACAACCTGTCCCGCTCCCGCGAGGGGGTGCTCCGCGGCCTTCACTTTCAGAACCCCCGGCCGCAGGGGAAGCTGATCTCGGTGCTGAACGGAGAAGTCTACGACGTGGTCGTGGACGTGCGGGCCGGGTCGGACACGTTCGGGGAGTGGCACGGCACGGTCCTCTCGGCGGAAACCGCGCGGCAGCTGTACGTGCCGGAAGGCTATGCCCACGGCTTCGCGGTCACGAGCGGCGAGGCGCTCTTCCACTACAAGTGCACCGACTTCTACCACCCCGAGGCCGACCGCACCATCCGCTGGAACGATCCGCGACTCGACATCGACTGGCCGGTGGACGATCCCGTCCTGTCGGAGAAAGACGCGGGGGCCCCTGCGCTCAGCGAGATGCCCCGCAAGGCCCTTCACTTTGACGGCGTCCGATAGCTCGAAATGCCCGACGACACCGCCACCATTCTCCTCCTTGGGGCCACCGGACAGGTGGGACACGAACTCACCCGCACCCTTGCCCCCCTCGGCACGGTGCACACGCCGGATCGAGCCACGGTCGACCTGACGGCCCCGGCCTCCCTGCGCCGGGCGGTGGCGGACCTTGAGCCGGGTCTCATCGTGAACGCGGCGGCGTACACCGACGTGGACGGGGCAGAGGAGGCGCCGGAGCGGGCCGCCGCCATCAACGCCGAGGCGCCCCGCGTGCTGGCCGAGGCGGCCCGGGACGCCGGGGCCTGGTGTGTGCACTACTCCACCGACTACGTGTTTGACGGGACGAAGCGCACGCCCTACACCGAGGACGATCCGCCCAACCCGATCAACGTCTATGCCCGCACGAAACGACACGGCGAAGAGGCCATCCGGGACGTCGGGGGACGCTATCTGATCTTGCGCACGAGCTGGATGTACAGCCACCGCCGGTCGAACTTCGTGCGGACCATGCTGCGCCTCGCCGAGGACAAGGACCGGTTGACGGTCGTGGACGACCAAATCGGCGTGCCCACCTGGGCTGGCTGGTGTGCCGAGGCCACGACATCGATCTGTGACCGCCTCCTCACGGCGGACGACACCTCACAGGCCGGGATCTATCACCTCACGGGGACCGGCCAGACGAGCTGGTACGGCTTCTCCCGGGCGATCTTTGCCCAGTTTGGCCGCACGGACGTGACGGTGGAGCCCGTGTCGTCGGAGGAGTATGCAACGGCGGCGGCCCGCCCGGCCTACACCGTGCTCGATGCGAGCCGGGCTCGGGCGACCTTCAATCTCCCGGACACGTCCTGGGCGGCGCAACTGGCCAACTTCCGCGAGGACGTGGCGTCAATGGACGGCACGCTGGAGGCCCTCGGGGCGTCCTGAAGGCGAATATTCGAAAAAGTTGTCGGGCCTGGCATGGATTTATTCGCCTTTCTACCCGGCACCGGTTACCAAATACTTCTGGTTTTGCGGCCCAAACTTCTGCGACTGCTATAAGAGAAGACTCAGTTCCACGTCTATCCGTCGTCCGACTCCAGTCCTGGTGTACGATGCGCAGCATCCTCTCGGGTCTTTGTGTTCTCCTTTTGACCCTGGCTCTCGTGCCCAGCACGGGGCAGGCCCAGCAGCGCGAGGACCTGCCGCAGGAGGCCCGGCAAGAACTGGAGGAGCGCGGCATGACGGT
>NZ_JAZKRW010000229.1:0-2695 GCF_036626415.1 Salinibacter sp.
AAGGAGCACCGGTTAACAAAAAAGCCCCCGTTCCCGGGCAGGAAACGGGGGCCGACTCTTCATGTCCCGACGGGACTACAGGTCGTTGAGCCAGGCACGGAGCATCCAGCGGTCCTCCTCGATCTGCTCGCCGAGGTCTTCGAGCGCGGTGACTGTGCTGGGGGCACCGGCATTTTCCGCCTGGTCGGCGAGGCGCTGCACCCGGTCGCCCAGGGCGTCGAGGTCCTCGATCACGACCTCGACCATCTCGTCGGCCGGCGGCGTGCTCGGGTCCTCTGCCAGCGACGCGAGGTCCAGCACGTCGGCGAGGGTGTGCACGGGCCGGTCGCCCCGGCCGCGCACCTGTTCGGCGATCTGGTCGATGGCGTCGGACCAAAACGTGTACAGCTCTTCGAACTTATCGTGGAGGGTGAAGAACTGTGGACCGGTCACATTCCAGTGGTAGTGGCGCACCTTCTGGTAGAACACCGTGGCGTCGGCCAGAAGATTGTTCAGGCCCGTCGTCACGTCGGTCTCTCTCGTCTCCGGAGCGACGTCCGTGCTGGGATCGGAAGCCGTCTTCGTATTGGGGCTGGGGGCAGACATAAATTGAGCAGCGAGAGGTTATGGAAAGGAGTGCGCGACGAGTCGAGAGACCGGAAGCCGTCTCCCCGTTGTGGATCAATTTGTACTTACATGTATTTACAAATGTTTCTACGCAAGGGGCCTTGCTACGTGAAGTCCGCGTGAGCGAGCTCATTGGGCCGCGTCCAGACTGCAGTTGGCGGGGGGTTCTGGGCCACAACCCGCCCTATTCCGCAAGCACCTCTTCGGTCTCTGGAAGCGTCGAAAACCGGTCCATCAGCGTAGAGAGGGCGGTAAACGCGGTCTCGTCGACCCGATGGCGGACCATCGTCCCCTCCTTCCGGCGCTGGATGAGCCCCGCCTTCCGTAGCACCTTCAGGTGATGGGAGATCGTCGGCTGACTCAGGTCGAAGTGGTCCATGAACTCGCAGACGCAGATCTCGCCGCCCCCATGGTAGATGAGGTCGACCATGCGCAGACGCACCGGATTGGCAAGGGCCTTGAGCTGGTCGGCGCGGTGCTCGATCGTCGGCTCGGCGAGGCGCTCCTCCGGCGAGGCGCCGCAGGGACACGAGGATGGGGCGGAATCGGGCATCGCGGGTCGGGACCGATGGGGTTTTGTATTGTCATGCGCCTATATATAAAACTGTAAATACAGTTCCGCCGACTCAGGCACTCACGCTGCCTCGTCCCGCGTCGGGAAGGGGGCTCGCGCGGCGCTCCGCCACAGCGGCACTGGGCCATGAGTCTGCTCCGTCGGAATGCGGGCACCTGATCATATCAATACCTCTACGTGGAGGCTCTTCTAAACAGTGTCCGTCTCCTCAGGGGGGGGCTTCACCGTGTACGGCGACGGGGCCCGCCGGGGCGGCGGGCGGGAATTATTCTTTGAGCAAACAGTAAAGATAAGGCCTTCGTTCAACACACCAGGATCCTCACTGTGGGAGGGGATGTTTGATTCTCTAGGTTGTAAAAATATGTAATAACAAACCGGGCCGACGTCCATGTCCAACGCCCAGTACGACGTTGAACGCGCGACGGCCGGCCTCGTGATGGCGCTCTTCGTGGCGTCCGCGCTGTTGCTGGCGGCCCTGCTGTACTTTGTGTGGCGTGACATGGAGAGCCGCTCGGCAGTCCCCGCGAGCGACTCCGCACAGGCGGTGCGGGTCGTTCCGCCCCGCCCCCTCGCGTCTACGACCGCCGCCGAGCCCTCCCCTGCCCCTGTACGCCTGCCATGACCTACCTGCCCCTGCTCGCCGTCCTGCTGGTCCTGGTCATCGGGGCCGCGACGACCCTTACCGTGCTGTTCTACGCGGGGAGCCACGGCTACTTTCGTAACCTGAAATCCGGGGCCTACGTGATCTTCGACGAGGACGAGCCCGTCGGGGAACCGCAGGACCAGTTCTTCCGGGAGGCCGAGTCCGACGGAGATTCGTCGGCGCCCGCCGCCTAACTCCTTCTCCTCTCGCGCCCCCTCATATGCCCGACGTTGCTTCCTCCTCGTCTGCCTCTGCGTCTCCTCCCCCTGAGGAGAGCTGGCGCCGCGTGGTCGACGCGTCGACGCGCCGGCCGGTCGTGGCCTTCATCGTGAGCGCGACCGTCTGGCTCCTCATCGGATCGCTGCTGGCACTCATCGCGAGCTTCAAGTTCCAGTTTCCCGACTGGTGGACGCAGCAGGCGTGGCTCACGTTCGGTCGGATCCGGCCCGCGCACCTCAACACGGTCATCTACGGCTGGATCTCGATGGCGGGCGTAGGGGTGGGCACGTGGCTCTGGGCCCGGCTCCTCAAAACCGAGCTGCGCGGCCGGGGGCTGCTGCTGCTCAGCGTGGCCCTCTGGAACGTGGGCATGGTTGTGGGGACGATCGGCATCCTGGCCGGCTACTCGCGGTCCATCGAGTGGGTGGAAATGCCGTACGCGGCGTTCGCGTTCATCGTCCCGGCCCTGCTGCTCGTCGTGGCGTCGTTCGTGCAGACCCTCCGGAAGCGGCACGTGCAGCACCTCTACATCTCGGTGTGGTACCTCGGCGCCGCCATTCTGTGGGGGCCGTTCCTCCTCATCGCGTTTCTGCTTCCCATCTACAGCGGCGTGCCGGAGGCGACGGCCAACTGGTGGTACGCCCACAACATCC
>NZ_JAZKRW010000230.1:0-2695 GCF_036626415.1 Salinibacter sp.
CCAGCGTCCGCTTCATCTGCGGCACCCAGTCGGTGCACAAGGACCTGGAGCACGCCCTGTCCGATTTCCACGACACCGACGACACGATCCTCTACAACTCGTGCTTCGACGCCAACACGGGCCTCTTCGAGACCATCCTCGGCGAGGACGACGCCATCATCAGCGACGCGCTGAACCACGCCTCCATCATCGACGGCATCCGGCTCTGCAAGGCCGACCTCCATGTCTTCGAGCACAGCGACATGGCCGACCTGGAGGCCAAGCTGCAGGCGGCCCAGGACGCAGAAACCCGCCTGATTGCCACCGACGGCGTCTTTTCGATGGACGGGGACGTGGCCAAGCTCGACGAGATGTGTCGACTGGCCGACGCGTACGACGCGCTCGTGATGGTCGACGAGTGCCACGCCACCGGGTTCATGGGCGAGGAGGGCCGTGGGGCCAGCGAGGCGAAGGGCGTGCTCGACGAGGTGGACATCATCACCTCCACGCTCGGCAAGGCCCTCGGCGGCGCCACCGGCGGCTTCACCACCGGACGGCAGGAGATCATCGACCTGCTGCGGCAGGAGTCCCGCCCCTACCTCTTCTCCAACGCCATCGCGCCGATGATCGCCAACGCCAGCCTCAAGGTGCTGGAGATGCTGCAGACGAGCGGCGAGCGGCGCGAGAAGATCTGGGAGAACGCCCGCTACTTCCGCTCGGAAATGGAGGAGCGCGGCTTCGAGATCAAGCCGGGCGAGCATCCCATCGTGCCCATCATGTTCTACGACGCGAAGACGAGCGGCGCCATTGCCGATGAGCTGCTCGACCGCGGCATCTACGTCATCAGCTTTAGCTACCCCGTGGTGCCGGAGGGCCAGGCTCGCATCCGCGTCCAGATGTCCGCCGCTCACTCCCAGGACCAGCTCGACCGCGCCATCGACGCGTTCACCGAGGTCGCCCAGACGCACGACGTGATTTGAGGGCCCCCGGGCGCGCTGCATCAACGCGCTCCGCCCAAGAGACGAGCCGTCTTGTGGGAGGATGGCCACCTTTGTGCCCTACTCACCAGTTTAGCTCCACGCGCCGAGGCGCGGACTCAGCGCATCTGCCGGTACAGCCGTTCAACGTCGATGCGCAGCCCCGTTGTCACGGTGTGCACCGCGTAGGAGCGACGGGTGCGTCGGGAGACATCGCCCACGTTTGAGATGCGCCGGTCCGTCGACACCCGGCCGACCAGGTGCAGGTACGGCCGCAGGCGGTGCGTGAGGTGCAGGGCCCCGTCCACGTAGTTGTAGCGGAGCGGCTCCTCTGGGGTCGCTGCCGACTTTTCGTCGTACCGATAGTGGCGCCACTTCGCCTCCAGTTTGACAGTGGTAGAGGGCCGCACGTCCCACTCGATCTCTCCGTCCAGGCGAGCGTATTGGTAATTGTAGTACCCCTTGAACGCGTCAACCCGGCGGCGGAGCTTGGTGCCGATGCCCCACGAGAAGGTGTCGCTCACGTCCATGTTGTACTTCGCGCGCAGGCTGGCGTAGCGCAGCGTGTTCGTAGGATGCGACGGATCCTGTTGGCCGTCGAGGTCGCGCGCCTGGTAGTCACGGTACTGCTTCTCGCGCACACTGGCCTGGAGAAAGACCCACTGTGGACGGTCGGCCTCCCGAAAGCGCAGCCAGCTGATCAGCTGGAGGCGATGGTCGTTGTAGCTGAGTGGGGCGAGGCCGGCTTGCGTGTCGTACGTGCGCCACCGGCGCCTGTAGTCGAGCGTCAAGCTGGCCATCTCGGAAAGGCCCCACTCCAGCTGAGGGTTCATCTCCCAGTGTCGGTACGAGAAGAGGCGGGTTAGCTCGTCCCCGAGCACACTGGTGCCTACCGAGCGGTTCCACCGGCGGTCCACCTCCAGCTGCAGCGTGAGAGGGCCCGGCGCGTCGTGCGCATAGCGAAGCGCCAGGTCGTGCTCGCGTTCGTTTTGGCTGGAGAAGGTGGTGTAGTGCTGCAGGGCAGCATCGTACTCCACCGCCACCTCGTGCCGGGCGCCCAGCGCACGTTCCACCTCGATGTCGCCGCCGTGCTGGTAGATGGCGTCGCGGCGGACGAGGCTGTCGGTGCCCAGCATGGACTGGTTCTGCAGGAGCTGGTCGGGACTTTTGAAGACGTTGTCCTGCACGCCCACTCGCGTGAAGGCCGTCGCCTCCACGTCCCACTGGGCGTGGGCCGAGGGCGGAAGCGCAAGTACGAGCGTGAGCACAGCGAGTCGGTACCACATGGCGGAAAGCTCGGGAGAGGAAGAAACGACGATGCGACTGAACGCGGAAACAGAAGCGGCAGCGGACGGCCGTATGCGGGCGCCGCCGGGAGCACGCTAGAACGTCCCGTCCATGTTCGGGGCGGCGCCCGCATTCGAGCGATCCACGAGTTCAGAGACCTCGACGAGCGGGCGGTCCGGTCGCCGACCGAGCGGCCCGAGATTGAGCTGATCAAAGCGCGCCATGGGCGGCAGTCTCAGAGAGTCGGCCCCCATTTTCCTGAGGGTTTCCGCGTAGCGTGCACGGGCGGTGTCGTGGTTGGGCGCCAGGGTCATCACCTCGCGGTACCACCGGGCCCGTTCTCGCAGCCCCGCAGAGTCGGACGGGAGGGAAGACGCGAGCGCCATGCGTGGGTCGGCGTAGTCGGGCTGGACGGAAATGGCCTCCCGGAAGGCCGCGCGGGCGGCTTCAGG
>NZ_JAZKRW010000231.1:0-2647 GCF_036626415.1 Salinibacter sp.
ATGTCGACCGACCGCGTCTCCGGCATGTAGACGGCGCCGGCGCGGCCGAAGAGGGGCGCGACGCCGTCGTCGGGGAGCCGGTCCGCAAAGAATACGTAGGCCCCGCCGTTGAGCTGGTACGCCTCGGGCAGCTCCTGGCGCGGGCGCCAGGGCACGGCGCCCTCAACGAAGGGGCTGGGGCTTCCCTCCTCGATTCGCCACGCCCGGTGCGGATTCAGCGAGGCCTCGGTGAACGTAGCCACCGAGTCGAGATCTCCCTCGGCGAGGCGCCGGAGGCAGGCTGCTACGTCCTCCGGCTCACGCAGGGGGCACGTCGGTTCGAGCAGAACGACCACGTCGGCGGGTCGGCCCTCCGCCCGCCACTCGGTCAGGTGGTACCGGACGGCGTCGAGGACGAGCGCGTCGTCGGTCGCCAGCTCGGCGGGGCGCCGGGCGACCGTCCCCCCGTGCTCCCGGGCCGTCTCGGCAATCGCGTCGTCGTCCGTGGACACGACGGCCCGGTCAATGGCCTCTACGGACTGCGCCACCTCGATCGACCACGCCACGAGGGGCGTCCCGCCCAGCGGGCGGATGTTTTTTCGGGGGACCGACGTACTCCCTCCCCGGGCCGGAATGAGGGCCACGACGCGGTGCTCGCCAAAGAGGCTCATTTGTCAAACACCTGATTGAACTCGGCCTGGGCCCGCTGAAGGTCGTCCTGGTGGGCAATGTCCCGCCAGTACTTCTGGATGGGGTACGCGCTCACCGCTCGCTCGTCGTCCACGAGCAGCTGGAAGAGCTCCGGCATGTCGAAAAACGCGTCGTCGGGCACCTGCTCTAGCGCCGCCGGCTCCAGGACGTACACGCCCGCGTTCACGAAGTACTCCTCCGAGGGCTTCTCCTCGAGGCCCGTGATGCGCCGGTCCTCGATCTCGACGACCCCGTAGGGAATCTCCACGCGGTGCCGGCGCACGCCCATCGTGGCCATAGCGGCCTGCTCGTCGTGGAAGTCCACGAGCCGTCCGAAGTTCATGGTGGTCATCAGATCGCCGTTCAGCACCAGGACCGGCTCGGTCGGCTGGTCGGGAAGCAGACTCAGGGGGCCGGCCGTCCCGAGGCGCTTCTCCTCCCGGAGGTACTCGATCTGGAGCCCCCAGTCCGCCCCCTCCCCGAAATGCTCTTCAATCATCTGGGCCTTGTAGTTGACCGACAGGTACACGCGGCGAAACCCCTGCGCGGCCAGCTGCTCGAGCAGCGTCTCCAGGATGGGCACCCCTTCCACCTCGACCAGCGGCTTCGGGCAGTCGTCGGTGATGGGTCGGAGCCGCGTGCCCAGGCCCCCGGCCATAATCACGACCGGCGTAGAGCGCTCCTCCGAGTCGACAACATCGTCGATGGTCATCAGTCGGACCACCCGCCCGCTTGCGTCGATGACCGGCACCTGATGGATGCGGTGGTCCGTCATGAGCTGCGCGATGCGCTCCGGGTCGCTGCCCCGGCGGGCCACCACCGGATCCTCGTTCATCACGTCTTCGACGGGCTGCTCCAGGGACAGGCCGTCGAGAATGCCGCGCCGGATGTCCCCGTCGGTCACCACACCGCGGAGCTTGTCGCCGTCGGTCGTGACCACGGCGATGCGCAGTTCACTCTCCTCGATCGCTTGCATGGCCTCCCGGATGGAGGCGTCGGACGGAACCTGACAGTCGTGCCAGTCGGACATTACGGCCGTGCGAGGAGCAGTGGAGAGAGTCGGTGCGTTCTTCATGCCAGGGGAGGTGCAGAACGTAAAGTCGGCCCAGAGAGCGTCACGTAGAGATGGATCCGCGTCCCCGTCCGTCTCGTCGGCACCGGCGAGGAGACGCGGAGAGGCCGGGACAGCGGGCTCCGCTGCGAGTCCGGCTACGGTGCCTGGAAGTTCTGCCTACAGTGTATGCGACGCGGGCGGCGCCTTCCATAAAGATCGGCGAGGGTCGGGCGCACATCTGGCGGGGGATCGGGGGCTCTTTCAGAGCACATGCTCTATTGGAGTTTCCCGTGAGGGTCCGTGCTCGGGCCGAGGGCGCGGACGTACAACTAGGACGGCGGTCCGCCGTCCGCGGTCGGCGGTCTCCCGTTAGAAAACACTTCCCCCCGCAACTCGGGCCGTCACGGACAACCTCCGTCTTGGGCTGCGCTCATCTCAGAGGGCGGTCACTGGACATCCCAATGCGTACACCCACCGGCCCTACAGCGACCATCCGTCGTCCACCACGAGGTTCTGGCCGTTGATGTGGGCCGACCGGTCGGAGAGCAAAAACAGGAGCGTCCCCGTCACGTCGTCCGGGTCGAGCATGCCTTTGCTGGTGCAGTCCGCCCGGTAGCGCTCCAGGAACGCCTCGGGCTGGCCGTCCTCGATGCCGCCGGGGCTGATGCAGTTGACGCGGATCCCGGTGCCGGACAGGTACTTCGCCAGGTACCGCACCACGCCGAGGAGCCCGGTCTTGATGGCCGTGTACTCGAGCGGGGAGGTCATGTCGGTGCCCTCGTAGTGCCGGAACTTCGGCGCGGCGACCCCCTGGATGGAGCCGACGTGGACGAGGTGCCCGCCGTCCTGCTCCCGGAAGTGGGCGACGGCCCGCTGGGACACCATGATCGCGCTCCCCAGCTGCAGGCGGAGGTTTTCGGCGAC
>NZ_JAZKRW010000232.1:0-2629 GCF_036626415.1 Salinibacter sp.
GCTTGTAGACCTGGTTCTTGACGATCTCGGCGTTGGCGTCCCGCTTCAGCTCAATCACGACCCGGAGGCCGTCGCGGTCGCTCTCGTCGCGGAGGTCGGCGATGCCCTCGATCCGGTCCTGCCGCACCCGGTCGGCAATGCGCTCGATCTCGCGGCTCTTGTTGACCTGGTACGGCATCTCGGTCACGATGAGCGCGCGCCGGCCGCTGGGCACCTCCTCCTCGTGCATCTTCGCCCGCATGACGACACGGCCGCGGCCCGAGTGGTAGGCCTCGTAGACCCCTTTGTAGCCGTAGATGATGCCCCCGGTCGGGAAGTCCGGCGCCGGGAGGTGATCCATCAGGTCGTCGATCTCGATCTCCGGATCGTCGATGTAGGCGACCGTCGCGTCGATCGTCTCCCCCAGATTGTGCGGCGGAATCTTCGTGGCCATGCCCACGGCAATGCCGTCGGCCCCGTTCACCAGCATGTTGGGAAACGCCGCCGGGAGGACGACCGGCTCCTCCATCGTCCCGTCGAAGTTCTCCTGCGTGTCGACGGTCTCCTTGCCGATGTCCTGCATCATCTGCTCGGCGATGCGCGTCATCCGGGCCTCGGTGTACCGCATCGCCGCCGCCGAGTCGCCGTCGATCGAGCCGAAGTTGCCCTGCCCGTCGGCCAGCGGGTAGCGCATCGAGAAGTGCTGGGCCATCCGCACCAGTGTGTCGTAGACCGACGAGTCGCCGTGCGGGTGGTACTTGCCGAGCACCTCCCCGACGATCCGGGCGCTCTTTTTGTAGCTGGCCCCCTGGGTGAGGCCGAGCTCGTGCATGCCGTACAGGACGCGGCGGTGCACCGGCTTGAGGCCGTCGCGCACGTCCGGCAGCGCGCGGCTCACGATCACCGACATCGAGTAGTCGATGTAGGAGGACTTCATCTCCTCCTCAATGTTGATGGGAATGACGCGGCTGTCGTCCGCTTCCATGCTCCGAAGGGGGTCTGGAAAAAGCGAGGAGAAGGGTCGTGGGCGTGTGTGGGCGCCCACATCTTTTATAAGGTAGGGGTACGCCGGTAGAAGTGCCACCTACGAAGCTCCCCCGACCCTGCCTCTACGCGCTCTTAAAACGATCCTCGTGGGGACGGCCCGCTCCTGCGCGGAACGGCACGGCAATCGCTGGTGATTTTCTCACCCCGAAGGCGGTACGTCGCACAGAGGCAGGGCCCGTCCCCGCACGCGCCGTTCCGCCTTCTCTGTTCGGGCACCACCGGAGGGAAAGGGGCCGGTGCCCTCCGGACCTCGGTTTAGGGTGAGATCCGGTCGTCTCGGCCCGGAGGGGAGACTGAACCGGAGGGCCCCCGGGACGTAGGAGCGATATCCTGCAGCCTCTTTCCCGTTCCCGACGAGCACATGGGTCTCAGGTGTCGCCCCCGGTGGTGGAAGGGGATCATCGCTTCCGTCTGTATTCTCCTCGCGGTCCCCATGGCGGACGCCCGTTCCCAGTCGTTCCCCGACACGACGCGTCGCCCCAACGGCTTCGACCTGCAGGGGCACCGGGGCGCCCGTGGGCTCGTCCCCGAGAACACGATCCCCGCCTTCCGGCGGGCCCTGGAGCTGGGCGTCACGACCCTCGAGATGGACGTCGTCGTCAGCGCCGACGGTGTGGTGGTCGTGTCCCACGAGCCCTGGATGGCCCGGGCGAAGTGCCTTACGCCCGACGGCGCCCCGATCCCGGAAGGCGAGGCGCGGGCCCACAAGATCTACGAGATGTCCTACGAGCGGATCGCGTCGTACGACTGTGGCCGGACGCTCGAGGACTTCCCCGAGCAGGAGTCGGTCTCGGCGCCGAAGCCGCGGCTGCGCGACGTGCTCCAGATGGCCGAGACGTACGACGACACGCACGATCGGGGCCCCGTCTTCTACAATATCGAGACGAAGAGCCGGCCCGACTGGGATGGTACCCTGCACCCCGAGCCCGAGACGTTCGTGCGGCGGGTCCTGGCGGTCGTGACGGCGGCGGGCGTGGCGCCGCGGACGACGATTCAGTCGTTCGACCCGCGCACCCTCGAGGCCGCCCACCGGCAGAACGCGACGGTGCGAATCGCCCTGCTCGTGGGCCGGGCCGGCAATCAGGGGCTCGACGACAATCTGACGACGCTCTCCTTCGTGCCGGACATCTACAGCCCAAACGCAGAACTCGTCGACGACGCCCTCGTCTCGGCGGTGCACAACCGGGGTCTGGCGCTGGTCCCTTGGACCGTCAACGACCCCGACGCCATGACCCGCCTCATCCGCCTCGGGGTCGACGGCCTCATCACCGACTACCCCGACCGGGCCCGCACGGTGCTGGAGGCCGACGCGCTCTGAGCGACGGGGTCCGCCCGACGCCGTCTCGGGGAGGGCGCACCGACTGCGGCCCCGCTGATCCCCCTGTTCTGCGTTCCGCGGGAACGGGATGCGGGCATCAGGGCTGGACGGAGACGGCCTCCGTTTCCATCGGCGAACAGTCAAAACGGACGCTTTACCGGTGGCCGGGCGTAACGGTGCTCCGGGGCCCAGGACGTAGTCCGCGGCACAATATCGGAGTGCGTGGAGCAGGCGTCTTGCCATCGTTCCGCGCCAATGATATGCTTGTGAAGGCACGGCCACTCG
>NZ_JAZKRW010000233.1:0-2596 GCF_036626415.1 Salinibacter sp.
GACCGGTTCGTGCTGTCGGCGGGGCACGCCTCGATGCTTCTGTACAGCCTGCTCCACCTGACCGGCTACGACCTTTCGATGGAGGAGATCAAAAACTTCCGGCAGTGGGGGAGCCAGACGCCGGGCCACCCGGAGGCCCACCTGACCGACGGGGTAGAGACGACGACCGGGCCGCTCGGGCAGGGCTTTGCCAACGGGGTGGGCATGGCGGTCGCCGAGCGGCTGCTGGCCGACGAGTTCAACGAAGAGGGCTTCCCGCTTTTCGACCATTACACGTACGCCATCTGCTCGGACGGGGACCTGATGGAGGGCATCTCCCAGGAGGCCGCCTCGCTGGCGGGCCACCTCGGGCTGGGCAAGCTGATCTACTTCTTTGACGACAACCAGATCACGATCGACGGATCGACCGACCTGGCCTTCACGGAGGACGTGGCCGGCCGGTTTGAGGCCTACGGCTGGCACGTCGCCCACGTCGAAGACGCCAACGATCTCTCGGCGGTGGACGCCGCGATCGAGGAGGCGAAGGCCGTCCCCGAGAAGCCGTCTCTGATCCGGGTTCAGTCCCACATCGGCTACGGGAGCCCGAACAAGCAGGACACCGCCGCGGCCCACGGGGCGCCGCTCGGGGAAGAGGAGGTGCGGCTGGCGAAGGAGGCGCTCGGCTGGCCCACGGAGGAGACATTCTACGTCCCCGACGCGGTGTACGACCACATGCGGGCGGCGAAGGCGGAAGGGCAGAAGGCCCAACGCGAATGGGAGGGCCTCCGGGCCGACTACGAAGAGGCCCACCCCGAACAGGCCGCCCGACTGGAGCGGTGGATGGACCGCGGGCTGCCGGAGGGGTGGGAGGAGACGCTGCCCACGTTTGAGCCGACCGCCGAAACCGGCGAAGAGATGGCCACCCGCAAGGCCAGCGGGCTCACCCTCGAGGAACTGGCCCCGGCGGTGGGGTACTTGATCGGGGGCTCGGCGGACCTGACCGGGTCGAACAAGACCGACGTGGAGGGGCGGGCGGATTTCCAGAAAGACCGCCCGGGCGGGCGGTACCTTCGGTTCGGGGTGCGGGAGCACGCAATGGCGGGAGTGTCGAACGGAATGGCCCTGCACGGGGGCATCCAGCCGTACGCCGGCACGTTCCTCATCTTTAGCGACTACCTACGGCCCTCTCTCCGGCTGAGTGCCCTGATGGAGCAGCCGGTCGTGTACGTCTTTACGCACGACTCGATTGGGCTCGGCGAAGACGGGCCCACCCACCAGCCGGTGGAGCACCTGATGGCCCTCCGGGCGATTCCGGGCCTTGCCCTTCTCCGGCCGGCCGACGCGAACGAGGCGGCCCAGGCGTGGGGCGCGGCGGTGCAGCGCACGGACGGGCCGACGGCGCTGGTCCTGACGCGGCAGACGTTGCCGACCTTCGACCGGACGGGGCTGGCGGCGGCGGAGGGACTGCACCGGGGCGCCTATATTCTGCGAGAGACGAACGGACAGCCGGACGCAGTACTGATGGGGACTGGAAGCGAGGTGCAGCACGCCCTCCGGGCCGCCGAAGCGCTTGAGAGCGAAGGCATCGAGGCGCAGGTGGTGAGCATGCCCTCCTGGGCGTTGTTCGAGGCCCAGTCGGAGGCGTACCGGCACACGGTGCTGCCGCCCTCGGTCGAGGCCCGCGTCTCCATCGAAGCGGGCGTGACCCAGGGGTGGGAGCGCTACGTCGGCACGAGCGGCACGGCGATCGGGGTGGACCGGTTTGGGGCCTCGGCGCCGGGGGAGCGCGTGATGGAAGAGTACGGCCTGACCGCCGAGCGGGTCGCCGCCGCCGCCCGCACGCTGGTCGAGGGGTGACGACGAGGCGCTCATCGAAATGAAGGATTCGTAGTGAAGGACGGACCGGCTGCGTCGACAACGCTCGACGCGCAGCCCCCACCTTGCGCTAAACACACGTTCACACGAACAACATTCGACTTGCCATGAAATTCTTTGTAGACACCGCCAACCTGGAAGAAATTCGCGAGGCCAACGACATGGGCGTGCTGGACGGGGTGACCACGAACCCGTCCCTCGTCAAGGCGGAGGGCAACGTGGACTTCCACGAGCGCGTGCTGGAGATTTGTGAGACCGTCGACGGGGACATCTCCGCAGAGGTGACGGCGACGGAGTTCGACGGCATGATGGAGGAGGCCCACACCCTGGCCCAGATCCACGACAATGTCGTCGTCAAAATTCCGCTCATCAAAGACGGCATCAAGGCCCTCCGCGCCCTCGACGACGAGGGCATTCCCACGAACTGCACGCTCTGCTTCTCGCCGACGCAGGCGCTGCTCGCGGCGAAGGCCGGGGCGGACTACATCAGCCCCTTCATCGGGCGGATTGACGACATCTCCTCCGACGGGATGACGCTCATCGAAGAGATCCGCCAGATCTACGACAACTACAGCTTCGAGACGGACATTCTGGCGGCCTCCATCCGGCATCCCACCCACGTGAAGCGGGCGGCCCTGGCGGGGGCCGACGTGGCCACGATGCCGTTCGAGACGATGATGAAGCTGCTGGAGCACCCGCTGACGGACCGCGGGCTGGAGCGCTTCCTGGCGGACTGGGAGGA